>CAYYRQ010000005.1:0-94143 GCA_964474215.1 uncultured Alphaproteobacteria bacterium
ATATTTTATATACATAATAACAAATCAAATTTATCAAAATACCCCATAACATAATTGAATGGTTTTTATCAATAGTTTATTTTTTTTGTAGATATTTTTCTAAGGCTTTAACTTTTCAAAACATCATGGCATACTTTCATATCTTAAAACCGGAGTGAGCATGGATCGACGTAAGCGTAATCTTTTAACTGTTGGAGTTATCGGCCTCAGTGTGCTTTTATTTGCAATTCTCGGAATCGTACAGACGGACAAGTCCCATAAAACTGTAGCTACAGCGAAAGATACCTATGAGGTTGAGGATGGGTTACCCACTATAGGTGGCGCGTTTGAGCTTGTGTACGGGAATGGAAAAGTGTTGAAAGATACCGATTTTAAAGGCAAGGCTATGCTTATATATTTCGGCTATACTTTTTGTCCTGATATTTGCCCAATGGCGCTTTCACATATGACGGAGGCTATGAATGCTCTTGGGGGAAGTCGGGTCGTACAACCTGTATTTGTAACTGTTGATCCAGAGCGTGATACACCAGAAGCACTCAAGTCTTATGGCCAACTCTTTCATAAAGACTTCATTATGTTGACGGGAACACGTGAACAGGTTGATCAAGCCAAAAAAGCTTATCGTGTCTATGCTGCAAAAGCTTCTGATAAACCAGATGATAATGATTATATCGTAGACCACTCTTCTCTTATTTATCTCATGGGCAAAGACGGTCAGTATTGTGGGCACTTTAATCATGAAACACCTGCGAATGAGATAATTCAGCGTGTAAGAGCATATCAAGAAACTGGGAAGTAAGAGCCCTTTCATGCCCTATATACTTTGTATTGTAAGTAGAAACTAAATATAATATTCTACTAGAGACAATGTATAAGGGAACTATAAAGATGCGCCTCGTCATACTGTGCCTTACAGTTTTGTTCTATGAAACGTTTCCCTCTGAAGCAATGGAGAAAGAAAACGCCCGCAATGGAGTTCCGAAGAAAGTTATGAGTGTTTCATTTGCAAACGATTTTCATGGATATCAGGCAGATGAGGTTTATACCCAAGCTAAGCGTTTATTAAGCCAATCCCCACGTGGTAAGGATGAGGATGAATTAGGGTATTTAAATGTTGTGTATCACTTGTTGAAGGAAATGCCAGATCCTGAAGAAAGAAAAATGCTGATGGGTTCTATGATGAAGTTTGTCAAAAGGCAAACAAATTTGGTGAATTGTCTGAATGTATTCTGTGGCTTATTTGACATTCGGCCAGGTGATCGGGTCGCAGTGTGTAAGGAAGTTTTAAAATCCGACTCTTGGGATATAGTTAATGAAAATCCCCCAAGTCAGCTTTGATGCGTTGGAACATACGCCAAGTACGATTAGCTTATAAAGATTTTGCTTTAACCACTTCTCCATGCCAAGGGCAATCATGTTCCGCTAAGCGGACAAAGGCTTCCGTAATTTCTTCCGGTGCGGGGAGAGTCAGAGGATCTTCGCCTGGCATGGCCTCGGCGCGCATCGCCGTTCGAACCGTGCCTGGGTCAATCAAATTAACCTTGAAAGCCGTATGTTTCACTTCTTGCGCATAGATCTTTACCGTAGCCTCAAGAGCTGTTTTACTGACCGCATAGGCTCCCCAGTACGGTGTTGGATGGGTTGTAATTCCTGAAGTGACAAAGATGAGTCGGGCGTCTTTGGCTTCAATGAGAAGCGGCTGAAAAGCGCGCAGGAAATGCCAGTTTGCATGCAGATTAACAGTCATGACTTTGTGCCACATACTCGGCGCGATATGACTCATTGGGGTAAGCCCTCCGAGAATCGCAGCATTTCCAACGAGGATATCCAGCTTTCCAAACCGTTCTGCAACAGATTTGGCAAGGTCATCTATACGTGGAAGATCAGTGAGATCGAAGGGAACTAGAGTTGCTGGTTCTCCATACTTTTGAACTTCGTCATCGATTTTTTCGAGCTCCTCACTAGATCGTGCGACGAGAATAAGCTTTGCTCCTTCTTGCGCGAATCGTTTGGCAACGGCTGCCCCGATGCCGCGGGAAGCACCCGTAATCAAAGCAATTTTATTCTGCAGCCGTTGGGTCATTTTTTTCGATGAGGTTTTCAAGTTGCTGGCCTTGGCTTTCGCGCTCGGGTGAAGTGGGCTTAAGTGTTGATAAATTTTTCACGGTTTGTTCAATTGTTGGCAAACTATTCTGGATAAAATCTTTCGCATCTAAGGGATTAATCGTTACATCTTGTTTTAGGTCTTTGGGGAGATAGTCCTTCGGAATGATCGTCCTTAACATATTTACGCCTTGCATAACCCAAGGCGTAAACCGAGCTTTTTTGATGGCTTCAGGGATTTCGTTAGCTGAGAAGAAAAAGAGGAGGAGAGCATAAATAAGGCAGATCACAATGGCGCCGCGTATAAGCCCAAAAATCAGGCCGAGCGTCCGATCAAGTCCACCAAATATACTTTCTTTAACGCATGATGAAATAAGCCTGCTGATGAGAATAAAAACAGCCAGTGAAACAATAATTAGAAGAATGGCGATGACCAGATCAGCAATTTGTTGATTTTCAATATATTGATAGCCAAGAGGCCGTAAAAGGGGGAGGCCATAAAAAACAACAATAAAAGTACCAATCCAAGCAGCAATTCCAAGGACTTCACGTGTTGCGCCCCGAAAAACGCCAATGAGAATAGATGTGCCGAGAATGACTAGAATCGCTAGATCTACAATATTAAAAGGCTCACCGACCATTTTTAAGCTCCATAAGACTTACGTTGTGCAGGTTTAGCATCAAGATAATGAGCGAGTTCTGCGATATGCGCAAGGGAAACAATTGTAAGATCTGGCATTGATATAGGTTTTTTGGATTTTGGGATATATGCCGTTTTGAATCCGAGCTTGGCAGCTTCTTTAAGCCGGGCTTCCTGCTGGCTCGTGGGGCGAATCTCGCCGGATAGTCCAATTTCTCCAAAAAAAACAGCATCATTCGGGAGGGGGGCGTTGGCCATGGATGACAGAATAGAGGCCGCAACTGCAAGGTCAGCTGCTGGCTCGGATACTTTAAGCCCGCCTGCCACATTTAAAAACACATCTCGGTTTCCGCACCCTAAACCGCACCGTGTTTCTAAGACAGCTAAGATCATAGAAAGACGAGCTGAATCCCATCCCACTACAGCGCGCCGTGGTGTTGCCAAGGAAGAAGGGGAAATGAGGCTCTGGATTTCAACGAGCAGCGGTCGTGTGCCTTCAATTCCAGCAAATACACAGGAACCTGTAACGTCCTCATTCCGATCGGGAAGAAAAAGGGAGGATGGGTTTGAAACTTCTTGTAATCCTTTATCGGTCATTTCAAAGACACCAATTTCATCGGTGGGACCAAATCGGTTTTTAACCGATCTTAGGATACGAAAATGATGCCCGCGTTCACCTTCAAAATAGAGAACGGTGTCGACCATATGCTCTAGAACACGCGGACCAGCGATCAGTCCTTCTTTAGTAACATGTCCGACAATGATAATTGTCACACCATATTTCTTTGCAAACCGAATAAGCTCATGGGCGCTTGCTCGGACTTGGGATACTGTTCCAGGAGCTGCATCCAGTGAGTCCGTATACATGGTTTGGATTGAATCAATAACGGCTACCTTCGGACCATTGTGTAGGGATTTGAGAATGTCACCGATATGGGTTGTTGTAGCGAGTTGAACTGGGGATGAAGAAACATGCAGGCGCTTAGCACGAAGACGAACTTGGTCGGCGGCTTCTTCACCTGAAATATAGGCGCAGGAGGCTTTTGAACTGATGACGGCAGCAACTTGCAGCATGAGCGTTGACTTGCCAATGCCCGGATCGCCTCCAACAAGAAGGACAGAACCAGGGACTAATCCTCCACCACAAACTCTATCAAATTCTTCAATGCCAGAGAGGAGGCGTGGAAGAGGCTCTGAAGCATCTTCCAGAGTTGAGAAATCAACTTTTTGTGCCGATGTGTTCGAAGATTTGCTTTTACGAAAGGGCTCAACGGTTGCTTCTTCCACAAGCGTATTCCAACTTTGGCACTCCTCGCACTTTCCTGACCATTTTGGAAAGCAACTTCCACAAGATTGGCATACGTAGTGGGTTGTTGATTTGCTCATTAGGCTACATTTTTTACGTCAGTTTCTAGTTGGATAGGCCCCTTTGCGCGACCATTGATAAACTGTTGTACATAGGGATTATCGCACTTATCAATTTCACCTGAAGGTCCACACCAAATAATTTTACCATCATAAAGCATAGCGATGCGGTCACCAATTTTGCGCGCACTATTCATGTCATGGGTAATCGTGATTGCTGTTCCACCGATGTCCTTAACGCATCGGTTAATGAGATCATTGATGACGGAACTAAAAATAGGGTCAAGGCCTGCTGTGGGTTCGTCAAAAAAGAGAATGTTGGGTTGAGTTGCAATTGCACGAGCAAGGGCAACGCGGCGCTGCATTCCTCCTGAAATTTCAGCTGGGGATAGTTCAGCAACGCGTTCGTTTAAACCTACGCTTAAAAGTTTTTGCAAAGCGATTTCCTTTGCACTTTTCCGGTCCATTCTTTGAGCATTAATAAGGCGAAAGGCAACATTCTCCCATACGGACAAACTATCAAATAAGGCTGATCCCTGGAAAACAACACCGATATTTTCGAGCCGTGATTCATTTTGTTTAGCAGATTCACCAATAATATTTGAACCGTTCATTTTTATGATACCTGAATCAGCTTTTATTAAACCCAGGAGGCATTTCAAAAGAACTGATTTCCCTGTTCCTGATCCACCGATAATAACAACGGATTCGTCGGGCATAATCTTGAGATCAACGCCTTGCAGTACATGCTTGTTTCCAAAACTTTTTCGAAGATTTTTTATTTCAAACTTTGGTGCCATGGTTAGCCTTATGAGAAGAGAAACGCTGTTAAAAAGTAATTTGCCACAAGAATGAGGATTGAGGAAGAGACAACAGCATAAGTTGTTGCTTTTCCAACACCCTCTGCTCCACCCTTTGAATTAAACCCATGGTAACATCCCATAAGTGAAATAAGAAATCCAAAAACAGAAGCTTTTATAAGTCCAGACGTAACGTCTCCAAACTGCATGAAATCAAGGGTTTGTTTGATATAAGAAGCAGGGTTAAAGCCAAGTCTATAAATACTGACGATGTACCCGCCGAAAACGCCAACCGTGTCAGCAATCAATACAAGAAGCGGGAGCATGAGAACACCTGCCAAAAGACGAGGGAAGACGAGGTATTTTCTAGGGTTGGTCGAAAGGGTGATAAGGGCATCAATTTGCTCTGTCACGCGCATGGTTCCTATTTCTGCAGCCATGGCAGCGCCAATACGACCCGAGATCATTAGCCCAGCTAGCACAGGCCCTAATTCTCGTGTCATTGAAAGGACAATTACGCTGGCAATTGCATTTTCAGCATTAAAGCGTGAGAAGCCTGTGTAACTTTGAAGGGCGAGAACCATACCTGTGAAAAAGGCTGTTAACCCAACAACAGGAAGAGATAAGTATCCGATTTCCCAAAATTGACGAAGCGTTTGTTGAAAGTAATAAGGGGGTCTAAGCCCT
The DNA here is from genome assembly GCA_964474215.1 of uncultured Alphaproteobacteria bacterium. GTDB lineage: Bacteria > Pseudomonadota > Alphaproteobacteria > UBA9655 > UBA9655 > UBA9655. The sequence continues at coordinate 5,596 of CAYYRQ010000005.1, forward strand.
TGTGTGAGTGATGTATTCAAGAACAGGGTAAGACGGCCAGTTGCAGCTAAAAAGTTAAGGAATACGCGGCCAATATTTTCCAATGCCCAAACCATTATGCAACCTCTTGTTCGTTGTGTTTATTCAGATAAAAACGCTCGTAGCGTGGTCCTACTTGAGTTAAAATTTCCCATGGAATCGTGCCAGCTTTTTCTGCGAGTTTTTCTACAGGGATGTTGTCTCCAAAGAGCTCCACCCAATCACCAATATGACAAAATTCTGGGGGAATGTCTGTAATATCAATATTTAGTAAATCCATTGATACTTTCCCCACGACAGGAGCGTGTTGTCCTTTATAAAAAACTTCACCACAATTACTCAGAGCTCTTGAATAGCCATCTGCATAACCTACACCAATGGTTGCGATTCGAGAAGCTCTTGACGCAATAAACGATGCATCATAACCAACGGATTCTCCTCTCGGTAAGTCATATATCTGCAGTATTTGGGCAAAAGCTTTCATGACCGGTCGAAGCTTCTTTAATGAAAAGCATTGATGTTTGTAGCCGGTAAGAGCAAGCCCAGGCCTGACAAGCCCATAATGATATTTCTTCTCCAAGAAAATGCCTCCGCTATTGCTTAAACTCGCGAGAGCAAAAGGGAAACGTTTGCAAATTTCTTCAAAGGCTTTTCGTTGTGATTCATTCATTGGGTGTGAAGAATTATAGGAACAAGCGAGGTGGCTCATAACGCAACATATTTCAGTGTGAGAAATGTCTGAAAGCTCTATATTTTTAACATGTAAGGGTGAAATTCCTGTGCGCGACATTCCCGTATCAAAATGGAGGGCAGCTTTAAGGCATTGGTTTTTCGCTTTTCCAAAGAAATTCCAAGCTTGTAGTTGGGAAAGATCACTAAGGACAGGAATGAGACCATAGTGAATGTATACTTTTTCGTCTCCATAGCGAAGGCCGTTGAGCACATAAATGGAACATTTCTCTCCAACATAGTGTTTTAATTCAATGGCCTCAGTCAGGTGTGCGACGAAAAAATGTTGGCAGCCTTCATAATAAAGTCTTTCTGCAACTTCTTTAAGGCCCATTCCATAGGCGTTCGCTTTTAGAACGGAACCGCACAACGTTCCCTTCTTTAGGCTTTTGCAGATGAGTTGATAATTATGAGCCAGGGCATCTAAGTCAACAATAGCTGCAAGGGAAAGGGACGGAGGATAAGGAAAGGCCGGTCCACTAGGCATAATTCACCGCTAAATAGTGATTATCAGCCAGGTCAGAGAACTTGGTAAGCCTGCCTTCGAAGTGCAGATTAACTGTCCCGATGGGGCCGTGCCTTTGTTTACCAATAATAACCTCAGCTGTGTTTTGAATCGATTGCATGGCTCTTTCCCACTCAGCAATTTTTTCATCGTTTCCTGTAGGTTTTTTTCGAGCCATGTAATACTCTTCACGATAAACAAACATCACGACGTCGGCGTCTTGCTCGATGGATCCTGATTCCCTGAGGTCTGCAAGTTGGGGGCGCTTGTCATCCCTTTGCTCAACAGTACGTGAAAGCTGGGACAAGGCAATGACAGGGACATTAAGCTCTTTTGCAAGAGCCTTGAGTCCTCGTGTGATTTCAGAAATTTCAAGAACGCGATTTTCAGCTGAGCGTCGTCCTGGACTTGTCATAAGCTGAAGGTAGTCAATAAGAATCATGCCAAGGCCTTCTTGCCTTTTGAGGCGGCGAGCTCTTGTGCGGAGTGCAGGAACTGAAATACCCGGTGTATCGTCAATAAAAAGAGGCAAAGAATTGATGCGATTAGAAGCCTCGACCAGACGCGGAAAATCAGATTTTCCTATATCCCCTCTGCGGATGAGGTCAGATGAAAGTCCTGACTCTTGGCCAAGGATACGATTAGCTAGCTGTTCAGCGGACATTTCGAGAGAGAAGAAAGCAACTGGTCCTCCTTCTTTTTTCTCGATGCAATTCAGGGCTGCGTTAAAAGCAAAGTTTGTTCCCAATGCCGTTTTACCCATGGAAGGTCGCCCGGCAACGATGATGAGGTCAGAGGGGTGAAATCCACCCAGGCATTCATCAAGTTTTTTAAAGCCAGAGGTAATCCCAACAACATGGCTATCTCTTTTATAAGCTACTTCTGCGCTGACAAGTGCTTCTTTAAGGGATGATGAAAAGGTTTGTAACCCTTTTTCTTGAGTTCCCACGGTCGAGAGATCAAAAAGTTTTTTCTCAGCAATTTCAATTTGTTGGGTGGCTTCAATGTCCAAATCAAAAGTATGTGCTTCGTTAACGATTCCCTCACCAATGTCAATGAGCTGACGACGAAGATAAAAGTCGTAGATTTTTCGGCCGTAGTTTTCGGTGTTTATGATAGAAATGACCGATGCAGCCAACTCAGCTAAATATTTTCCTCCGCCGACTTCAGAAAGAGCGTCGTCCTTATCAAAATACTCTTTTAATGTGATCGGGTCAGCAATATGTCCTCGACTAATAAGGTTACTGATGGCTTCGAAAATTCGGGTATGCGTTGGGTCAGAAAAGTGTTCAGGCCGAAGGAATTCAGAGACTTGTTCAAATGCCAAGTTATTATGAAGAAGTGCTCCGAGAAGGGCTTGTTCAGCTTCCAAACTGTGGGGAGGCAGTCGGCTTAATGATTCATTTGATACCAGAGAAGTTGATAAAGGATCAGCTTGTGGGACCAAATCTGTACTCATAGGACCTTCTCCTGAAGTAGGCTGTTAAATAGGAGCTGCGAATAAAATCGCAGCCTTTACGCTTCCTCAGATGTATGGGTAATTTCTTCAATTGTTTCTTCTTGGACTTTCGCTTCATCTTCTGATTTAGCGACGTTTACTGATAGAATAACGGAAACTTCAGGATGGAGTTGCACCCGAACGCCATGAATCCCAACTGTTTTAATCGGGTGGTCAATGCGAATGCTACTTTTTATCACAGTTTCCTGATCACATGCATCAGCAATATCACGAGGACTGACGGATCCATAAAGTTGCCCACTTTCACTGGCTTGGCGAATCAATGTAACAGATGTACCTTCAAGGCTTTTTGCAATCTTTTCAGCTTCTTTTTTATGCTTGTCGTTGACAGCTTCGAGGGCTTCCTTTTCCTTGTTAAAATGGTCCATGTTTTCTTTTGTTGCACGAAGAGCAACTTTTTTGGGCAACAAGAAATTACGTGCGTACCCTGGGCGAACAGTGACAACATCTCCCATTTTTCCAAGTTTTTCAACGCGTTGTAGTAAAATAACTTCCATTATCTAGCTCCTGAGATGTATGAATTTTCTCATTTTTATCAAGTTTTAGTCGATTCTACAACTGTTAGTTTTAAGAGGAAGAAAAAGCATTTAGAGCATAATGACTGTGAGCCAAGCGATAAAAAGAGCAGAGACAAAACTAGGTAGGAATTTTATTAACGGATAGGAGCAAGAAATTTGTAAGTACTTTTCATATCCAGGAATTTTTAGCATAATATGTGTAAGGTAGTATTGAGCTGTGCCGAATTCTTCAAAAAGTGCTCGCCTTTTGAAATTTTTTACCAGCTCTTCATCTTGAAATACATAATCAATAAAATGAAGTGCTCGTAAGCTGGCTGAATCATCAATTCGCACGTCTGTAATTCCTAGAACAACAGCGTTCATTGAAGTACCAAATTGAGTGTGAAGATTCATTGCAGTTTTTTGAAGAGTATACATTCTATCGGGATTTTCAGTATTAATTCTCTCTGCTATCTCCGTATGGGTGCCTCCCAAGCCTTCTGCTCGGAGCTTAGATGCAACTTGATCTATGTATTGTACAAAGCTTATCCAACCCTCATGCGCTTGATCTACCTGCCTATGGTATGCTTCCATTTCTGGATGACTTGACTGCAAAAGACGCTCAGCCTCTCTTACATCTTCCAGAGCTCTATTAGCCATCGCACGAATATTTTCTTCATTTTCTTCCCGCTCCCTTAAAACCCTTGTACGTATTGAAGAACTCCAGGGATTATGAAATAAGTCGCGAAAATTGACCGCTTGTCCAAAACTTGAAAAAATAACTACGACGAGTAAACACGTAATAAAAAAAGAAATATGTTTCATTTGCGTTCCCATAAAAAATCCATTTTCTTCTACTAAAGGCATTAAAATCAATATTGCAATAGAATTATTTTTACAGTTTCTTTTTCATTATCAGCTAAGTCTAAAGAAAATCTATAACTGTTAATTGTGAGTACAGGATCAGAGTATAGAAAACTTAGTTTGATTTGTCCCAATAACTCATTTGGTTTGTTAAGATATGCCATGCAACAAAACACTCCAATAAGACAAATGTCAATTTGAATGAGTATCTACTCCAATAGCAAGCCTGATCGAAAGATCTTTGAGCAAAAGAGCTTGCTATATGAAATAATTCAGGTTGGGGGTCAGGTGAAGGTTTGTATTTTGAAATAGCTTCCATGAGCAGCATAAGCTTTTGGTAATCCTCTAAATCAGAGCGCCCTGTGCCTATTTGGCTAATTTTTTCAAATGTAAAGTCCCAAACTGATGGTTGCCTTCTAGATTTTAGATCTGTTTGTTTTGGTTCGCTTTCTGTTCGACTTCCTTCTCGTTCGAGATGGGCATTATGAGGTATAACCTGGTAAGTTGCAGCAGACCTTGGAATTCGAGGGAAATCTTCATCTTCAGTAACAGCAGAAACATTAATGTTTTGCAGCACAGCACTTGCAAAGAAAGTAGTCAAAAATAATATTTGTAGAAAATATGTTTTCATAAAAAATTTCCTTGAAAATTACTTTATATATTATATTTAAGATAAGATCATCAAAAGTTCAAGAATGTATTTTATTTTTTCTTCTTGCTCTCAATCCATGGTTTGAGAATTCCCAGTAAAACTACCCCAATGGCTGGCCAGAAAAGGAGGAAGAGGGAGAGATAAAAAACAGCAAGGATGAGAGAGGCATATGCAAGCTTATTAATCCATTGGTGAACAAGGCCCAGGCCAATGAGGAAATAGGGAAGGATTAAAACAAAGCAGGCGTTTCTGCCCAGAGATTGCAAAGTATCAAGCCCTATAAACGAGAATATGAGGGAGAGGCTTAGGGCAATCAAAAAGCTTTTTGGTGCTATGAGCTCGCTCAATTTTGGGGAAGGGCGAAGATTAAAGCCAAAACGAACGAGTAATCCCTGAGCTAACGTGCCATTGATGATCGTCATAACAGCCCAAGAAAATGCGAAAAAACCGGGCAACAGAGGGAACAAAGAGAGCAACAATTGTTCGCCATTTTTGATATGGTTTTGGGGATCAAAGGTCTCAAGGAGATTTTTTATGAGCGTATGTATATCTGTTGTTTGGGTAAAGTAGTAGTATGCAACAACCCCCACGGCCATCATTAAGCCCGAGGCAAGTGTTAAATCTCTCAATAATAAGGCCCCCGGGTACCAAGATGTCTTGCCTTTGGAATTTGTTCGGTGCAAAAGCGCTCTGTTTGAGAGGAGCACGGGTCCAAGGCTGGCACTAATGAGAAACTCAGCACTAAGGACTGGGCCTTCCAATGCGAGGGTTAGAATTGTAGCAATCAAGGTTGCGCCATAGAGAGGTCGTAAACCAACGCCTAACCCAATAAGGAATAGGGGCAAGGGGGCCAAGTATGAAAGTAAGAGGAGGCCAGGAATTGGAAAAAGGTGCAAAAGAGAAAGGGCGGCACTACTTATGCCACCCAGGATACTGTATATAATTAAGTTTTGCTGTTTCATTTCCTCTTAATCGACCACATAAGGCATTAAGGCAAGGAAACGAGCGCGCTTGATAGCCTGCGCTAGTTCTCTTTGCTTTTTTTGTGAAACAGCAGTAATACGACTAGGAATGATTTTTCCACGTTCAGTTGTAAACTTTTGTAAAAGTTTTACATCTTTATAATCGATTTTAAGTCCTTCGGGGCCTGAAAAAGGGCAGGTCTTTCTTCTGCGAAAAAAGGACTTGCGTGCGGTTGGGACGGCGCTCATTCATCTTCTCCTTCAGATTCTGTTTTGGATTCGTATGGCCTATAGGGATCGCGATCCTCGAAAGACTCATACTTTTTCTCACGATGCTGCTTGCTTTGCATCAATGCTGAAGGCTCAGGGTCAAGTTCTTCAACTTTGATAGTAAGAAACCTAAGAATATCTTCATTGATCCGCATCTGCCTTTCCATTTCTTGAACGGCAGCAGAAGGTGCTTCAATATTAAAAAGAACGTAGTGTCCTTTACGATTTTTATTAATGCTATAGGCAAGTGAGCGGAGACCACAAAACTCAGTTTTTGTGACGTCACCTTCGCCTTTTTTTAATATGTCTGTTAAATTTGTCGCAAGAGCCTCAACTTGAGCAGCTGAGAGATCTTGGCGCGCAATAAAGACCGTTTCATAAAACGCCATTTTTTTACTCCTTATGGCTAATCATACTAGACCCCATGCCTAATACAAGCCGGATGTTCCGGCAAAGAGTTAATATCCTTCTAATGTATCTATTGAAAAATAGCAAGAGTTTATAGGGATGATCTCCTTAATGTTCTCTAACGAGAGGCCATATTTTATCTAAAGCTTAAATGGTTTAACCTGAGTTGCCATTGACTTTTTTGTGATTCATAGGCAAATATGAATTTCGATATAAGATGACGGAGGGATCCATGAATTTTTTACGATTTAGTAGCGAGCACAAAAGAATACTAAGCTTTTTGAACTCACTGAGAACTAGGACCCAGTTATGTCGAAAACGAATGTATTAAAACAACTTTTACAAACTTTATCACTCTTATTTGCAATTGTTTGCCAAGCGTCTGCGAATCCCCCAAAAAAAGTAGCAATCACTCAATTTGTCGAACATGTTGCTGCCGATGCGGTCCGAACAGGTGTGCTAGAGGAGCTGAAGAAAAAAGGATTTGTTGAGAGTGAAGACATGAGCGTTATCTTTGAAAATGCTCAAGGGAGTTCCGCTACAGCCGGACAAATTGCCCGAAAATTTCTAGGGATCAAACCTGATGTAATTGTTGCTATTACAACGCCTTCTGCGCAGGCTATGGTGAAAGCCATCGGAATGGATTCGATCCCTATTGTATTTACAGCTGTTACTGATTCCATAGAGGCAGGGCTTGTTTCGAGTCTTACCGATCACAAAGGGAAGATAACCGGTGTGAAGGATGCTCCACCGATTAAAGAGCAAATGGCGTTCATTCGTGAAATCATGCCGGAAGCAAAGACGCTTGGTGTACTTTATAATCCTGGAGATACGGGCTCTGTGGCTTCATTAAAAACAATTCAAGAACAAGCCCAAAAGAATGGTTTCACTGTTATTGAATCAACACCTATAAAATCGGCAGATATCAAGGCAGCTGTTCTTCAGCTTGTTGGAGAGGTAGATGCCATCTATGTGCCGTTGGATAATACAATTGTGTCTGCAATGGATGCGGTGGCATCTTCAGCATTGAAACATAACATTCCTGTTTTTTCTGCGGATAGTGAGTCCGTAAAGGCTGGAGCCTTAGCTTGCCTTGGTTTTAGCTACGAACAAGTCGGTTATAAGACAGGTGAGATTGTTGCTGAAATCCTAAATGGTAAAGACCCGAGTGAAATTGCCATTGCATCTCCGAGCGTTATGGATATATTTATCAACAAAGATGCGCTTGAGAAATTGAAGATCACTCTGCCTGAGGCAATTCGAGCTCAAGCTCAATACTATTAGAAACGGAGATTATTAACATGAATTTGATTCAATTCATGGGTGCAGTAGAGTTTGGCCTTATTTATGGCCTTGTGGCAATGGGAGTATTGCTATCCTTTCGAATCCTTGACTTCCCTGACTTAACCGTAGATGGAAGCTTTCCTTTAGGTGCTGCCGTATGCGCTATTTTAATTGTTTCGGGTGTAAACCCCTGGTTAGCAACATTTGCAGCTATTTTGGCAGGAATGTTAGCGGGTCTCACCACAGCATGGATTAGTGTCCGTTGGAATATTCTTCACTTGCTTGCGAGTATTTTAACAATGACGGCCCTCTATTCAATTAATCTGAGGATTATGGGGCGGCCGAATATTGCTTTGCTTGGCGAAAAAACAATCTTCACGCCGATTGAGTACATTGAACTGCCGCATCTGTTTAAGATGTCCATAGCATTAGGTGCAGTTACTATTTTCATACTAGTTCTTTTGTATATGTATTTAATTTCACAAAAAGGCCTTGCAATGCGCGCAACAGGGGCCAATCCGCGGATGGCAAAAGCGCAAGGCATCGCTGTTAATCGTCAAATTTTATCAGGAATATCTTTGAGTAATGGTTTAGTCGCCCTTGCTGGTGCGCTCTTTGCCCAAAGCCAAGGATTTGCTGATGTTACACTTGGCGTTGGTACAATCATCGTGGGGCTTGCAGCTGTTATTGTTGGTGAAGCTATCTTTAACCCCCGCGTGATACTTGCCGCGCTCGTTGCCTGCATATTTGGTTCAATCTTTTACAGGCTAGCCGTTGCATTGGCATTGAATGCTGGCTTCCTTGGTTTGCAAGCGTCGGACCTTCAACTTGTCACAGCAATCATTGTTGGATTTGCCATGGTGACACCGAAACTGCGAGCTAAGATACTTGATTTTAAAGCAACAAGGAGCGGCGCATGATTCGGATGAACGACATACATGTCACCTTTAATCGTGGGTCGGCAATGGAAAAGAAGGCCCTGCGAGGGGTTAACCTTGACATAAAAAAGAAAGATTTTGTGTGTGTGATTGGAGGCAATGGTGCTGGTAAATCCACTTTGCTCAATGCTCTTTGTGGCGACGCATTTCCCGAAAAAGGAAAAATCTTGATCGATAACCAAGATGTAACCTATCTACCTTCCTGGAGGCGCTCCTCATACGTTGCGCGTGTTTTCCAAGATCCGCTTGCAGGAACATGTGAAAATTTGACAATTGAAGAAAACCTTGCGGTTGCGCAGGGGCGTGGAACGCGAAGGTCGTTGAAGATGGCCGTAAATAGTGAACAACGCGAAAAGTTCCGTCATCATTTGAGTCGCTTGAAGCTTGGCCTAGAAAATCGTTTAAATGATCCAATTGGACTCTTGTCAGGGGGGCAACGACAAGCTGTGAGCCTAATTATGGCCGTTCTACAACCGATGAAAATTATTGCCCTTGATGAGCACACGGCAGCATTGGACCCCAAGACTGCGGCTTTTATTCTTGAATTAACCCATGAAATTGTGGAAGAAACCCATCTTACTGCTTTAATGGTAACCCACAGCATGCACCAAGCTTTGGAAATGGGAAATCGAACCATCATGCTTCATGAAGGCCGCATTGTGTTTGATGTGCGCGATGAGGAACGCAAGGGCCTTGAGGTTTCAGATCTTCTTGAGCTTTTCCACAAAGCGAGCGGCACAGAGCTTGATGACGATAGCTTGTTATTAAGCTAATACATGTGCAATATTTAGATTCATTTGCTCAAAAATACAGTTTGACATAATTATTTTGTAATGTATATCTGTGTTACATATTTATACAACACGGGTGCAATATGAATAAACTTTTATATACTTTATTACTATTTATTATTTTTTCTTTAAATACAAAAGTCTATTCAGAACCTTGGCGAGCTGATGTAATGGATACTCCTTATACGAGGACTGTTTCTGTGACTCCCTTTCCGCTTCCTCATCCTGATAACTTTGGATTCTCTCAGCTTTCAACAAAAGGGGCTCCTAAAATACCGAGTTTTTCTTCTCATGAATCTCACATAAAAGAATTTTACAACTTAAGCATGCAGCTACCAAGTCATGCCTTGTCAAATGTGCCTGCATTATTTCGAACTGAACTGAGACAAGAAGGGATTAAAGATGCTGATGTTAAAATATTTGCAGTTGGCCAAGTGAATCCCTTAAATAGATTTTTTGACCCTGAGCTTGGGATTGAACCAAATGCTCCAAAAAATGGCGAATTCACTAAGGAAAGAAAAGTCGACCTAAAACTTATTGCGGACCCCTTGACTGGATTAGCGTCCCAAGGAGTGGAGTTTGATGCTTTTGATTCAAATGAAGATAAGCAAATACAAAATGTAGAGGTAAGAAATACTGGCGTGCGAACCGTTTTGCAAAGCTCTTTTAAAGGTAAAGATCTTGCAGTTGGTCCAAATGAAAATGGTCAGGTTGTAGTTAAATCCAAACCCATTAGAGTTCGGGGTCTTTCCGGTGGTGATTGTTTATGGTCGCTTATCACGTATCAGGATGGCCCGGTCAAAAAAGCTCTTATTACGCGGCATTTGATTTGGAATACTCTAGCTTTAGATGCATTTAATAAATTGCCACTTGGGGCGAAACAATTTGCTTCTTCACAAGATGTGATAAATTTTCTTACACCATTAATGCCCGATCCATGCCATGCATCTGCGCTTAAAGGCCTGCTGGCAGAAAAACCAAGATTTTCCCCTAAAACTTCGACTTCTTCAACCGCAGAAAATAAAAAAACATCCAGATTTAAGACAGCAAAAAATTTAAGGAAAAATGAGAGAAAAAGTAAGCGACATAAAATTAAAAAGCAAAAACTTAAGAAAAATCGTCACAAAGTTAAAGGTAAAGAGCTAAGGGTTAAGAAAAGCCGACATAGGGCTAAAGCCAAAGAAAAAAAGTATAAAAAAAGTCGCCATAAAGTTAAAAAACGTAATGTTAAAATGAAACGGGGAAAGCGTGCTCATGTAAAAAGAATTAAGGTAAAGGATCTTGCAAGGCATAAAAAAGAAAGAAAGCGTAAACGTAATAGAACGCGTTAATCTATCAAAATCTTAAGATTCAGTGCCGAGTGAACAACGACAAATAGTGATCTGTTTGTAAACTCAAACGAAAAGTTTAATTTTGCATTATTCCGGAAATAGCATCCTCAAAGGACACCTCAACTATTTCACCTGTGCGGCGATTCTTGAGCTCACATTGTCCCGAGGAAACACTTCGAGGGCCTACAATTAACTGCCAGGGAAGGCCTATTAAATCCATATCCGCAAACTTACCACCAGCTCCTAAATCCCGATCATCATACAACACCTCAATACCTGCATTCATGAGTTTGTAATACATATCTTCGCAAAGGTCAGTGCACTCACTGTTTTTAATATTTAAATTCAAAAGTCCGACTTTAAAAGGAGCCACACTTTCGGGCCACTTGATGCCATTTTCGTCATGATGAGCTTCGATGATAGCGCCAACAAGACGGGATATACCAATGCCGTAAGAACCCATTTGGGCAGGAATAAGCTGGTTATCGGGGCCCATCACGGTAGCCCCTAATGGAACAGAATATTTTGTTCCAAAGTAAAAGACATGTCCAACTTCGATGCCTCGTGCGACTTTAAGCTTTTCATGAGGCACGGGTGAATTCGCAGGGTCATGAAGTTCATCAGAGGCAGCATAATGCTTTTGTAGCTTTTCAAGGGTCAGGGTACTCGCATCCAGTGATTCGTATTCTTCTTCATAATAAATTTCACTTTCGCCTGTTTCCGCAATGATTTGAAATTCATGGCTGAGGTCTCCACCAATGGGGCCGGGATCAGCACGCACAGGGATTGCTTTAAGATCCATCCGGGCAAAGGTTTTGACGTATGCTTCGAGCATGGTTTGATAGGATGCTCGTGCGCCTTCGTAAGTTAAGTCAAAAGAATAGTTATCTTTCATAAGAAACTCACGTCCCCGCATAACGCCAAAGCGAGGGCGAATTTCATCGCGGAATTTCCACTGGATATTATAAAACCGCTTTGGCAAGTCTCGGTAGGTTTTAATAAAACGAGAAAAAACATCAGTGATCACTTCTTCTGCAGTTGGGCCATAAAGCATTTCTCGTTCATGGCGATCGGTAATGCGCAGCATTTCTTTGCCATAGTCATGATACCTGCCACTTTTTACCCAAAGTTCCGCGGGCTGAATAGTAGGCATCAAAACTTCAAGGCTACCAGCGCGGTTTTGTTCTTCCCGCACGATTTGTTCAACTTTTTGCAAAACGCGCAGTCCAAGAGGGAGCCATGTATAAATCCCAGAAGCAACTTGTGTGATCATGCCTGCACGCAACATGAGGCGGTGGGAGGCAATTTGGGCTTCCTGAGGGATTTCTTTAAGAGTAGGGCAGAAGAACAAGGACGCTTTCATTTTAATTATCTCCTTAAAGTTTAAATTCTTCTCCCAAATAGACGCGGCGCACATTGGCGTCATCTACAATTTCATTAGGTGCACCTTCTCTCAAGACTACGCCCTCATTCATAATATAGCCTCTATCTACAATACCTAGAGTGTCGCGCACGTTATGGTCTGTAATCAGAACACCAATATTTTTATCTTTGAGATGGGCGATGAGATCACGGATTTCGGCAACAGCAATGGGGTCGATTCCTGCAAGAGGTTCGTCAAGCAACATGAAATGGGGATTGCTTGCAAGGGCACGTGCAATTTCTGTGCGGCGACGTTCACCACCTGAAAGTGAAAGAGCTGATGAATTACGAATATGTTTAATGGCGAATTCATCAAGAAGCATTTCTAATCGCTCTTCACGTTGGTCACGGTCAGGGATAACAAGCTCGAGAATCGCATTGATATTGCCTTCGACAGTTAGTCCACGAAAGATAGATGTCTCTTGGGGAAGATAGCCAATGCCAAGGCGTGCCCGTCGATACATGGGAAGGGCTGTGATATCATGTTCGTCTAAATATACGGAGCCAGAGTCTGCTTTAATCAAACCTGTCATAATCGAGAAGCATGTGGTTTTACCAGCACCATTAGGTCCTAAAAGTCCAACGGCTTCACCGCGTCTGACACGAACGTTCACACCATCGACGACACGGCGTCCCGAATAAGATTTATAAAGACCTCTTGCGTTTAAACCGTCAGCAACGACTTTGTATGATGAGAATGACATGTTCAAATTTTCGTTCTACTTAGATTTTTAGGTTTTTTGGTTTTAGCAGAACTAGAGCTGACTTGTCCATCCTGGTCCTTCGTTTTCTTAACACCTGTTAAAGATTCCCTCTCACTTTTTAATTTCTTAGCATCTTTTGTGTAAATAAGGCCCGAAATACGCTTTTTAACCTTTTGTTCTTTTTGGTTAGGTTTGTTTGAGAATATCTCGGCTAAATCCGTTTTCATGTTATAACGTGCGTAATCACCTTCGATGATATTTTTATCCTGCATAAGCTTCACATTATCAAAAATCTCTACAAGATTTGAACGTGAAGAATACTTTCCTCGATCACCTGTAATAACGCCCTTTGGACCTGAAGCTAATACGTTTTGTTCGGCTTCAATGCGGTCAATAGACTGTTTCTCTTTATCTTCTGAGGTACTATCGGAGGAGCCTTCAGAGGATTTCTTGAAGAATGCAGTTAATGTTTCAGCTTGAATAAGTTCACCTTTAGTGGGGAAGGTTGCAATCGCATTTCCACGAGCGATTCCTTTGTTTTCCTTGTGCCAAAACTCGATAGATTCTGTGGCGGTGAGGGTTTCTTTAGGTGTTGTTACCTTTAGGTTGTTGCCAGTCATAATGACACGATCAAGGGCAAGGTCATAGTGGGCATGCTCTCCAGTGGCTTCATCAGTGGGGGTTGTCATGCGAACATTTCCATCAGCGGTTACGGATGCAATCTTTCGGTCATCCGTAAAAAAGGCTATTAAAATATCACCATAAACTGTTTTGTCACCTTTTTGTGCCATTGCATTTCCTTTTGCCGTGCACTTGCGAATGGTTTCATCACATATAATTTCTTCTTGGGCCTCAATGATAATTGGAGAGTCGTCTTTACGATTTTTAAATTCGTCTATCATTCCATGGCAGTACGAAGAACTAAAAAGAAAAACGAAAAATGTAAAAAATTTATTTAACATGGGATTCCTTTTTCTTTTTCAGGGCTGAATCATTAATTACAACACGGGCTGGTCCTTTAAGCGTAATGACTTTCTTTCCCTTAGGGCGAGTTTCAATGATGAAACCATTTGTTCCCATAATTTCTCCACCTGGTCCTTCTCCTTCAATATAGGCATTCCCCTCTATTTGTTTGTCATTAATATCTATATGGGCAGATTCCGTCTTAACAACATACCCATCTGAGCTTGTCAGAATCACGTCTTGTGATAAGTCTAGGGTTTGCTTTTCTTTATTATAATGGCCTTCTTTAGCCTCAAGTTTATAGGATTCGCCTTCAAATACGGTTAATGAGCCTTCTGGACTGTATAAATCTGTTTCATGTTCAGATTTGTTTTTGGCCCATTCAGCATCAACTTCAAAAGGTTGTCCCTTTCCATCTGTTGAGAGGTAATGAGGACGGATCATTCTATTTTCACTGATTTCTGGTTTTGATGTATCGATAGCTACGACTTCTTCTTTTTTAATCGTTTGTAGATATGGCCAAAATAAGGAAAGAACGACAGATAGGAAAATTCCTATAGGAAGAATAATCTTCATCAAGCTCACGTAGCGTGAGTAATTTGTTGATATTTTTTGTTTCATTTAGGCCAGGCCCTCTCGTAAACAGTCATGCAAATGTAGGAGTCCCACAAGTTGGGATGTTGTTTCATCAAGTACGAATAAATTCGTAATTGAGCTTCGGTTCATAATGCCTAGGGCTTCAGACGCAAAGGACTGGGCAGAAACAGTCTTAGGATTTGAGGTCATGATATCTTTTGCTTTCTCATTTAATAAATTTTGCCCCATATGACGTCGCAAGTCACCATCCGTTATAATACCAATGAGTTTGTTTTTTTCATCCAGTATTCCAATACAACCAAAACCCTTTTCGGTCATAATGACCAGAGCTTCACTCATCAAAGTATCTTCCCGTACGATGGGAAGTTCATTATAGATTCTCATTATGTCCGAAACTTGAAGAAGTTTTTTCCCTAAGCGCCCGCCTGGGTGGAAATTCTTAAAGTCATTTTCAGAGAAACCTTTGCGCTTTAAAAGAGTTACAGCAAGGGCATCACCCAATGCAAGCATAAGAGTTGTTGATGTTGTTGGTGCGAGCCCCATTGGGCAAGCTTCTGCAACGGGAGGAAGAAGTAAAGTTTGAGCTGCTGCTTTAGCAAGAAGACTATCTTGTTTCTGTGTAATGGCGATAAGGGGGATATCATAACGTTTGGTGTAGCTAATCATATCTGTAAGTTCTGCTGTCCCTCCTGAAAAGGAAAGAATGATAAGGATATCTTGCGATGTAATCATGCCCAAATCACCATGGCTTGCTTCACTGGGGTGGACAAAAAAAGCCGGTGTTCCTGTCGATGAAAATGTTGCAGCAATTTTATTTCCAATATGCCCGCTTTTGCCAATGCCAGATAAAATCACACGTCCCTTTGTGCTCATCAATAGTTCAATAGATTCGTGAAAAGATTGGTCCAGACTTTTGTAAAGTTCTAGAATGGCTTCCGCCTCAATTTTAAGGACGCGCTGTGCTTCTTGAAGATCATTATGGGGAAATAGTTTTGAGACCTTATTTTCTTGCATATAAATCGACACCTTAACAATTTTGCTTTATCAGACTTTTCACTTTTATAATTAATGTTGAAAAATATCAACCTCATTCCACCCTTGGATATCGAGGTCACAACGGGCTGGGATAAATTTAAAGCAGGCTTTAGCTATAGACTCTCGACCTTCTCGCTTGAGCAAGTCTTGAAAGGCAGCTTTTAATTGATGGAGATAGAGTACATCGCCTGCTGCATATTCCATTTGCTTTTCAGTAAGGACTTCAGCTCCCCAATCGGAAGTTTGTTCTTGTTTGGATGTTTCAACGCCAAGCAACTGTTTGCAAAGATCTTTTAGGCCATGTTTGTCTGTATACGTTCGGGTTAAGCGGGAGGCAATTTTTGTGCAAAAAATGGGATAGGCTTCAACTTTAAGATAATATTTTAAAATTGCATAATCAAAGCGTGCAAAATGAAAAATCTTTTCTGTGCTTTTATCATTAAGAATTGCTCTTAGGTTTGGAGCCTCATAATTTGAGCCAAGTGGAAAATGAACGAGGTGGCATTCTCCGTCACCTGAGGAAAGCTGCACAAGTGTTAATCGGTCTCTTGGGATATAAAGGCCCATAGCTTCCGTATCAATGGCAACTGAATGACCAAAGTTTATTCCAGAAGGTAAGTCACCACGGTGATAGTGTATCTTCATAGCTCACTTTCTTTTGCTGCATGATATAACAGTATACATTGATTTGGTGCCCAGGAGAAGACTCGAACTTCCACGAACTTGCGTTCACTAGGACCTGAACCTAGCGCGTCTACCAATTCCGCCACCTGGGCTCGTTCATTTCGTTAAAGAATATATGGGTAATTGTCAATATGTGGTCATCTGTTCACCTTGTTAAGTAGTCTCCAAATTTAAATTTTGTTATACTAATAAAAAAGGAGAAAAAATGAGAACCATCACAATTTTCGGGGGCTCTGGTTTTGTAGGCCGGTATATTGTGCAAAAATTTGCGGAACGTGGAGACGCCATTCGTGTTGCCGTTCGCAACCCCATTGCAGCAAATAGTTTAAAACCATTGGGAGAAGTAGGCCAAATTACACCTGTGCAAGCTTCTCTTCTGTCTGAAAAGCAGATCCAAAAAGCTGTTATGGGAGCAGATATAGTTATCAACCTTGTGGGGATTTTATTTGAAAAAGGAAATCAAACCTTCGAATCTATTCACGTTGAGGGAGCAAAAAGAATTGCAAAGGCTGCTAGGGATCAAGGTGTTGAAAGACTTTTGCATATGTCGGCGCTGGGAGCAGATCTGACGTCACGATCTGTCTATGCTAAAACGAAAGCCGAAGGAGAAAAGGCTGTTAAAAAACATTTTCCAGAGGTTACCATCTTTCGTCCGAGTGTGATTTTTGGGGCTGAAGATGCTTTCTTTAATCGATTTGCTGAAATGGCTCGCTTTTTCCCAGCTCTTCCTCTGATTGGAGGTGGGGTGACAAGATTTCAACCTATTTACGTTGTAGATGTTGCAGAATGCTTTTGCAAAGCTTCCCTGCGTGACGCTTCGAAGGGAGAGCTTTTTGAGCTTGGTGGCCCAGCTGTTTATACATTTAAAGAAATAATGGAATATTTGCTAAAAACAATCCATCGAAAGAGGCTTCTCATTCCAATGCCCTATTCGTTAGCGAAAGCCATAGGTGCGTTCGCGCAGTTTTTGCCCAAGCCGCCACTCACACCTGATCAAGTTGAGCTGCTAAAAAAGGATTCAGTCGTTTCGCCGGATGCACTCACTATTGGCAATCTTGACATCCGACCACATGCTATGGAAGCTATTGTTCCTGAGTACCTTGCTCACTATCTGTCTAAAGGATTAATCTAATGGCCGCGGTCCATATCAGGGTCTTTGCCATTAAATCTGCCAACATTTCCGAACAGCTGTTCAATCGCTGAGAATTCATGCCCAGATGTAGGCGTTGTTCTGTGAATATGTGAGACGAGTTGTTTATCTTTTTCAGTGAGTGAATCCAGTGCGACGACATAACCTTCATCATTAAATTCAATGCGCGTGAGATTACTTTTCAAGACAGTTGGTGAGAAGAAGGCTCGTCTTTGGGTCGTCTCTGACATATAAAACCACGTCTTATTTCCAAAGGTTGAAACAGAAGATGGGGTTCCTAAAGCTTCGAGAACTTGTTCTTTCTTCGTGGATCCAACCTTAATCTTAGCGAGTTGATCTGGATCAACTTTGTGTCCTCTATTGTCAATGATTGCACACCCTGTTGTTAAGAGGGTTAGAATAAGGCTAAGTTTGAAAGCGCTTGATTTGAGTTTCATTTGTTTGTACGTATCTTAAAAATGAATTAAATTGGTGATTACCATGCCTCTCCTTGCTGCAGCTGTCAACGGTCTCTGGAAAAAAAGAAGTACATCTCTTGCGGAAACTTTGTGTCTTTCGGCAATTGAGCAAGCCAGGCACCCTAAATTTTATCAAGAATGGAGCGTTTTAGATACTCTTGCGGGGCGGTTCGATTGTGCTTCCTTGCATATTATTCTGCTTTTAAGGCATACTAAAAAGCCTTTATCTCAAAGCGTATTTGATGCTTTCTTTTCTTATACAGAACTTACGTTACGCGAAACGGGTGTTAGTGATTTACGTGTTGGCAAACAAGTTAAAAAGTGCGCAAAGTTTTTCTATGGCGCTTTAAAGGCCTATGACGAAGCCCTTACACACAAATCTGATATCAATGAGGCTTTAAAGAGGAACTTGTTTGGGGGGAACGCTCCCAAAGATACCAAACAAATAGCGCAATATGTTTTAGACTGTGACCAAATACTTGCTCAACAAGACGTTGAGAAAGATGGTTTTATTCAATGGCCTGATGTAAAATAAAGGAAATATTTCCATGACACATTTTTCTCAAATTCTGAATGTTGATTCTCTGGAGTCTGGTTCGCACGCGTATCATTTATCGGCATCAAAAGAAGAGAGGGAGGTTATTGCTCAGCGCCTCGATCTTAAAGCTATTGATGAACTAAAGGCTGACCTTACCCTTGTAAAGGAAAGACGATTGGTTGTAACTGGGGTTGTTAACGCTGTGGTTCAACAGCAGTGTGTACGGACGCTAAAGGTGTTTTCACAAAAATTGCATATCGATGTTGAAGAAGTTTTCCTGCATCGTGATAGAGGGACAGATGAGGAGAATATGGAAGCTTTGGAAGGAGGCATGTTAGATCTTGGGGAAATCATCATTCAGATCTTATCTCTCGAGCTTGATCCCTATCCAGTTGCTCCTGGATCCGAACCTATAGAATATCATGATAAAGATGGAAAACCTTCGCCGTTTGATGTTTTAAAGAAAAAACATTGATAAAAAGAAAGGCTATTTTTTTTGCTTTTAAGGCAGGAAGTTCTTGTGGATAAACCTTTAGGTATAAATTGCAAGGTTTAAATATTTGTTAATTAAAAATATTTAATTATGGATTCTTAGTTTCTTTTTTGTTTTCGATTTTAGTTTATCTTGCTCGGCATTTGCAACAGGCTTAACCAATACTAAATAAATATTACTTAGTTTGGCAGCTGTCTTAGAGTGTAGTAGGGAGTGAAGTGCTTTTTGTAAATTACCTAAACTATCATCTGCAATGACCACGGTTGAAAAAGTTTCTTTTGGATGACAAAGAGCAAGTGTAAATCCTTTACTTCGATAGTGCATATCGGATGATTGTGACGCCCAGCGAGCAGCTCCCACAGAGCCGTGGGTTCTTAGTGAAAGGGAGTCAGAAGTAATATCTCCCAATCTTTCAGTATCTAGAACCAAGTCGATTGATGGAAAATTATAGTCATCATCTTTACGAACAGCAAAAGTTTTGGCGAGGCCAGTTTCTCTAAGGTCTTTTAGAACAACGCTTCCATCACGATATGCACTTGCCGCAACATATTTTATGGTAGGGTCTTCAGAGAGAATATTGAACAACGTCCGAATTCCCCTTCGGCGAGTGCGTTTTTCGCCAGGAAAAGGGATTTCTTCATTAGTCATAACACCGTGAACATCACATATAAAACCTACTTTGTTGCCTTGTTTCGTAACTTTTTTCGCTCGAAAAATTGTTCTTGCAAGATCATTTATCGATTGAGCCGTCAAGAGGTGAAGTTGTGGTCTTCTTGAGTCATTGAGTTTTTGAACAAGGGGTTGGCAATCCCTGTAAAGATAATACAAATTATAAAATTCATCCAAACTTTGCAGGGGAGAAAACCCTTCTTGATTCTCAAGCTGTGCTTGAAAATTTTCAAAATTAAGATCATCCATTGCAATGAGCTTTCGGACGATAAGAGAGAACGTAGAATCTTCTTGAAGTTTTTCAGCTGAAAGTTCTAAAGCCTGAGAATCCCTCGAAAATACAAGGTTTATGCCTTTCAACCGGTTAGTGTGAGATTCTATGGCATTATTAAACGCCGCTCTAAAGATTGGGTGAAGGGAGTTATGCTCTTTTTCTTCTCCATCCGTCATAGCCTGGCAAGAAATAGAAAACAAATATACTGAAAATATGAATGAAATTATCAATCTTAAAAACACAGATATACTCCAAAGGAAATTACAACAAGACCATAGTTTGAGGTTAAAAAGAAGTCAACAAATCTCTTGAAAAAACGCCGATTTTAAATGCTTAAAACATATATTTTTAATTATTTAAGAAGGCGCTTGATAATTCTGTTCGCGTGCTTCTCGTAAGTTTATCTGCGGAAGGTTTGGCCTTTGGATCGACTAATACAAAATAGATGTATTTTAGATAAGGCCATGTTTTTGAAAGCATTAGAGATTCTAGTATTTGGTCAACACGGGAAACATTTTCATCGGCAACAATAACAGTTGAAAACTTTTGCTCTGGATACACTGCTGAAAGAGCTATTCCTTTTGCAAGAAATAGATGTGAATGACGGGAATTGCCCTTCTTTCGAGCTGCGGCAACTCTGCCATGGCGCCAAACTTCTATGCTCCCACTTAGAGAATCTATATCGCCTGATGATTGAAGAATCTGATTTGCAGGGATAGTTTTAAAATTATCCTTTCTTCCAACATTAAAAACGTTATCCAATTCAATATCTCTTAAAGTTTGGAGAGCATTATCATATTTTGGATTTTCACTGGTGGCAGCAATACAGACATCCCTTTGCTTTGATAATATGTCAAATAGAGGTTTAATCCCATTTCGCTTTTTCCACTTTTTATGTGAAGATGATTCAATTTCGCTTGTCATAACACCTTGAATGTTACATATAAAACCAATACTTCCATTTTCTGATGTATGTTGTTTTGCGTCTACTATGGCTTTTGCTAAGTCATTTGTTGTTGTTGCGTATAGAGAAACGAACAAAGGTCGAGTCAGGATTGGAAATTTGTTCATTAAAAGTAAGGATGAGGTGTTTGCATTCAAAATTAAGTTAAACGCTTTAATCTGTGATAAAGGTGCGAACAGTTCTTGATAAGCTAAACCAATTTCCACTTTCAAAAAATCATCCGGGCTTAATGTAACAAGTTTGCCAACTGTATAAGAAAATCGGGTCATTTCGAAAAGTGTTTCAAGGGGCAATGATTTCATTTCTTCATCACGATCAAATACCAGGCAAAGATAATGGAGCCGTCTTTGGACAAAGCTTGCGCGATCCCTATGAGCGGGAAGAGATTCTTCAATGGCGTTGATTTCAGAATGAATTTTTTCCTGAATTCTTGATGGAAAAGAAGCACATCTTTTTTCTTCTTCCATAGCCAAGCAAGGGGTATATGGGGATTTAAGCAAAAACAGTAAAAAAAATAATCTAAACAACATAAAAAAATCAAACTACATAATGTATCTTAAGCAATAGGCGCTTATTTTGCTGGAATGTCAATAAAAATCTGGCCATTTTTAGGCTCATATAAGTAACTCAAGGGGTTTACTTAAATCATTTTTCTTAGCAAAGCAAGCTAGCTCCAGTTTTGAGAACTTTCCAAACTTTTTCTTTACATTTTGAATAAAAATTTCAACCGTTCTTGGTGAAATGTCCAGCTGCAGTGCAATTTCCTTGGCAGTATAGTTTTGCAGTAAGAAATACAGGCATTGACCTTCTCGTCTGGTGATGCAGAAAGATTTGTTGTTTACCTCAATATTTAAATTATTAAGTCGAGTTTGTTTTAAAAACTCAATGGCATTTCGGACGCTTTTATCGGCTTCTGCTTTTTGATGAAACTGGAAGTTTTGATCAAAAACCGCTAGTTTTTGGGAGTTGTCAATTTGAGTTATATCTTTTGCGGTTGCATCAAAGTAAGCAATGTAACGTTCAAGTAGGCCCATGTTATTCAGGAAAAAGTTCATGGGATTGTTGTGCTCTTTGCCAAGTGAAAATCCCCATGCTTCCATAGAGCCGTCTGGCCCATCCCGCCAAATCAAAACATAGTTCCAAAAATCATGCTTCCAATCGAGGTGAAGAATGGCTTCGTTCTTAGGATCAAATCGACTGACATCTCCGCCAATAAAAAGCACTTTTCCATTTTTTAAGGTTTGCACTTGGTCCGTAAGCAAATCTCCTAAATAATCAATCCGCGTAAATTGATCCCGGGTATGGCTGATATTACTAAGGTGAAGCACATACTTTCCATTGGCCAAACCCTTGTAATATAGACTGTCCTTAACTCCTAACTCATTTAAGGGATTGCTGATATCAATATAATCTGAATGGACACTTTCATGGTATTCAATAGCTGTGTTTTTCTGCTGCGTTGGCATTTTCACTCCGTAATCAAAGTACTTACAATTAATGTAGTATTTCTAGTGGAAAAAGATAAGACTTACTTAAAAAAAAGATTTTTCGCCCACGCAATCGTTTTTTTATCAAATATTTCCGTGTCTTCAATGTTGGGCCAGTGCCCGCTATTGGGGCACTCAACAATTGTTAAATTGTTCCCTAAAATCTCTTTTGCAGGATGGTTGGCCCAAGATACAAGAGGTAAGCTATCAAAATCATAAGGCCCGCCTATGAGGAGCACAGGGCAAGTTACCTTTTCTAAATCAACCTCGACTTTGTATTTTGGTAAAAGTTCACAGAAAAAACGGTTTATGATTTTATCATCTGCGACAAGATCTTGCCAAACTGATTGGATCATTTTGTCATCAACTTCATAATTCGCCCAGTATCTTGCAGAGTCGCGCGTATAGACTGTAAGAGATGTTTCAGAGTCAGTTGGTTTTTTCACTGTTTCATAGTGGCTTCGACGTTTGGCGTCATTTGCCTTTCTTCCTTCATCTGCATGACTTTCAAAATATTCTTGCGTAAATGCTAAGAATTCATCATTCCATGCTGGGCAGGAGGCGATGAGCATAACCCCATTTATATCAGGATCTTCTTTGGCCATTTCGAGTGCTACCATTCCAAAACATGAATGTCCCATCGCAACGTATGATTTTAGGCCGAGTTGATGAGCAGCGAATTTAAGATCTTTTGTTATTTGGGAAATGGTAAGTTTCTCTGGATTATCGAGGGAATAGCGCGAATCCCAATAAAGATCTGTTGCGTATACTGTAAAGGTATCCTTAAATTGTTTAGATAAATGGTTTGGTATCAGGGTTCCCGTTCCAATAGACAAGCAATCTATGGAGCCATTCCCAACAACTCTGACGGGGTAATCCTTACCACCAAGTCTTATTTTTTGTTCATTCGGATACATTTAGCATATTTTCTTTGTGTTAAAACTTAAAAATCATATTGCAAATATTTCCGCGTGACAAATGGGGATTGTTCTTCTACATTAACCCAAGTTTGAAACCTATTTTCCTAACGCGATGCTTTTGTTCTATTTGGATAAAATTAAGAGTAAATCTTCAAAGTATATATATTCCGTATTACGGGACCCTTCTTTGCCTCCCTTTTTTTTCAATCTATTTTGTGTTGTTCTGAGTCTCTGCATATCTGTATATCTTAAACTTGGGGATGAAGCTGGTGGACTTTTAACTGGAGTTATCCTCCTAAATGCAATGTTGGCTATTTTAATTGGCGCATCTGTGGGGGGGGCTCAAGCATTTTATCCATCCAATAAGGTGAATTCGGGACTGATCTTTGCAACGGCATTTAATTTACTTTATCTACCATTGTTACTTTTACTACCTGATGAATTGAGCTTTCCATCATCAACCCTTTTCATCAATTGGTTTGTTATGGTCATTTTATTACAAATTCCATTGAAAATTCAATTTAAGTCCCCTCCTATGGAAAGGGAACAAAAACGCAGCTCACCTCAGTCAGTTCAAGGACTTATACAAAGACCTTCTTTAGATTTGGATAGAAAGTTAATTCAAAATGCTTTTAAGGGTAAACGCGTTCTCCTCGTGGGAGCCGGTGGATCGCTTGGGTCGGAGTTTATCCAGCAAATTTCACTCGCGAGTCCCAGCCATATAGGATTAGTTGATAATAACGAGCATCAATTGCTCCAGGCGCATTTAGAAGTCAAAGACGCTTTGCCTAACCTATCCAGTGAAGCTTTTCTGGGAGACATTTGTTCTCGCGAGCGTATTCGTTATATTACGTCATCTTTTAAACCCGACATTGTTATTCATGATGCAACGCTTCGGCAGATTCCCATCGGAGAAAGTAATCTATCTCAGACAATCCTAACAAATGTCATTGGAACACAGAATCTGGCGGACGCTTGTCGGGATTTTAAGGTCAAAGTGATGTTGTATATATCATGTCATGAAGCAGGCCTTCCGACCAATATTATAGGGGTTTCTAAGCGATTGGGAGAAGGATATTGTTTGGCCTTAGATAAACTTGAAAGAAAAAAGCTTTACGGAACACGTTTTGTCGTTACACGTATTGGTAATCTCTTGGATTCCTTAGGGTCTGTCGTCCCTGTTTTTAAACGACAGATTAAAAAGGGAGGGCCTGTGACGGTAACGCATCCGGACGCTGCTCGTCATTTCATGCGAATCGAGGATGCGGTAGAACTAGTTCTCCACGCCATGGTGCTAGGAACGGTTACGGATAAACAAGGCAGTTCTATTTTTGCACTTGAAAGGGGAGAGCCCATAAAAATTGCACATCTTGCTGAGCAAATGATTCAAATGGAGGGGAGCTCAGCTAAGGTTAAGTTTGTTGGCCTCAGACAAGGTGAAAAACGAAGCGAAACATTTATTGAGGCAGACGGGCAAGCAACCTCAAATCCTCACATTTCAGCCATTCCCTTTAAAGTTATGGATCATGGTTTTCTCGTGAGAGCTTTACGAGAACTTGAGCAGGTTGCAAAGAACCAAGATAAAGATTCGGCTATGAGGATTCTGCAGGCACTTGTTCCTGAATATAAAAATCAAGAACTGCATAGTGATCCTGCTTTTCAGGCTGTGAGTTAACACTAATTTACCTTGCCTTCTTTCCTTCTTACTTCTGGAAATTCCTGATGAAAAATGGTTAGCCTTTGTTTCACATACCAAGCCTTACATAAGTGACGATCTAGCATTATTTAAAGTACCAAATATAATTGAAGAGTACTTATCAACACACCGATAGGCTTGATTGAAGTCTATATATTTGAGCCCTACTTGATTTGGACTTGCGCATGAGGTCCATCTCTTTGTATGACTGATAAGATTCAAGGAGACTCTTATGACGCAAGCTGCTCAAAAGCAAACCCCTAAACCAGCTTCCCAAACCCCCATGATGGCGCAATACCTTGAGATTAAATCTCAATATACAGATTGCTTACTTTTTTACCGCATGGGTGATTTTTATGAACTTTTTTTTGAGGATGCCATCATTGCTTCGAAAGCTTTGGATATTACGCTAACGAAAAGAGGGAAGGGGAAAGACGGAGAGGATATACCCATGTGCGGCGTTCCTTTTCATGCGAGTGATAATTATTTGTCACGGCTTATTCGTCAGGGATATCGGGTGGCTATTTGTGAGCAAACGGAAGAGGCGAGCGCACGTACGTCTAAGGGCCCCCTTAAGCGGGATGTCGTTCGTGTTGTAACACCTGGAACCTTGACCGAAGAAGGGTTGCTAGAGGCGAGCCAAAATAACTTTTTAACGGCGCTTGTCCCCACGAAGGCTGGCGAAATTGGTCTTGCATCTATTGACATATCAACCGGTGATTTTTATGTCGAATCCACTCAAGTCCAACGTCTTGAGACTGTGCTGGCCCGCCTGAGGCCAGGTGAGCTTTTGTTGCCTGAGTTCTTTCTAAAAACGCCAGAGCTTTATGAAGTCTTTCAAAGTATGAAAAGGTCTTTGACGCCTTTGCCGTCCAGTCGGTTTGATGGGCAAAATGGGCTTGAAAGGCTAAAGGAAATGTATGGTGTTCAGAGCTTGGAGGCGTTTGGAGAATTCAAGCCCCAAGACATCGCCGCTTGTGGAGCTCTTGTTGATTATATTCGTCTGACGCAAAAAAAAGATATTCCTGCTCTAAAGCCTCCCCGACGCTTAAGTGAAGGAGGCCGACTTGAGCTCGATGCGGGTACCCGCAGAAACCTTGAACTGCATTCGTCTCTGTCAGGAGACAAAAAGGGGAGTCTCATTGATGTAATTGACAAGACGACGACACCTATGGGCGCTCGTTTGTTGTCTCATCATTTATCTTCACCACTGACAAATCTTGAAGCCATTCAAAAGCGTTTGATATGTGTCGATTATTTGTTTGAGAATCCAAGCATCTGCGAAGCATTACGAGTTGTCCTCAATTGTTGTCCAGACATTGAACGTCCATTATCTCGCTTAAGTTGGGGGCGGGGGGGGCCTCGCGATCTCGCTTCTCTTAATAATGGACTCAAGCTCATCCCCGAGATTTTGAAAGTTTTTGATAGTGAAGATACTCCAGAGGTCTTAAAACTAACCTTAAAGCGTCTTGGGGCATATGAGGAACTCATACAAAAGCTTTCTCAGGCTTTGAAAGATGAGTTGCCCCACCTTGCACGTGATGGGAATTTTATTCGTCAAGGATATCATTCACCTTTAGATGAACTTCGTGCCTTAAGAGATGATAGTAAAGGGGCGTTAGAAGCTCTTCAGCAAAAGTATGTTGAAGAAACGGGCGTAACTTCTCTAAAAATAAAACACAATAATATCGTTGGATACCATGTTGAGGTGACAAGCCTCCATAAGGATAAGCTGGGGCCCGGCTTTATTCATCGCCAAACAATGGCCAATGCCATGCGGTTTTCAACAGCGGAGTTGGCAGAACTTGAAAAGAAAATTATCGGTGCACTTGAGCAGGCTTTGACGTTGGAAATTACACTCTTCCAAGAACTTGTCGATGACGTTTTAAAACTAACTTCTCAAATTAGTGAAACAGCTCATGCTCTTGCAGCTTTAGATGTTGCAGCGAGCCATGCCTACTTGGCTAAAGAGAAAAACTACGTTCGCCCTCAAATTGATGAATCACTTTCATTTAATATTGAAGGAGGACGCCATCCGGTTGTCGAAGCCCTTATGCCGGAAGGAACTTCATTTACACCCAACACGTGCCAAGTTTCAGGGCTTTGGCTTTTGACGGGGCCAAATATGGCTGGTAAAAGCACGTTTTTACGACAGAATGCTTTGATTGTATTAATGGCCCATATGGGCATGTATGTCCCTGCAGAAAAAGTTCATATCGGTG
Organism: uncultured Alphaproteobacteria bacterium; assembly: GCA_964474215.1. Classification (GTDB taxonomy): domain Bacteria; phylum Pseudomonadota; class Alphaproteobacteria; order UBA9655; family UBA9655; genus UBA9655. Next base: position 32,640 of record CAYYRQ010000005.1, read on the forward strand.
TTATTGACCGTATTTTTAGCCGTGTTGGGGCATCCGATGATTTGGCACGTGGACGCTCAACTTTTATGGTTGAGATGACTGAGACGGCTACTATACTTAACCAAGCAACACCAAGAAGCTTTGTGATCCTGGACGAAATTGGGCGCGGAACAGCAACTTTTGATGGGTTGTCCTTGGCCTGGGCAGTCGTTGAGTATCTCGTGCATGTTAATAAAGCTCGATCCTTATTTGCAACCCATTATCATGAGCTGACGAGCCTGGAAAAAACTCTAGAGGATGTTTCTTGCTACACTGTCAAGATCCGTGAATGGGAAGATCAAATTGTATTTCTTCATGAAGTCGTCAAGGGGACGGCTGATAAATCATATGGAATCCATGTGGCAAAGCTTGCTGGTCTTCCTGCTTCAGTTGTACAGAGAGCTAACGATATTTTAGTTACTCTTGAAGATACAAAGCCAAAGCCAAAGCTGAACAATAGTCCTTTGCCTCTCTTCACAGAGGTATACAAAGCCCCATCTCCACTTGAAAAAGCAGTTGAGGCTTTGAATCCAGATGAGTGCTCTCCAAAGGAGGCTTTGGAAACGTTGTATTCATTAAAAAAGTTAATAGGGTCCTGAAATCCACTCAATAGCAATATAGTTTTAGTGTCTTTGAGCTATTGTTCCTCAACCTTGTTTTGCACTAAAGAAGTAAATGCGTCCCGAAATTCTTTGCTACGTACATGACATTTAGCTTCATCGTCGCATTCGATGTCTGTAGGCTCTATGCATATTGTCGTATAATTTCCTAAGCCTAATGGAATTTTAACTTTAAGGTAGCCATCCAAGCAGCTTCCTGCATTCGCTGAATATGCTAAGAAAAAAGCAAATATGAGCAATAGTGGAGCATATTTCATCAGGTCACCTTTCTACTTTTAAGTATTTTATTAATTATTGTTCAAAAAAGTCTAAGAGACAAGACGAAAGTTATGCTGCTTTTTTGCTTTTTTCTGTTTTGAAAGCGTCTTGCTCTTCGTTAAGCTGCGTACAATCCCGCGTAATGTTCGAACTTCCTGCTCAGTAAGACAAGCTCTTTCAAAGATTCCTCGAATATTTCGTACCATCGTTGCACGCTTTTTTTTGTGACGTAAGAAGCCTGTTCTTTCTAACTCATCTTCCAGGTGTAGGAAGAAATTTTCTAGATCATCATGGGTTGCGAGTGTTGTATTGCCTGTTCTAAATACATGGGACGGGTGTGAGCTAGCTTGTAAAAACCATTCATATGCAATTAAGGCGACTGATTGGGCAAGGTTTAAAGAAGAAAATGTATCAGAAGTTGGAATTTTGATAATTGCCTCAGAGAGAGAAATATGCTCATTCATGAGTCCACATCTCTCCCCGCCAAATAAAATGCCAACCTTTTCTGTTTTATCTGATGTTGAGTTAAGTTGCTCGATAGCACTTTTTGGAGAGTAAATCGATTTGATTAAATCAGGAGAACGGCTTGTGGTTGCGAAAATGCGATGGAGATCTGAAATAGCATCTTGGGTAGAGCTATATATCTCTGCAGACTCAAGAACTTGATCAGCACCCGCAGCAGTAGGTATTGCTTCTGGATTTGGCCACCCATCCCGCGGGGAAACAATCCTTAAGTTTGATAAGCCAAAGTTTAACATAACCCTTGCAACAGCGCCGATATTTTGACCGAGCTGAGGTTCAACAAGTATGATAATTAGTGAATTGTCGGCCACAAACCCTCATTTATTGTTGTCTCCAAATTGTTCCGTTAGGACCATCTTCTAAAACGATTCCTTGTTCTAAAAGCGTATGACGCACACGATCTGCTTCTTGGAAATCCTTGTCTGCTCTCGCTTGATTCCTTTGCTTGATAAGTTCTAATATTTTTGACTCATCCAACTCAGTTTTTCCTTTAAACCAACTTTCAGGGTTTTCTTGTAAAAGGCCTAACCATGATGCACTGACTTTTAAGCTGGAAGCTAAGTCATCTTTTTCTTTTTCAGTTGAAGCTTTATTGATGCGCGTTGCTATATCATGAAGCGCAGATAGTGCAAGAGGCGTATTTAAGTCATCCTCTAAAGCTGTCTTTACGGGTTCAAACATTTCCTTGGTTTCATTAATTGAGCGACCACGTAGAGCGTTATATAGACGATCAAGGGCCTGCTTGCACTGCTGTACAATTTTGTCATTCCAGTCAAGGGGTTGACGGTAGTGAGAAGAAAGAAGAACGATTCGTACGAGTTCTCCAGGCATTTTTTCAAGTAGCTGATGAACAGTAATGAAGTTACCTAAAGATTTTGACATTTTTTCCCCATTAACGGTTAACATACCGTTATGAAGCCATACCCTTGCAAAGGTGTTGGGGCCAAAACAAGCTTGGCTTTGAGCCATTTCATTTTCATGATGTGGAAAAATGAGATCTTGTCCACCGCCATGGATATCAAACGTTTCGTTCAGATACTTGAGTGACATCGCGGAACATTCGATGTGCCAACCCGGACGTCCTCTTCCCCAGGGGCTTTCCCATCCAGGCATATGTTGGTCTGAAGGCTTCCATAAAATAAAATCCTCAGGGTTTTTTTTGTAAGGCGCAATTTCAACCCGCGCTCCGGCAATCATTTCATCATGATTACAGCGGGACAGTTGGCCGTACTGTAGGAAACTTTTGACAGAAAAAAGGACGTGTCCATCATTTTCATAGGCGTGTCCTTTTTCAATCATCGTTTCTATCATTGAGATCATTTCACCAACATGCTCGGTAGCAAGTGGTTCTTTATCAGGTGGAATATTTCCAAGGGCTTTCATGTCATCTTGGAAATATCGGGTAGTTCTTTGGGTAAGTTCTGAAATATCCTCATTGTTTTCTTTTGAGGCTTTTATGATTTTGTCATCAATATCCGTAATATTTCGGGCATATATGACTTTTGGATATAAATGACGGAGAAGACGACCAAGAACATCAAAAACGACGTAAGGCCTTGCATTTCCTATGTGAGCATAGTCATATACTGTTGGGCCGCATACATACAGTCTGACGTTCTTTGGGTCAAGTGGTGCAAAGACTTCTTTCATTTTTGTAAGTGTATTATATAGATGAATTGGCATCTTCTTAAGCCCCAGCAGTTTGTAATCTATTTAGTACTTTGGATCGCCCCATGACCAGAATCAAGTCTTTTAATTCTGGACCATGGTCTTTTCCCGTCAGTGCTCTCCGAATTGGCTTAAACAATTCCTTACCCTTTAGACCCGTTTCTTCTTTGACTTGATGCATCCATGCGCCAAAAGTACTGTCGTCCCAAGGTTCAATCGGTAGAAAATGCTCAGCAACTTCTAAAAGCTCTCTGTTTTCTTCTTCAAAAGTCCTATGACCATAGCAAATTTGCCACCATTCTTTTACATCCTCAAACTTAAGGATATTTCCCTGAATAAGAGTCCAAAACGCAGGAGTAGCCTCATTTATACCGCTTGCTATAAGCCTTGGCTGGGCTTCGTCAAAAGGATACATCTGAAGGATTTTCATATTCATCTGCCAAAGATCCTCGATACTAAACTTTGGTGTGGCACGCCCAAATGATTCAATATTGAAGTCGGCCAGGACGCCATTTAAGCTAATATGGGGCGTGATAGGATCAGACGTCCCAATTTTTGAAAGTATACTATTTATGGCCATTGGTTCCATGCCCTCACCATGAAGTTGAACCAAGCTTAAGCTTCCTTTACGTTTTGAAAGCCCCTCTCCTTTACTTCCTGCGATAAGAGAGAGATGTCCAAATTCTATTTTGTTGGGCTTTCCGCTTAAAGCTTCCATGATTTGAATTTGGGTGGCTGTATTGGAAACATGGTCTTCACCTCTAATGATATGTGTTATTTCCATATCAAGATCATCAACAGCTGTTGCAAGTGTAAAGATAGGTGATCCGTCTTCTCTGATGAGGACGGGGTCGTTTATAAGCTCCCCTTGAAATACAACATCTCCACGGACGAGATCGTGCCAAGCAATCTCACCTTTTTCCATTTTAAAACGCCAATGGGGCTTTCGACCCTCAGCTTCATATTTAATAATTTCAGCTTCTGTCAAAGAGAGTGCTGCGCGATTGTATAAAGGAGGTTTGCCCGAGGACAATTGAACTTTTCTTTGCAACTCGAGTTCTTCGGGCGTTTCATAACAGGGATACAATCGTCCTTTGTATTTTAGATCTTCTACCGCAGCTTGATATAGGTTAAGTCGATTTGATTGGTTAACGATTTCATCGTAGTTTAAACCCAACCACTGAAGGTCCTTTTTAATTTGCTCAGCATATTTGTCTTCAGATCGCTGGAGGTCCGTATCATCCAGGCGAAGTATGAATTGGCCCTTGTGTGCTCGAGCAAACAGCCAGTTGATAAGTGCTGTACGCGTGTTTCCGAGATGGAGATGTCCTGTAGGTGAGGGGGCAAACCGTAATTTTGTCATTGTTGTATCTTTGCAACTTTCTTAAATATTTTTTAAAATTTTGTTCATATTTTTTTAAACTCTTAGTAGATGCATGTTATTCGTTACCTCGTAAACTTTCAAGAAAGGATATTAGATATGAAGAAAGTTTCTTTACTTACAGCAGTTGCACTTGCAGCTACAGTTTCTACAGCTTCAGCTGACATGCTTATGGGCGGATGCCCAAAGCCATTCCAAGGTTTCCAACTTAGAGGTATTCTTGGTTATGGCGTAGGTACCGTGAAAACTGGTGACGGCCTCGGTAGAGCTAAATTGGGTGTTAACGGTGTAGAAGGCGGTATCGGTACAGGTTACAACTTTGGTTGTGGCAACTGGAGATTCGGTGTTCTGTTTGATGCTATCTGGGCTGACACAAAAGGTGGCAACATTTCACGTGCTAAAATGAAAAACTCACTCGAACTTTATGGTAAAGTAGGTTACGTCGTTTGCCAAAAAGTTATGCCATTCCTCGGTTTGGGTTGGTCAAACTCCAAGTGGACAGCATTCGGTGGTCAAGGCTTCGGTAACAGAAGCAAGCGCTTTGATTCATTGCTTTGGAAAGCTGGTGTAGACTTCCACATGACAAAGCACCTTATTGCTGGTGTTGAATACACAGGTTTCGCTGGAGATAGCAAAACTGAAAATGGTATACGTGTGAAGCCACATGACAACCGTTTCGCTGGTACACTTACACTTATCTACTAAGTGTTGAGCTAGTAATTCAAAAAGAGCCCCTGCAATTGCAGGGGTTTTTTTGTTGCACTTGAAAAAACTATATTAAAGAACTATATAAAAAATATAAGCAACGGAGAAATAGATACGATGGATATAATCTCTCATTAGCCCTGAATGGGCATAGGTTAATAACCGAATCGGTTAAAACCTCTCAATTCCTGCCCTTTAATGAGAGAAATTAATATGAGTCATCAATCTATTAAATTAACTAAGGTTTGCTTATCCTTTCCTCAAAAATTGTGCTTTGAAGATTTTAATGCGGATATACATGCTGGCTCGCGCATAGCTATTATCGGACAAAATGGCACAGGGAAGTCTTCGTTATTAAAAATACTTTTGGGAAGCGTAGAGCCGTCAAATGGAAGGCTAAATGTGCCTGAAGGTATTGTGTTTGGTTATGTCTCGCAGACTATTCAGATTTATGAATCAAAAAGTGGGGGAGAAAGGTTTAATAAGGCTTTATCAAATGCGCTATCAAAAAGACCTGATGTTTTAATTTTGGATGAGCCGACAAATCATTTGGACGTGCACAATCGGCAGTCATTAATGCGTCACCTCAACAAATTCAGTGGAACTCTTATAGTAGCCACTCATGACGTTGAATTGCTCCGAACATGTGTGGACACGTTTTGGTGTATTCAGAGCGGTAAAATTCGTCTGTTCAAAGGTTCTTTTGATGATTTACAGCAAGAGCTAAATATTGAAAGGTCTTCTCTTCAATGCGAACTTGATTCTTTGGAACAACAGAAGAGAATTTCACATCAAAAACGAATGCGTGAGCAAGAGCGAGCAAAAAGAAGCCGCCTCATGGGTGAAAAACATATTCGTGAGCGAAAGTGGCCAACGATTGTTTCGGATGAAAAAATGAGAAGGGCTGTTGAAACTGCAGGGAAAAAGAATAGAGCACTCAACCAAAAGCGAGAGAAACTCATAGAAAAATTAGATGAGCTTCGCCTTCCTGAAGTTATTAAACCAACGTTTTCGTTAAGTTCTTCGAAGGCTCAAGCAAAGACAATTCTTTCAATATCAAATGGTGTGGTAGGCTATGATAAACCTATTCTTTCTCATATAAACTTTTCAATGGGAGGTATGGAACGGATTGCTCTAAAGGGCAAAAATGGTTCGGGAAAAACGACAATCGTTAAAGCGATTTTAAATGATTCAGCGCTCGATATGGATGGGAGCTGGATGATCCCGAAAACTCAAGATATTGGCTATTTAGATCAACACTATGCTGATTTGAATCCAAATAAAAATGCACTTGATATCCTCTACGCTTGGGCTCCGCATTTGGCGCAAGCTGAGGCGCGCAAACACATGAATGCATTCTTGTTTCGTAAAAGCGAGGAGGTTATGGCTTTGACTTCAACTCTATCTGGGGGAGAAAAAGCGCGACTCTCTTTAGCCCTAATTGCAGCCAAAACGCCTAGGCTTTTAATCTTGGATGAAGTGACGAATAACCTTGATTTGGAAACGCGTGAGCACGTCATTCAAGTGTTGAGAGCATTCCCAGGGGCATTGCTCTTAATCTCTCATGATGAAGATTTCCTAAAAGCTGTTGGTGTCGAGACATTTTATGATGTAGAAATGTGGAAATAAATTCAGCAAAGATAGAAAATTAGTGACAGCTTTGATGAAGACATGGCTTTTATTTCTGGGAGTATTTTTATGCTTTGGTAAGGTTTATGCTAAGCCAGATCTTTCCTATTGGATTTGGGCAGGGATAAAGCCTGAACCGCATATGCAGGATTCTGTGCTTTATGTATATCAAGGCCATATCCAAGCCAAAGATAAACGTTTCAAATTTGAACATATCGGCATGCCGCCCCATCCCCTTGGACAAGATATATTTGTTGTCTACCGGATCACAGGTGCTCTTCCTCGTCCTCAGGAAATTTTAAGTGTATTTAATGCGTCCCGTATGCATTGGGAACGACACAAAGTTAAAGTAAAAGGGCTTCAGCTTGACTTTGATTCTCCGACATCAAAACTCCTTCTCTACAATGATCTCTTAAAAGAAGTCAGGCAATGTCTGGATCCATCCTATACACTAAGCATTACGGGGTTGAGTGATTGGATTGTTTTTGGTGATCAAGCCGATTTGAATGAAGTTGTTCAGACAACGGATGAGGTGGTTTTCCAGTTGTATCAGGGAAGGAAACATTTCCCAGAAATAAAGACATACTTGAAAAAACTTAAAACAAGAGGAATCCCCTTCAAAATTGGGCTCCTTGCTAAAGAAGATCCAGCCCCTTACATTAGCCTGGTTAAAGATAGTCCGAACTTTAAGGGGACAGTTTTATTTGTTCAGAAAGGTTGCCAATAAAAATGAAATATCTTCGGCTCATTTTAATTTTCATTGTGTTGCATATGGCTCCTTTGGCGGTGCATTCTTGTGCAAGTAGTGATACTTATTTTCAAAGCGCTTATTACATTGAATTTTATGACTTCGATAAGCTTTTTGATGTCTACTATGCCAAATCCGCTGAAGACCCATATACGAAGCGTGAAGAAGAGTATAAAGCATACTGTGATGGGATTCGGAGACTAGAAGAGTCAAAGAACCTTGCCCCTCTCGATTTTGAATCTGTGCCAAGCTACGGCTCCGGATCTTTGCCCTCAAATAACTACTCTACAGCTCTTACCTTTTTAGAGGCAGCTTTTGCAGACCCCAATGTGAAAGGACAGTGGCAAGATTTGATCCAGCTGCGCCAAGACATGCTCGGGATGTTTCGTTATGATTATGACACAGAAGAGTTGCTGAATAGAATCAGAAAACTTGATCCTAATAAAGTCGCAGGGTATGGCGCCTACCTAGAGGCAGCTTTTTATTTGTATAAGGGAGAATATGACAAGGCGCGCGAAATCTATGCTCAGCTAAAGACCTCAAAGTCTGAAGGTACATGGTTTAAAAGACTATGGAGTTACTTTATAAAATCTCCTTATTGGCTTGAAGAAACGGCTGCGTACATGGAAGCCAGAACACTGCTTCTCATGGCACAAGAAAATGAGGGCTATACCTGGCCTTTTCAACCCATCGCTGTTGATAAGAAAACCTTGCAAAAATCATACGATCTTTTCCAAGCTTATTTGAATGATTATCCTGATGGACGATATGTTAATTCTGTTCAGAACCTTCAGCGGAAGTTTTATCGATTACTGGGAGAAAGAGAAAAGCTCAATCATGCTATTAAGGATAATTTCAATACAGCTTCAAAGCTCCTAGAAAACTCGGAAGAGGTGCATCGGTTCAAGGGTGAATTTGAGATGTATTTCACGGGAGAAATTGAACCAGAGTCTGACTCTCCCATACTGATTGCTTATGAACTCCAAAAAAGAAATCCATCGGAACAAGATCTGTCAAAGGCGTTAACAGCGCTTGAACAACGTAAACATGAGTTTGAAGCATATCCAGGGCTCTTTGCTTTCTTGAAAGTGTTGGCTTTGTATAACTTAAAAAGATTCAAAGACGCTGTGAAAGTTGAAGTTTCTCCCGAACTTATCAAAAAAGGAAATATTGTATCAATTGGAACAGAGATTCTGCAGATTAACTCCTATAGAGAGCTGGGCCAGTTTGATAAAGCACTGCAGCTCTTGAAGTCACTCAAAGATATAAAAGAAGATGACCAAATAGATCTTTTACTCCTGCGAACCCATATTGCTCTCAAGTCGCCTAAACTTGAGATTCTAAAAGACTTATCAAGTCAGCGTATTCGTGCTGTTTTTGTGAATGTTCTTCTAAGTGCAGAGGACCTCGAAGACTTATCGAGCAATGCTGAAAATCTTGCCCAACCTCTTCAAGAAGAACTGAAAAGAGCCCTTTTAAATACCTATGTAACAACTGGGGAATTTCAAAAGGCGCTGAGCCTGGGCAATCTGCCTTGTGCAGAAAAGCCTGTTTTCCAGGCTTTCGTTAAAAATCCAAGCAACTCTGAGGACTCATTGGAGCTTGGAAAGCTCTTGATGGAGTCCTATAGTCCTTGGTCAGCCCCTGACTGGTGGATCGGAGACTTGAGATATGCATGCCCTGAATGTGTACCTATAGATTTTAATTATAAGCCGCCCATCCACTATTTCATGAGGGTTGTTGAAGACCATAAGAAAACGAAACAAGAAAGTGAGGTTGAAGCTGAGGCTCTTCACTTTCTCTGCGGAACGTGTTTTCATAGCGGATATCGCCATGCTAGATGTACCTGGGATGATTTTTACTTGAGCAAGGAACTGGAGGCAATCCACAAAGAGATGGTGCCGCGCTGGTTTGCAAGACTCCACAAAGTTTATAAGAGATCTAAGTGGGCTAGGAATACACCTTATTATTACTAACCTAATTTATATTAGAGATGTATTTTTTTCGGTCTGGTTGAGTCCATGTATTGTTTAAAAAGCTCTAAGGTTGTTTTGCAGCCATGCCGTTCTTTTGCATTTTGCATATAACATTCAGCGGTTCGATAAGAAATTCCCAAGTTAAAAGCAATTTCTTTAAGCTGCATACCTTGTCCCAAGAGATTCAAAACATCGCATTCCCGAGGGGTAAGATGAAACTGTTGTTTAGGAATCTTATGATCTCGCATTTCGTAGTCTGGCAAAGTGTAGCCGGAGTGGAGGAATCCTTTCTTCTTGCTCAAGCTTGTTAGTTCGGCTTGATACCCTTTAAATGAATGAATAAATTGGTGAAATACAGATGTATTATTTATGTAGTCATTCAGGGCAGCTTGATTATCACGGCCTGTGCCAAATCCATAAAACTGCAGATAATTTCGCTCTCGGAAGCCAAAACTAATACCGTTCCATATATCATGCTCGAAGAAAGACTCGTACATTTGCTCTCTCGGTTCTCCAGTCCAAATCCAAAAGCGATTGCCACGATTAGGGATTTTCTTCACGTTGTTACAGAAATTTTTGCTTTTTGCTGAAAGTATGTCTTGCTCTAAACCATAAAGAAAGAAGTTTAAGTTTGTCATGGCATTGAACTGGGTGCCGTCTGGGTAATATGTAGTTACGGACATATAGTTAAGTCCCATCTTTTCGAAGAAAGGGCGACATGCCGTAAGGAGACCCTCATTAATAGACTGATTAAATTTGTAAGCGTCTTGATAACTATCCGGAATTCGGCTCATGATGATGTTTCCATCAGTTTTTCTCCTGAAAAAGCAGAAATGAGACCTGTGAGTATAAGGACGCCAGCAATTGACAGGGTGCCAAAATTCATTTCATCCAAGTAGGCCAATAGTATTGGGGACAAGCTGAATAATAAGATACCATAGGAAAGACTTAATCCCAAAGCGCTATAGCGGATGGAAGGCGGAAAATAGCGTATGACCAAGACGTTGCTGGGACCCGAAAATCCAGTCCACAAAAAGCAGAGCCCAATGAGGAGGATAATGAGCCCCCAAAAGGCAGAAACTAAGGTTGAAATGAGGATCCAGCTGGCGGCTAAGATAAAAAAGCCTTTGACACAATAGCTTGCCATGATGCGAGGGTGCAGGCGGTCAGCAATATATCCCATGATAGGGAGAAGAGCTAAGCTGAAAAGCATTAGTGTGTTTCTGAGAATCGAAAGTTCTGCATCTGAAAGGCCGTGCTTGTTTTTTAGAACAACGGGTGCATAGACAAAGATGATACAAAAAGGCACTAATACGCCTCCCGTAATAAGATGGGGATAAAAGAGTTTGAACCTAAACTCTTTGATGGCAGACCAAAGAGGCGCTTTTTCTTCAAGCGTTTCTTTGACATGGTTATAGGAATTTAAGCGGATGTATAATCCGATGAGTCCCATAATGGCTCCGGCGAGAAAGGCGTACCTCCAATAAAATTCAGGATGGGGTAGGGCATTTACAAGTGTGCCTACTCCAGAGGCGACTAGCCCCCCCATTAATATTGAACAAGATGTGTATATGGCGCGCTTGTTGACACTGTTAGATTGTGACGTTTCAACGAATGTTATTGTTGATCCTATGGTTTCACCTCCGTAACAGAAGCCTTGGAAAAAACGTGCTGTAACAAAAAGAACTGTGGCCAAGAGCCCAGCTTCAGGATAACTAGGAAGGAATGCAAGAGTACATGTGAAAAAAGAGATCAAAAGGATTGAAAGAGAAAGAGCATTCATGCGGCCATAACGATCTCCGATATGGCCAAAAACAAGACTGCCAAAAGGACGTCCTAAGTACGAACAAGCAAAAGCGGTGTATCCCATAATCTGTGTTTGGAAAGAGGATGAATCTGGAAAAAATAGAGGGGCTAATAGAGGTAAAAGCGCAATGAATAAAAAATTGTCATAGGCTTCTAGGAGAGTTCCTCCAAAAAGGGATAGTTTTTGGGATTTTGAGAGCCAGAGTTGAGAAGATAAAGTAAGACTATTCAAAATAAAACTCCCCAAATCGTTATCTATCAAAAATAAACATAATGTTTAGACAGTGCTATAAATTATTTCTTCTTAAATATCAAGAAAATTTTATAAATTTTGCCTTCAATCTTATCTTTCAAAAGATAGAAAATACATTGACCATATAGTAAGCTTATATATAGTAAACATATTTACTATAGGAGAAGTTATGTGGGAAAAAAAGTATTCGAAGATTTTTAAAGAGGTGCCTAAAGAGAAGATCTGGAATCTTTGGGTGGATATTAATAATTGGCCTGAATGGCATGGCGATTTAGATTATTGCAAACTGGATGGACCTTTCGAAGTTGGAAATCACTTTTACCTCAAACCAAAGGGTGTAAAGCAAGTCAAAATAGATTTGATTGAAGTTGAAAAAGGGCGTTGTTTTACAGATTGTACATCCTTTTTTGGTGCGAAAATGTATGACAAACACCAGATGGAAGAAGTTGAGGGTGGTCTTCGTTTGACAAACACTTTACAAGTAGTTGGGCCTCTTAAATGGTTATGGATCAAGCTTGTAGCAGCCAATGTGGCAGCGACAGTTCCTGAAGAAATGGAAAACCTTGTAAAGCTTGCAAAGGCAAACGATGAGAAAAAATAAGTCAGCATTTGGGTTTGAAAAACCGGAGGATAGTCCGGGGCTTTTGCTGTGGCAAACAACGGTTCTGTGGCAACGAAAAATTAAAGAGGTTCTGCAGCCGTATAACTTGACCCATCCTCAGTTTGTCATTCTTGCGATTTTATTATGGTTTGAAGAACAAGATGAAAAGCCTACCCAAGTTACTATTTCTCAGTTGTCAAAGCTAGAAAAGATGAATGTCTCAAAGTCATTAAAGCAACTGGTGATTCAAGGAAATGTAAAAAGAAAAGAAAGCCCAAAAGATACCCGTGCTAAATCGGTGTCTCTTACCCATAAAGGAAAAGAACTTGCAACAAAATTAGTGCCGTTGATTGAAGCTGCGGATGCAGATTTCTTTGGGGGACTCAGAAAAGATGATCAAAAGTCTCTCGTGCGGATCTTCAAGCATTTAGCCAAAGCAAAAGAAGTGTAAAGAATAAGCTTTTGGTATTTAAACTGAAATATCTTCATTCCAAAGAGTTGGGTGCTGCTCAATAAAGCGTTTCATCATATCAATCGTTTCTTGATCATTGATGAGGATAACCTCAACGCCCCTTGATTTTAGTAATTTTTCCTCGCCCATAAAGTTGATATTTTCGCCGATAATGACACGCGGAATTTTGTAAAGGAGAACGGTGCCCGTGCACATCGCACAAGGCGAGAGAGTCGTGTAGAGTGTTGAATCCCGGTAAATAGGGGAGGGGAGACGACCTGCATTTTCAATGCAGTCTGTTTCGCCGTGGCGGATAGCGCTTCCCATTTGGATGCGTTTGTTATGTCCTCGGCCAATAATTTTTTCATTATGGACGAGGATGGCTCCAATCGGGATGCCCCCAGTAGCCAATCCTTTTCTAGCTTCTGTAAGGGCTTTTTGATAGAACTTTAAATCATTTGGTCTCATGATTATTTTATTTAATCATAGGCTTGATCTTATAGCAAGCAAACCAAGGGGTTTAGAATTATAACCTTAATTGATAGTGCTTTAAAAATCCGTGCCTGATTTTCGGCTGCATCCATTTTTGAAACTCGTTACAGTAGACTTCTTGATTGATAATAGTAAGGCAAAGCATGTACTCAGATAAACACAAGCGGATATTTTATCAGGCATTATTAGATAAAAACCCTGATTATGAAGGAACCCTATACGTAGGTGTCAAAACCACCGGCGTTTTTTGTCGTCCAACGTGTCCTGCGAGGAAACCGAAATTTGAGAACTGTGAGTTTTTTGAAACGGCTCAACAAGCTCTGCTAGCTGCATTTAGACCTTGTCAACGTTGCCGACCCCTTTCACACCCCAATCAGGTATCAGAGTTAGTACAAAAACTTGTCAATGCGGTTGAAGAAGATCCATCTAAGCGGTGGAAAGAAAAAGACTTTCAGGAGCTATCTGTTGATGCGTCAACAGCCCGCCGCCAGTTTAAAAAACGCTTTGGAATGACCTTCGTTGAATATGCCCGCGCGCGGCGCATGGGTATCGCGATGAAACAAATCAGAAAAGGCGAGTCCGTCATCAATGCTCAGGTTGATGCCGGATATGAATCCAGCAGTGGTTTCAGAGATGCCTTTTCGAAAATTATGGGAGGTGCTCCTTCAAAGTTTAAAAGCGATTGTTTTCTCAAAGCTTCTTGGTTGGATACAAAGCTGGGCCCAGTGATTGCCATTGCCGATGATGATGCCCTTTATCTATTAGAATTTGTAGATAGGAGGGGGCTTGAACGGGAAATTGAACGGTTAAGGATCCGAACAAAATCAGCCATCCTTCCTGGTGTGACGAAACCAATTTGTTCAATCGAAAAAGAATTAAAACAGTATCTTGATGGAAAAATAACAAAGTTTGAAACGCCTCTTTATCTTTTGGGGTCCCCTTTTCAAAAGCGAGTTTGGAAAGAACTGCAAAGAATTCCTTATGGGGAAACGTGCTCCTATACTGATCTTGCGGTTGCTATAGGAAAGCCCTCGGCCTTTCGAGCGGTTGCAAACGCTAATGGTGCCAACCAACTTGCTATTGTTATCCCCTGCCATCGTGTTATTAATTTAAATGGAGAACTTGGCGGTTATGGAGGAGGTCTCCCTCGCAAAAAATGGCTTATTGCCCTGGAAAAAAAGGACGTACATGCAACCCATAGAACCTACTGAGAAACCCAGGTGCTTCGGAGGAGGACCTGGCAAAGGCTTTTATGCCGACTATCATGACAAAGAGTGGGGAGTTCCCTCTTTTGATGACCAACATTTGTTTGAGATGCTAATTTTGGAAGGAGCTCAAGCAGGGCTCAGTTGGGAAACGATTTTAAAAAAGCGGGAAGGATACAGAAAAGCATTTCATAACTTTGATCCGAATAATGTTGCAACCATGACGGACAAGGAATTAGAGGGTTTGCGTGAGAATCCAGAGATTATAAGAAATCGCTTGAAAATTTACGCAGCTCGTAAAAATGCTCGAGCCTTTTTAGAGATTCAAAGGGAATTTGGATCATTTTCCAACTATGTATGGCGATTTGTAGGCGGAAAGCCCATCATCAATCACTGGCAAACTGCAGAGCAAGTTCCCGTGACAACGCCCGAAAGTGATGCCTTATCCAAAGATTTAAAAAAATGTGGCATGTCCTTTGTGGGATCAACGATTATGTATTCCTATATGCAAGCTGTGGGGATGGTGAATGATCATACCAAAGAATGCTGGCGTCATGGAAAATAAAAGTATCCTCAAAAAAAATTGGGAGCGAAGATCAGCATCCCTAATCCTATCTGAGGAAGAAATTGAACAGGCCATATCCTCATATTCCAATCAACCTATCGCCTCATGTCAGCTTTTATCGGATGGATGTGCAAATTCAAATTATAAAGTCATATTCTCAAATAGCGATTGTGTGGTTTTTCGGGTTTATACGCGCGACTCAGATTCGCTAATGAGGGAGTACCATATCCATGAGATGATACAGGAAAAGGTTCCTGTTCCTCGATTTCTCTTTATCAATACCGACCAATCAATAATTCCGTATCCTTTTGCCGTTCTTGAGTTTGTTGAGGGTCGGCTCTTTCGTGATGTGATTTTTGAAGAAAATCATAAAGTGATTGAAGAATGCGCTTATGATGCTGGAAAAATTCTTACAAAAATTGCTTCATTTCAATTTGATTTTCCGGGTTTTTTTGAATCGGATTTAAGCCTAATACCCTTTGAAAACAATCAAACATATTTTGACATTATTCTAGAGTTTTTAGGGGATGAAAATGTAGTTAAAAGTTTGGGAAGGTCTCTTACGCAAAGGTTAACAGCTTTTACCCATGAGCATGAATATGTCCTAATAGATATTTCAAAGCAACATTCTTTAACGCATGCGGACTATGATCCCTCTAACATGCTGGTGAAGGAAGAGGAAGGGAATTGGAAAATTGCTGCCATTCTCGATTGGGAGTTTGCATTTTCAAGCACCCCCTCTGTCGATACGGGATTGATGTTGCGGTATGCGCCCCAATTACCAGCCTTCTATCAGCGTTCATTTATTAATGGAATAAAGGATGCGAACGCTTCACTATTGCCATCTGATTGGGAATTAAGGGCAAAACTTGCCGATATGTTGTCGTTGCTTAGTTTACTTGCCAGCGAAGATGCTGAACAAAGGTTTGAAATGGTGGAGGATGTGAAGAGTCTTTTGACTAAAATGAATTAGTTCTTTCTATACTTGACTAAAATAGTCAGGAATCGTACATATCTAATATGGCTAGGGCACAGAAGGAATCTGATGGATTCTTTCTGATGTCATCCTTGGGCTAAAAGGGCTTGTTTGCATTGCAAATTATAGCCCTGCTTGACCCGAGGATCTATTGGAAACTTTGAGATTCTCGGATAAGAAAAGGTAATGTTTTCTGGGAAAACAAACCATTTGCTTTCTGAGAATGAAATAGGTGAAAGCGGACGACGGATGAAACTCGGTACCAAAGGACATTATACGGTTATGGCGCTTGTGGACCTGGCCTTCTATGCTAAGGACAAGCCGTTGCCTTTGAGCGAGATTGCCGAAAGGCAAGCCTTGCCTATTTCCTATCTGGAACAACTTTTTGTTAAACTTCGGCAAAAGGGATTTGTTGTGAGCACACGAGGCCAGCAGGGGGGGTACCACCTAGCACGTAAGGCGACAGATATTCGCATTTCAGAGATTTTAGAAGCCATTGGGGAACCTATTAAAACAACCCGTTGTAAAAATGATGATACGTCTAGTTGCCTTGGGAATAAAAGTCGTTGCTTAACCCACCATTTATGGGCCGGTCTTGGGCAACAAGTTAACCAATATTTACAGCGCGTATCACTAGCTGATGTTTGTGAGAGTCGATTACCATGATATATTTAGACTATAATGCTTCAGCACCCTTGAAGCCGGGTGCAAAAGAAGTTCTTTTGAAAATCGTTGAGGAGGCGGGAAACCCCTCTTCCCCCCATAAAGCAGGCCGACAATTGCGCTCCTATATTGATGAAACACGGAAGCTTTTTTCATCCTTTACGGGTGCCAAAAAAGTAGTTTTTACGAGCGGTGGTACGGAAGCCAATGGACTTGTTTTAAAGGCATTTGCAACGGGGCCTCTTCTCGTTTCCGAGGTTGAGCATGACTGTGTATTGAAGCATGCGGAGGGGGCACACAAAATTCCTGTTACCTCAGAAGGTGTGGTAAATTTAGGCGCTTTGGAAAAGATTCTCGACTCATTTGAAGCGCCGGGACTCTTATCTATCATGTGCGTTAATAACGAAACCGGCGTGATTCAGCCTGTAAAAGAGGCTGCACAACTTGCTCATGCAAAAGGCTGGAAAATTCATACAGATGCTTGTCAGGCTGTCGGCGCTATGCCTTTGACATTTGAAGCGTTAGGCGTTGATATTATGACGCTTTCTTCTCACAAATGTGGTGGACCGATTGGTGTGGGAGCTGTTCTATTTAGAGAAGATGCCCATCTTCAGCCCGTTATTTTGGGTGGTGGACAAGAATTTGGTATGCGATCAGGTACCCAATCGGCTGCTTTAATTGCTGCATTTGGTAAAGCCTTTAAGGATGCAGTCGAAATTCGCACAACAGAAACGAAACGTTTGCACCAGCTTCAGCAGGAACTGGAATCGTGTCTTTCAGAGGCAATCGTTTATGGTAAGAATGTCTCGCGCGCATCCCACGTTTCTTGCTTGGGGATGCCCGGTGTTCCGGCGGATCTTCAGCTTATGGCTTTTGATTTGGCAGGTATTGCTGTTAGTGCGGGGTCAGCTTGTTCATCAGGTAAGATGAAAGACTCTCATGTTTTGCAGGCCATGGATCTACCTGAAGAAGAAGTAAAGTGTGCGATTCGCGTCAGCATGGGATGGAAGACAAAAACCGAAGACATTCAGAAATTCGTTGAAACCTGGAAACACATCTATTCACAACAATCGCTAAAGGAGGCCTCATAATGGCTAAGCGCCCTATTTATCTTGACTATCAAGCAACAACCCCATGTGACCCAAGGGTTCTTGATGAAATGTTGCCTTTTTTTAAAGAGGAGTTTGGAAATCCCCATTCTCGAAGCCATGCTTATGGATGGACAGCTGAGGAAGCCGTTGAGGAGGCACGTGCACATGTTGCTCACCTTATACATGCTAATCCTAAGGAAGTTATCTTTACCAGTGGTGCGACCGAGTCTAATAACTTGGCCATTAAGGGTGTTGCTTATTTTTACAAAGATCAAAAAAATCATATCATCACGTGCGCGACGGAGCATAAATGCGTGTTGGATACATGCCGCCACTTGGAACAAGAAGGTTTTAAAGTAACATACTTACCTGTCAGCAAAAACGGATTGATCAATCTTGAGGACTTAAAAGCAACCATAACGGACCAAACCGTTCTCGTATCTATTATGGCTGTGAATAATGAGATTGGTGTGATTCAGCCGATCAAAGAGATTGGCAAAATTTGCCGTGAAAGAGGTGTATTTTTCCACACAGATGCGGCTCAAGCTGTTGGTAAAATTCCAGTAGATGTTGAAGATATGAACATCGATCTATTGAGTATTTCAGGTCATAAAATTTATGGCCCTAAAGGTGTTGGAGCTCTATTCGTTCGGCGAAAGCCGCGTGTTCGCCTGACCGCTCTTATTAACGGAGGTGGGCAAGAACGGGGTATGCGCTCTGGAACATTAGCCCCACCCTTATGTGTAGGGCTTGGCAAAGCGTGTCAGATCGCAGAAAAAGAAATGGATGCTGAGGCGGTTCGTTTGAAACAGTTTCGTGATCGTTTCTATCAAAAAATTTGTTCAGAATTAGAAGAAGTAGAGCTCAATGGTGACCTTGAACATATCATTCCTGGGAACCTCAATATTAGTTTTGCTCATGTTGAGGGAGAAGGATTGATGATGGGTATTAAGGATTTAGCTGTTTCATCGGGGTCTGCTTGTACGTCTGCCTCCCTTGAGCCATCTTATGTTTTACGCGCACTTGGTGTGTCGGAAGAAATGGCTCATACATCGCTGCGGATTGGGTTTGGGCGGTTTACAACGGAAGAGGAAGTTGATACTGCTGCCAACATGATTATTGCGGAAGTTAAGCGATTGCGTGAAATGAGTCCTCTCTGGGAGATGAGCCGAGAGGGCATCGATATAAGTTCAATTCAATGGGCAGCCCATTGAGAAAAGGAGAAAGAAATGGCCTATTCAAAAGAAGTTGTTGATCACTATGAAAATCCACGGAATGTCGGAACGCTTGACGCCAAGGAAAAAGGCGTTGGCACGGGACTCGTTGGCGCGCCTGCCTGTGGGGATGTGATGAAGCTCCAGATTAAGGTGAATGATGATGGCGTCATTGAGGATGCTAAGTTTAAAACGTTTGGCTGTGGTTCTGCCATAGCTTCTAGCTCAGTTATCACCGAGTGGATCAAAGGGAAAACCCTAGATGAAGCAGGCAGTATCAAGAACACGGAAATCGCGCAACACCTTTCATTGCCGCCTGTTAAAATACATTGTTCCATGCTAGCTGAAGATGCCATTCGTGCTGCTATTGAAGACTATAAGAAAAAGCGTGAGGCTGCTTAAATGAGCCCACCTATTCTCACGATCACTGAAAATGCGGCTCTACGGATTCAAGGGATGCTTGCCTCTCGAGATAAACCGGCCTATGGCGTACGAATCGGTGTGCGTGCGAAAGGCTGCACGGGCCTTTCTTACACACTTGAATTTGCTGATGAAAAGGGCCCCTATGATGAGGAAGTCCAGGCTTATGGTGTAAATGTTCTTATCGATCCAAAGGCCGTCATGTTTTTGTTAGGCTCCAAAATGGACTATGTGAAAGAAAAGCTTTCCTCTGGCTTTGTCTTTGAAAACCCCAACGAAAAGGGACGTTGTGGCTGTGGAGAATCCTTCCATGTTTGATCCATATGAGGTGCTTGGGCTAAGCAAAGCTTTTGCAGTAGATGAAAGAGAGCTTGAACGACGTTATTTTGAACTCCAAAGGAAACATCATCCCGATCAGTTTATCCATGCTTCTTCTGAGGAAAAAGCGCAGGCGTTGAAGACCTCAACCGAACTTAACCAAGCTTATGCAGTCTTAAAGGATCCGATTCAACGGGCTGAAATATTGTTAAAAGCTCGTAATATTGAGCCCTTGAGCCATGATGAGGAAACGTTGGCGCTGGTTATGGAGTTTAACGAAAAAGTTGAGGCGGGCGAAGACATCAAGCCAGAACTTAGCCAGATGCAACAAGAACTTTTTACAGATATTGAAAAAGGTTTTGATGAAGCGGATTTTGAAGCAGTTAGGCAAGCTCTTTTTCGTCAGACTTACGTGACGAAGCTGTTGAAAGATAGGAAATGATGTCATGTTTGTAATCCCCTTGTTTCTGTTATTTCCATTTCTTTTTCTCACTTTCCTTGTCATTCCCGCGAAAGCAGGAATCTATAAAAAGCTAAAAAATGGATCCCGGCATTCGCGAGGATGACATCTAAAAGAGGTTTAAATGTTATTACAAATTCAAGATCCAGAAATATCTCTAGAGGCACAAGAAGGTGCAGTTGTTGGTATCGACCTCGGAACAACCCATAGTGTCGTCTCGGTTGTTGAAAATGGAGTGCCACGCGTTCTTGATTTTGAAAATGGTCCTTTGGTTCCATCGATTCTTAGTTATAGGGATGAAACCTGGTACGTTGGTCATCCGGAAGATACTCATCTATCTTCGTCAAAGCGTTTTATGAACAATGCAAGCGCCCCATTAACATGTGGCGAAAAGCAAATTACGGCCGTTGAGGCTGCAAGTCACATTTTGAATCATTTAAAAAATCAGGCAGAAAAACAACTTAATCAACCTATTGAAGCCGCAGTTATTACTGTTCCAGCATACTTCGATGAAGCGGCCCGCATTGCAACTAAACAGGCGGCGGCTCTTGCTGGGCTAAAAGTTCTGCGTCTCATTAACGAGCCCACGGCAGCAGCTTTAGCCTATGGACTCGAGAAAGGTGTTCAAGGCGTTTATGCTATTTATGATTTTGGGGGAGGGACTTTTGATCTCTCCCTTCTCAAGCTCGAAGATAAAGTTTTTCAAGTGCTGGCAACAGGCGGAGATTTGGAACTTGGTGGTGACGATATCGATCAAGCACTCAAGGACTTCTGTCAGCTGTCCTGTCTTAAAGAAGCCTGTAAACTCAAGGAAAAGCTTTCCCATGAAACATCCTGCGAAGGCATTACCCAAAAGACTCTGGAAGAGGTAGCTAAGCCGTTTATTCAAAAAACCTTAGACATTACCTCCCAGGTTTTAATTGACGCCAATCTATTGCCTCAAGAAATTAAAGGTGTGGTCCTCGTGGGGGGAATGACTCGCATGCCCTTTGTGCAACGAGCCGTAAAATCTTATTTTGGAAAAGACCCTCTGCGAGATGTTGATCCCGATCAAGTTGTCGCGATGGGAGCAGCACAAGCGGCACACGGTTTAAGGCATGGTTCTGAAACCTTATTATTGGATGTGACTCCACTATCTCTTGGGCTTGAAACCATGGGTGATCTTGTGGAAAAAATTATTCCACGGAACACACCTTTGCCAGCTCTTGCGTCACAAGAGTTCACAACATACCAGGATGGCCAAGGAGGAATGGTTATACATGTCGTGCAAGGCGAGCGAGAGTTCGTCAAAGATTGTCGGTCTTTGGCGCGATTTGAGCTGAAGGGGCTCCCAGCATTGCCCGCTGGCGCTGCACGTGTTCGTGTAGATTTCGCAATTGATTGTGAAGGGCTCTTAACTGTTAGCGCCCTTGAGCAAACAACCGGCATCTCTCAGCAGATCGAAGTCCAACCTTCCCATGGATTGGACGACAAGACTCTTTCAAAGATGATCCTCGATAGCCAAAAGCATGGACGAGAAGACATGGAAAAGCGGCTGGAAGCTGAAGAACAAGTTAAGCAAGGACAAGCTCTTTCCAAAAGTTAGGAAATATGATAGGTCGTTTTGAACATCCTTGGGGGATAGTTTAGCGGTAGAACTCCCGGCTCTGGACCGGGCAGCCCAGGTTCGAATCCTGGTCTCCCAGCCATTTATATTGAAAATCGGCACTTTATGTTTTATTCATGTTTGATTGTTATATTTTAAATGGGATTTTTTATGAAAAGTTATCATGTCATTTTCTTATTAAAAGCGATAATTGTTACATTGCTTTGTTATAATCCTTCTCGCGCAATGGAAGAGGATTTCTCTGGTTCGCTTAAATTTTACCGTGCAGGGAAAATGCATTTTAAGCAAGGAAAGTACAGTGAGGTGATTGCAGTGCTATCTCAGGTGGAAGAAAATGAATTAGATGACCACAAAAAAAGCAATGTTCATTATTGGATAGGTATTTCTTACTCAAAAACAGGTAAACATAAGAAGGCTGTTTCGTTTTTATCGAAGATTTACGAATCTGGAATGAGTACAGGATTTTGTGGATTTCGTAATGAAGAGTCTCTTCGAGGAATACATGCACTTGGCCTTTCCTATTATGAACGCCAGGACTATCTAAGTGCTTACGCGTGCTTACAAGTTCCTCTCCTTCAAACAAACTTTACAGGTGACGAGAACTTCCTAAAAGTCGTAGAGCGGACTCAAGCCCTTGGTATGGTGGGGGCGTCCTTATTAGAACAAGGACAACCACGACTCGCTCTACCCTATTTAAATCAAGCCATATTCTATAAGAGGAGTCGCTGCAATGGTTTGAGCACCGAAGATCTCGCTCTTCAAGACCGTGTACGCGTTCACGCTTTTTGTGACTTAGGGAAAGCCTACTTTCGTTTGGGTGATTTTCAGGGGGCCTATACCTATTTGTGTCAGGCATTGAAGGCGCAATCAAGCACGGATTATCGGACGTTAGTGTTGAGGAATGGGAAAAGGTATGTAGAGGCGTTAAGCCTCATTTATGACACATTAGAATTTCATAACGATCACATAAAATTAGACACAACGAGATTGCAAAACGCTCTTCGATTTTATGGTCGGAAAATTTTGGAAGTTTCTCAGACTGAAAATGTAAGTGATTCTTTGCTTCAAAGGGTGAATGAATTGAAAAAATGTGATCGGCCTTTTTAAATGTTGTGTAGTCAAGAACATTTATTTAAACAATCTGTTAGAAAAAAAATCCTATAAAGCCCTTTCTGTTCGTAAGATGCTGTGGTCTAATAACAAAACAATAAAAATTAAGTGGGCAGGAAATGGATCCGGATTCATCTTTACTTATTAGCATCTTGGGATTCCTCGCTTCAGCTATTGCTGTGGTATTTCTCTTTCGCCGCATGAAAATAAGCCCGATATTGGGGTATATTGTTGCGGGTATGCTCATTGGTCCGAACTTAATTGGAGTTGTCCAAGATCCCAAAGATGTTCAATTTTTAGGTGAAATCGGCGTTTTATTTCTCTTGTTTACGATTGGTTTGGAGTTACCTCTACAACGACTTCAATCCCTTAAGCAATATGTTTTCGGGCTTGGCATTAGCCAGGTTTTCATTACTGGTACAATATTTACCCTTATCGGAATTGCTGTTGGTTTTTCCAAAGAAACAGCGTTGCTTGTAGGCGCTGCCTTGGCACTCTCTTCAACGGCCGTTGTATTGCAAGTTCTTGTAGATCGTAGGGAGCTGGCGACACAATTTGGGCGGGTTTCGTTTTCTGTCTTGATTTTACAAGACTTGGCCGTTGTTCTCCTTTTGATTCTTACAACAACGCTGGGCAAGGAAGGATCGAATATCTTTATTGAACTCTCCTTTGCAACCGTAAAGGCGATAGTTGTTTTGCTTGCTATTGTTGGACTTGGTCGTTTTGTATTCCGTCCTCTTTATCGCGTCGTTGCCTTAAGTGGCAATCCTGAACTATTTATGGCAACGACGTTTTTTGTGATTCTAGGGACCGCATTTTTAACAGAAGTGTCAGGACTTTCCCGCGAATTAGGGGCATTTCTTGCTGGAATTCTCTTAGCTGAGACGGAATACCGTCATCAGATCGAAGCTGACATTCAACCCTTCCGCGGCCTTTTGCTAGGTGTCTTTTTCATTTCGGTTGGGATGGCCATTAATCTGAACGTTCTCATAGGAACCTATCAAATTGTCCTTGGCCTTCTCGTATTTTTAGTCGTTTTAAAAGCACTTCTGACTTTCTTAATCTCTCGAATTAGTGGCCTCAGGATGTCGACAAGCCTTAAAGTATCCCTCCTTCTCGCAGGTGGAGGAGAGTTCGTATTTGTTATCTTCTCTCCTACAGTGGCACAAAAATTCCTTCCCCCCGGGTTTGCTGATGTTCTCTTTTCCGTCGTTATTCTATCGATGGCTTTGACGCCATTCTTGGCGATGTTGGCAAAGAAATGGGCCGATCATTACTTGATCCAAGAAACGCAATCTGAGCCAAAACTAGAGATGGAAGATGGCCGCGAACTTGAGAACCATATCATCATTGCTGGCTTTGGGCGTGTTGGGCAAATGTTAGCAGAAATCCTAGCTGCTCGTTTAATACCTTTTGTTGCTATCGATATTGATATGCAACGCGTCATCGAAGGCCGAGAAAAAGGCTATCCCGTCTTTTATGGTGATGCGCGACGGTTGCCTGTTTTAAAAGGTATTGGTGCTGAACAGGCAAAAGCTGTTGTGATTACCCTTAATCAACTTACGCCATCCGTGCGGACTGTAATGACCTTCCGTCGACATTTTCCTGACCTTCCCATATGTGTGCGGGTCAAAGATCATAAGCACCAAGAGCGACTTGTTGAATCAGGAGCCAGGCTCGTTGTGCCTGAAACCGTTGAGCCAACGATTCAGCTCGCAACTTCAGTTCTGCATGTTATGGGAATGCCATCCGATGAAATTGGTCAATTGATGGATACATTCCGCCGTCAGCAATGGATGTCTTCCCAAGAAAAAGAAGCGGAATAAATGACCATTCTTACTGAACTCTAAGCTTTTGGTGGCAGCGCGCACAGTTAGGTTGAGGATTCTCTTTTCCAAGGGCTTGAAGTTGTGCATGCGATCTACTGCTGGGCGAATATTATGATCAATATAGGGAAAATGAATAAGATTATTAAGTGCTTGCTACCTCTTATGTAAGCAGGTTCTTCCATTTTTCCAGAGATTTTAAATAATACCTATCTAATAAGGGTTTACATGTAATTTTAAATATGTATAATACATGAAATATTTATTTTAAAAATTGGTAAGGTTTTATTATGAAAAATTATATCTTTCTTTTGTTAGCCACATCTACACTTTTCGGACCTTGTTTTTCGGATACTGCTTGGGCGGGGAAGACACCTCCTGATTCTCCTCGAGATGAATGTCATAAGGGCTCTGTTACAAAGGGCGCTCCTAAAGTAGACAAACCTGAAGAAAAGAAGGAAACAGTTTCAACTGTAATGACTCTTCTGCACTTACCTGTTGAACTTTTGGCTATGATTGGAGACCATTCAGGAAATACACTCGCTTTAAAATCTACATGTAGGGTTTTAAATACAGTCCCTTTCAAAACTAAAAAAAGTCGTTTTGTATTAAGACATTCGAAAGAATTTCAGGATATGTTAAGGTCAATGGCGGCAGGTGTATATGAACTTTCCCCTCTGAATTTAAATGACGATGTAACCTGTTTAAATCTTTATAATTTGACTGCTGCTGATTTTGCCAGACTCCTCCCGGATCGTGCATCTGTGAGTACTTTCCTTGATGCGAGCCGACAGAACCGAGTTAGACCAGTAAAAAAAATAATTCTTAGAAGAGGCGATCCTGAAGATAATGATGGTGCTTTGGATGGCAGCTATATGCCTTTCCCTTCAGAAGTTATAGACGAGTCAGAAAAACGAGGCTTAGAATTGTATTTTTTATATGACCGATGGAATACACGTATTGATCAATTTTTTTCATTAACTCCCTTAAGCGAAGAGGATTTCTTAACATTACTAAAGATGACTTCCTTTCAACGAGATCTTAATGCCCTATTCGAAGGTCAAAAACGTCCGAGTGCTTGCCTTGCTCAATATATTCGTGAAAGTAGAATGACAACAGATCCTGCATACCTGCAGCATGTCCTGAGAACCCATAGGGAGATAATCTCAGATAATGTGTCGTTCGGTCTTACACACTTTTCTCATAGGTGTATGCCATATGTGTGGGGGTTGCTAGATACAGAAAATACAAGTAATGGTGTGAATGTGTTAGCAAATATTAGAGATATCCACAAATTGCAGCTTTGCTTTGGAGTTGCTCTGTTCAACAATTATGACTGTCCTAATGATGCGTCTAACGGTACCTATTCTATTACGAACGATATTGAAAAAATTTCACATATGGATACACCTAAAATTTTGAAAATCTTAAGAAGTTTCATTCCTCACTATATTGAAAGTGATTATTTTGATTTACCAGAGGTTCCCTGCCATGGTTTTTTGAAAATTCTTAGAGGAAATCTATCAACCCCATATGAAGATGGAGGTGTTAGTGTTGAAGAAAGTGAAATAAATGCTAGGGAAAACATTTTTATCGATTTTGCTAAAGCACTTGGTACCTTTGATAAGAAGGAGCAATTAATTCGCCTTAAGAGACTGATGCAAGTCCTAGACATAAGTCATTTAAGGCCCATTGAATGTAGTGACGTGAGTGACTCTGGATATACTTTTTATGGGAAAGGATTTACGCCTTGTTTTGCACGCGCAATGGGATATCTTTTTGACCAAACAGCTTCACTCTCTGAACATGAATTTACTGAATTTACTAAATATTTGAAGGCAAAAAATCCTAGTTTCAATCCCTTATTTATTATGTCTGAGAAAGAGTTTCAAGCGATTTGGGATACTTACAAAGAATCCAGCGACCCTTCTACTGAACTCTAAACTGTTGGTGGCAGTGTGCACAGTTAGGTTGAGGATTCTCCTTTCCAAGGGCTTGAAGTTGTGCATGCGTCATCATTAATTGTCCATCATCGGGACCACAATTTCCATCTTGTTTGAGCCCTTGTCCAGGTGGACATGCGATAAGCTGATTCGAACCTATGCAGAAAATAACGCCTAGGATATACAATTTTGAATTTTTCAACATAGTTCCCTCCGGTTAAATTTATACCACAATCATACCAAAATATTTTACATTTACAAAGCGCTATAAATTTAACTTGAAAGTCTATAATTGTATATTATATGAGAGCCAAAGAATTATTAGTAAAAGCATTAGTTGAAGGTGAGTTAGCTTTTGAGGAAATGTCTGAAAGAGAAAGATAGCAAGAACTCATAAGAATAGCTCTTAAAGAACAAAATGTTTATGTTTGCTATGAGTTATCTAGAGTGATTGAATATGGTTGGCTCGGTATTAAAGAAACCATGACAGAACTAGAATGCTTTGAAATTTGGAAAAAAATAGCTCTATTTGGTGGGAAAGATATGCAATTTAGTTTAACAAGCGTTCTAAGATATGGAAACTTAGGCCAAACAGTGAATTTTGAATTGGCTAAAAAACTAGATTCAATGTATCGATTTTATAACCTCTTAAAGGGAAGAATTAAGGGTTAGTATATTATCATTTTACATGTGATGTGGCCCGAGAACAATTCTCGGGTCATTTCTTATAAAGCATGTGGTTTTTCAAGGAGAGCAAAAATCTATAGAATCCTATTGGCCTTTTAGGATATCTCGGGTATACAGAGGGAGATATTTTAAGAGGAGTATGAAAATGCCTAAAATGACCTTCATTAAAGCAGATGGAGACCAGGTCGAAGTTGAAGCCCCAAACGGCCTTTCCATCCTTGAAATCGCTCACGAAAATAGCGATAAGCTCTTTCTTGAAGGGGCCTGTGAAGGCTCACTTGCGTGTTCCACCTGTCACGTGATTGTCGATCCTGAGTGGTATGAGCTTCTTCAAACCGCAACAGAAGATGAAGAAGATATGCTTGACCTTGCCTTCGGTCTCACCCAAACATCTCGCCTTGGCTGCCAGATTATCATGCGTCCAGAGTTGGATGGCATTGTCGTGCGTCTCCCATCGGCGACCCGCAACATGCTGGTTTAAAACCCAATAAGAAAACCCTCACCCATCGCGATGCGATGACCTCTCCCAGAGGGAGAGGTGTAAAAATATAATTTGCTTTCTCGCTTATCCATTTTTAAAATTATGAATAGAACGGAAACCTCTCCCTTCGGGAGAGGTCGACCCGAAGGGGCGGGTGAGGGTTATATGCATAAA
The DNA here is from genome assembly GCA_964474215.1 of uncultured Alphaproteobacteria bacterium. GTDB lineage: Bacteria > Pseudomonadota > Alphaproteobacteria > UBA9655 > UBA9655 > UBA9655. The sequence goes on from CAYYRQ010000005.1 coordinate 60,507, forward strand.
ATCAGGCTGAAAAGTTTTCAAAAAGAACTCTGAAGAAACTCGACTGAAGCCGAAAAGCAGCTCTGGCATCATCTTCGAAATAGAAGATTTCAGGGATGGAAATTTCGTCGCCAACACATACTGCAAGGTTTTACTGTTGATTTTGTTTGTATTGAGAGAAAGCTCGTAATAGAACTTGATGGGGGCAACATGCTAAGCGACAGACTTATGACATCCAACGTACAAGTGAAATTGAAAAGTTGGGTTTTTTAGTGATTCGTTTTTGGAATAACGAAATATTTAACAATATCGAGGGTGTCTTAGAAACAATTTTAAGGAGCTCTCACCCATCGTGATGCGGGCATATAACTTCTGAGATTTAATCGAGCCATTCTTTTGCAGGAAGGCCGAGAGCCCAATCATAGAACTGCATACTCAATCGAAAGGGGAGTCCTTCCTCCGCATTTTGCAGAATGACGATGCCTAATTTTTCTTCAGGAATGAAAGACACAATTGAACTGATGCCGCGAATCCAACCCGCATGAAATACCAAATGGCGCCCGCCAAAGGTCATCGTGCGCCAGCCGAGACCATAGTGAGTTTCCGTAATACGGTCTCGATGCATGCGCGCACGAAACCATTGGTCCGGAGTATGAACAATGGGTTTAATAAAATTTTCTATGTCTTGCAAAGAGATAATGTCAGGCCTGGCGCCCAATATCGCTGATAAGAACAGAGCCATATCATGAATGCTGCTGCTACATCCAGCCGCAGCTGGAAAATTATTATATTCCTGCCTGAAGGACGCGTTCTGAATCTTCTTATCCTTTGCTTTTCCTTTCTTGCCTTTGCTGATTTTAAATGTATGAACAGACGCCCGATTTGTTTTAGCAGCAAAGATATCCCATTTTGAGGATGTCTCGTTCATGCTGAGAGGCCCTAGAAGGCGTGTCTGTAAAATGTTCTCAAATGAAGCTTTATTTTGACGTTCAATCGCTTGTTCAATCAAATTATACACTGCATTATGGTAAGCAAACTGTTCGCCAGGTTCGTTCTCTGGAATGGTTTCCTTAACTTTAGTGTAGATTTCATCTGCAGGAATACCCCTTTCAATCAGAGCATTAAATCCTTTAGAGGGGATGCCAGTTGTGTGGCTTAACACATGTTTTAGAGTTACATTCGGAATCGTCTCGATAGGATCATCAAGATTGATAATTTTTTCCCGACTGAGGATCGCAACAAGCACAGAGGTTATAGCTTTTGAAGTGGATCCGATTTGAAAAACAGTATGGTTGTCAATGGGTTCTGGTCGTCCACGTTCACGAACGCCAAACCCTTTCATAAAAACAACTTGGCCATCCTTAATAATCGCAACAGCCATGCCAGGGATTTGCCGCTCCTTCATCGATTTTTTAATCAGAGCTTCAAATTTGGGAAGTAAAGCATTGACTTGAGTTGGTGGCGTTGCTTTTGCATGGGTAACCAAAAGAACAATGAAAAAGCAAAGAAGGATGCGAAACTTCATGAGGCCCTCGTGTGATACAGAGGCTATTTAAAAGTATAGAAGGGAGGTTGTCTATTGAAAATGCCATCCCTCTATGGAATGGCACTTCATAGAGTGAATTTATCCTTTAATCACCAGACCCTTGTCGTTCGCAGTCACCTTAACTTTTTGGCCATCTTTAATCTTGCCTTCTAAGACTTGGACCGCCAATGGATTTTGGAGTTCGCGTTGAATTACCCGCTTTAATGGACGGGCTCCATAGGCTGGATCATACCCTTTATCCCCAAGCCAGGTCAGTGCTAAGTCATCGAGATCAAGCGTAATCTTGCGATCCTTAAGTAAGGTCGTCAGGTGCTTCAGTTGAATCTTTACGATACCATTCATATCCTCGCGAGAAAGGCGACGGAAGAGAAGGATTTCATCCACACGATTCAAAAACTCAGGGCGGAAAGAGGCGCGGACAACTTCCATCACTTCATTACGAACTTTTTCAGACGGTTCACCCTGGTGCTCCGCAAGGATGTGGCTTCCCAAGTTTGAGGTCAGAATGATCAACGTATTTCGGAAGTCAACGGTCCGGCCTTGTCCGTCCGTCAAGCGGCCTTCGTCAAGAACCTGAAGTAAGACGTTAAAGACATCCGGGTGGGCTTTTTCAATCTCATCAAAAAGGATAACTTGGTAGGGACGGCGGCGAACAGACTCCGTCAGCGTTCCGCCTTCCTCATAGCCTACATAGCCTGGAGGGGCGCCTATGAGTCGCGCAACTGAATGCTTTTCCATAAATTCAGACATATCAATACGGGTCATGGCCGCATCATCATCGAACAGAAATTCCGCCAGGGCCTTAGTCAGCTCTGTTTTTCCTACACCCGTTGGGCCCAGGAACATAAATGAACCGATAGGGCGGTTAACGTCCTGTAATCCTGCGCGTGCACGGCGAACCGCTTGGCTAATCGCCGAAACCGCTTCTTCTTGGCCAATTACTCGGTTTTTGAGATTGTCTTCTATCTGCAAAAGCTTTTCCCGCTCACCCTCAAGCATCTTATCAACAGGAATGCCTGTCCAACGCGAGACGATGGAGGCAATATCATCGGCCGTGACCTCCTCGCGAATCATCGTCTCTGGCGTTTCTTTTTGCGTCTCTTCCAATTTTTTTTCCAAATCAGGAATCACGCCGTACATCAACTCACCTGCGCGGGAAAGATCACCTTGGCGTTGAGCCATTTCCAGTTCCCCACGGGCTTGGTCGAGCTGTTCTTTAACTTTTTGAGATCCAGCCAGCTTTTCTTTTTCTGTGGTCCAGGTGGCTGTTAAGGCATTAGCTTTGGACTCCAGGTCAGCTAGTTCTTTCTCAAGATTTTTGAGTCGTTCTTGAGACGCTTGATCTTTCTCTTTTTTCAAAGCTTCGCGCTCAATCTTGAGCTGGATGATCCGCCGATCTAGCTCATCGATTTCTTCTGGTTTGGAATCCACTTCCATCCGCAAACGACTGGCTGCCTCATCCATTAAGTCGATAGCTTTGTCGGGCAGGAAACGATCTGTAATATAGCGGTTCGATAGTGTTGCAGCAGAAACAATAGCACCGTCTGTAATACGAATTCCATGATGGACCTCGTACTTTTCTTTGAGTCCACGCAGAATCGAGATCGTATCCTCAACGGTTGGTTCACCCACAAAGACTGGCTGAAAGCGGCGGGCGAGAGCCGCATCTTTTTCAATGTGTTTACGGTATTCATCAAGGGTTGTTGCGCCGACACAATGGAGCTCACCGCGAGCGAGAGCTGGCTTCAACATGTTAGACGCATCCATTGCTCCATCAGCTTTCCCTGCACCTACAAGGGTGTGAAGTTCGTCGATGAACAGGACAATTTCGCCTTCCGCGTGTGTGATTTCAGAAAGAACAGCTTTTAAACGTTCTTCGAATTCACCGCGGTATTTAGCACCCGCAATCAGAGCTCCCAAATCAAGAGACATCAGTTGAATGTTCCGCAATGCTTCCGGCACATCTCCCTTAACGATACGGTGGGCAAGGCCTTCCGCAATAGCTGTTTTACCCACGCCCGGCTCGCCAATCAGGACAGGATTATTCTTTGTTCGACGGGAGAGGACTTGGATGGTGCGGCGAATTTCTTCATCGCGGCCTATCACGGGGTCCAGTTTATTTTTCCGGGCGAGAGCTGTGAGGTCCGTCGCGTACTTTTTTAATGCATCATATTGAGATTCAGCTGATGCGGAATCAGCCTTGCGACCTTTGCGCATGGTTTCGACAGCGAGATTGAGTTTATCAGCGTCCAAACCCGCAGTGCTCAATACTTTCCCTGCATCTGTATCTTTTGAAAGGGTGAGAGCAATAAGGAGCATTTCAACAGTAATAAATGAATCACCAAATTTTTTGGCTTCTTTTTCAGCCAGGTCAAAAACTTTACCCAGTTCTTGAGACAGGTAAACTTGGCCGGAACCATCACCGCTCACAATGGGGATGCGATTGAGGTCTTCTGTCGTAAGCTCAAGAGCTTTTTCAGGGTTGCCACCAGCTGTTTTAATCAAGCTCGCGCATAGGCCTTCCTCGTCATCCAACAAAACTTTTAACAGGTGGATAGGGAGAATGCGTTGGTGCCCTTCCCGTTGAGCAAGAGATTGGGCCGATTGAATAAAACCTTGAGAGCGTTCAGTGTATTGATTTAGATTCATTTTTTTTCTCTTATGTCTTTTCAACTTATAAGCGGGGGATCTATGCCCTCCTATTTTTATATATAGTAATGATGAAGGGTGGAAAAAAGGTTAAGAGAAAAATTTTTTTAACTTTCAATCTTAATTTTCTCAAATAAAGAGTGCCTATCTTATTTGCCGCCGGCAGTAGGGGCTTGTTGCATTTTTGGTGACATCTCTTCGGGAGAAATTGCAAACCCTTTAGTTTCTGTAAAATCTGACTCGTGAGCTTTGAGACGTTCTCGGTATTCTCTCACTAGGGACCAATGGTAGGCGGTTACGATAATCAGCATTTACGTTCAAGCCACTTCCTATGAAACAAAAGCTGAAGAATGCCAATGTTAAAACAGACATGCCTTTCATGAAAAGCTATTGTAAATGTAAAATATTAGTTTAATAAAATGATATTAATATTATGTAAAAATGAGTAGGGGGGTTCCTAGGCTAGTCTACTGTGTGGCAATTTAGATACAAATGCAATTGTATAATTTTTATAGATATAACAAAAGCTTAGTCAAAAAATACGCAGCTATTTAAGTAATGATTTGAAGAAAGAAAATCTAGACAACAATCTTTTTTCAAAGAAAATTAATGGCGTATTTTCACTCCAAATAAAATATATCTTTTTGTGGGGAATATATATTGAAGATATTTTTCTAAAGATATATACATCGGCCGTTAAAAAAATAAAAATTAAATAAGCATAGTAAGGGGTGTTTATAATGCGCAATTTAAAATTTCATGCCGCTGTCACTGTTTCATTTTTTTCCATTTCATCAATGGGGTCAGCTGTTCCTGGGGGTGGCGATGAAAGTCATGATATGTTAAGTCAGCCATTCTCGATAAGTATTCCGATAAATACCATCAATAGAAATGAATCTAATGACACAAATTTAGACAAACAAACAGAAAGAAAAAGTGATTTTTTAAATGTTGCTTTCTCTTCTAAACAACTATCCCGGTTTCGTGAGCAAGAGCAAATTAAAACCATTTCTTCTTATCCGGAATTCAAAAAGGATTTATCAGAGCCTCCCCTTGATTTAACTCTTGAACAACTTCAAGGTTTGAAAGAAATACCTTTCGGTAAAACCATGCTCCAATCTAAGGTATGGGTTAACGGCCCTAAAAGTGACACCCTATTAAATTATCAGTTTAATGGAATAATTTGGCGCTGTATGCGTTTATCCATTGAGACGTTTCAAGACTACAATATATTTTTTCAAGGTACATTACACTTCTCTATTCCTGACAAAAGACTTGAGAGACTTCAAGATTTAGCGCTGGCTCTCAAATATTTGAAAAATTCTTTCATAGACTTTGAGGCTGGGAAACTTGTTCATAGGTGTTTTTGGAGTGCTTATAATTATCTATCAGGACATAAGTCGGCACTGGAAATTCCTGACCAACTGATAGAAAAAACGGCTATACAAGGGAAAAATTTACCGGAAAGGGAGCTTATGTGCATCCTGACGTATATTCAAAGAAATTCTATATGGCCAGGAAATGCATTTTATTACGATCCTCCTTCAGATGAGACTCCTGTATCACAATATAATATTGCTCAACGCCTCAGGCTCGCCAATAAAATTCAAAATGAATATAGCCTAACCAGAAGTGGAGAATCTAAAGATATGTTTGAAGCTCTTGATTATTTGTATAACTTAGGGATAGGTATGAGCATTGACTCTTTAATATCCTATAGGAATAAATTGGATAGTAAGCATCCCAATTATAGCCTTGCCAATGAATCCATCATCAGGAGACTTGCTGGAGAGCCTGAGCCCATGGAACTCGACATTCCAATCATGAAACTTCAAGCATCCAGTTCAATTCATAGGTCTGTAGAATTAGAAGAAGGTGAAAAGTTTGACGAACTACCTGAGGACTAAAATAGCGTTGATTGATAAGCTTTTACTTCAAAGTTTTTATTATGCTTGTTGAGTTGCCGCAGGTGCTTCCTCAGGTTTTGCTTCGGGGACAACTGGTTGCGTCTCCTTCTTTTGAGGCTTTTTCGGTTGCACCATTGGGCGGGGCGGGCGATTCGCCATAACCATGCGATAGTAATGGTCTGCATATTGATAATAGTTCTCTGCGGAAATAGGATCACCCGAGGAGGCAGCGTCTCTTGCAAGAGTCAGGTATTTTTCAACCGACTGCTGTGGATTGCCGCGTGCCTTTCCATTTCCATCATTATTACTTGAGTGTCTTTGTGTATGTCTTTGACGATCAGAAGAACGATTCTGAGATCGCTTGGAATAACCAGCTTGTTTCATTAATATTATCTTCTACTTGATGTTTAAACTTAAATTTCCAGCTTGGGGTACTTTTTTAAGTATTAGATTTGAAAGCCCTGCTTTCCTCTTTATATTTAATCATATAATAGCACATTTCAACCCCTTTTTAAAATTTTTTAAAAAATGATTGAATATTAAAACGTTAGCTGGAAAATATGTCTAAAAAAGCGTATCATGAAACAATGATAAGGAAAATTCTTAGGCTCGAATTGCACTGGCAAATTTTAATTGCGATCCTTTTCGGATGGGTAGTTGGCAAGATTTTGGCAGGAGAGGTTGGGACCTATGGGTTGATGATCTTTTGGTCGCTTGAGAGAGCAGGTATTGATTTCAGCTATTTTCCTTCCCTTGGTGCAAAGCTGATCGGTATTTTTGATTTCATTGGAACTTTGTTTTTGAACGCCCTAAGAATGATCGTCATTCCTCTGATTGTCTCTTCTATTATTGCTGGAGTCGGGAACATTTCTTCGAGAAAGACATTAGGCAGAATGGGGGGGTATACCTTTTTCTACTATATGTTCACAAGCTTTCTCGCTATTTTGGTTGGCCTGGTTGCTGTCAACATCATCTCACCAGGGATGATGAATGGTGTGAAAATGAGCCACCTCCTTGGGCTTGAAGACTTGGCGCCAGCGCAGGTAAAGTCCATAGAGAGTGCAGACTTGACAGGTATGGTTGATGTTTTGTTAAAAATGCTGCCTCCGAATATTATTGGCGCAGCTTATGAAGGGCAATTTTTAGGCATTATTACTTTTAGTCTCCTTTTTGGATATGGTTTAGGTCGACTAAAATCGCCGTATCGTAAGTCCTTGTTAAGTTTCTGGCAAGGGTCGTATGATATTATTATGAATATTACCCATATAATTATTGCTTTTGCGCCTATTGGCGTTTTTGCTTTAATTGTAAAGATTTCAGCAACAACGGGATATGAAGTTATCAAGCCTTTGATCTTTTTTTTCCTCACCGTTGTTTTGGCATTAGCCGTCCACTTTTTCGTGACGTTGCCGCTTATCTTGAAGTTTATTGCGCGCGTTAATCCCATTAAACATTATGTTGCCATGGCGCCGGCTGTGATGACAGCTTTTTCAACAAGCTCTTCTTCGGCAGCACTTCCGGTGACAATCGAGTGTGTTGAAGAAAAAGCTGGTGTTTCAAATAGTGTAACCAGTTTTGTTCTCCCCCTAGGAGCTACCATTAATATGGATGGGACGGCGCTTTATGAATGTGTTGCTGCTATGTTTATTGCTCAGGTCTATGGCCTAGAGCTCGGCTTTGCACAGCAATTTATTATAGCTTTTACGGCACTTGTAACATCTATTGGCGTTGCGGGTGTGCCCAGTGCCAGTCTAGTTGCGATTGCTGTGATACTTGGAACAGTTGGTCTTCCACTTGAAGGAATTGGTATCATTCTTGCCGTTGATCGAGTGCTTGATATGATGCGAACGAGCGTCAATATTTTTGGGGACTCATGCGGAGCTGTCGTTGTGGCAAAACTTCAAGGTGAAAAAGGGATTCTCGTGTAGCCTCCTTAATTTACCATAAATTAGAATTGCACTTCAGCAGCATGTGTGAAATATAGAGTATATGGATCAACATTTACTGGGAAGATGATATTATGGAAAAGGAAAAAGCTCTAGAAGCCGCCCTCGGCCAAATTGAAAGAGCATTTGGAAAAGGTTCTGTGATGAAGCTGGGGCAAAGAGAGAAAGTTGCTGATGTTTCTTCTATTTCAACAGGTTCTCTTGGGCTTGACATTGCGCTGGGTATTGGCGGCCTTCCTAAAGGGCGTATTATCGAGATTTATGGACCTGAAAGTTCAGGTAAAACAACACTTGCTTTACATGCTATTGCGGAAGCGCAAAAGGCAGGTGGGACATGCGCTTTCGTTGATGCAGAGCATGCCCTTGATCCTGTTTACGCCCGTAAGCTAGGTGTTGACACGGATAACCTTGTTATCTCTCAACCTGATGCGGGTGAACAAGCCCTCGAGATTGCAGATACACTTGTTCGTTCGGGTGCCATCGATGTTCTTGTGGTAGACAGTGTGGCAGCACTCGTTCCGAAGGCAGAGCTTGAGGGAGATATGGGAGACTCTCATATGGGACTCCAAGCCCGACTTATGAGCCAAGCTCTACGTAAGCTGACGGGCTCTGTTTCAAAAACAAACTGTATGGTGATCTTCATTAACCAAATTCGCCAAAAAATAGGCATTATGTTTGGAAACCCAGAGACAACAACGGGAGGTAATGCTCTTAAGTTCTATGCTTCAGTGCGCTTAGATATTCGTCGGATTGGGTCCTTAAAAGATCGTGAGGAAGTGGTTGGAAACCAAACCCGCGTTAAGGTTGTAAAAAACAAAATGGCGCCTCCGTTTAAGGTTGTTGAATTTGACATTATGTACGGAGAAGGAATTTCTAAGACTGGTGAGCTGATTGATCTTGCTGTTAAAGCGGAGATTATGGAAAAATCAGGATCTTGGTATTCGTACAAAGATCAAAGAATTGGCCAAGGTCGTGAAAATACGCGTCAATTTTTGAAAGATAACCCTAAGATTGCTGAAGAAATCGAGAAAACGATTCGTCAAAACATTGGCGTGGTGAATCAAGAAATGTCAGAATCTTCAATCGCTGACGAAGAAGCAGCCTAAAAAACGTGAGGATAAACACTCATGCAAACCACTGCCGATATTCGGTCATTTTTTCTTGAGTACTTTAAAAACAGAGGGCACGAGGTGGTGCCCTCAAGTTCACTCATACCCCATAATGATCCCACACTTTTGTTTACAAACGCGGGAATGAACCAATTTAAAAATGTTTTCACAGGACAAGAAACGCTACCCTATTCGCGAGCAGCATCTGCACAGAAATGCTTGAGGGCAGGTGGAAAGCATAATGATCTTGAAAATGTAGGCCATACAGCGCGCCATCATACATTCTTTGAAATGTTAGGGAATTTTTCTTTTGGAGATTACTTCAAAGAAGAAGCGATCGAACTTGCCTGGACTCTTATAACAAAAGAGTGGGGACTTGATCCAGAAAAGCTCGTTGTTACTGTTTATGTAGACGATGAAGAAGCTGCAAAAATCTGGCGAAAGGTTTCAGGATTTACAGATGAAAAAATCATTCGGATCTCTGACAAGGCTGAAAATTTCTGGACAATGGGTGATGTGGGGCCTTGTGGTCCTTGCACAGAAATCTTTTACGATCATGGTCCAGATATTCTAGGTGGCCCCCCAGGCAGTCCAGATGCTGAAGGCGACCGTTTCGTTGAGATATGGAATTTGGTTTTCATGCAAAATGAGCAGCTCGATTCGGGTGAAATGATTAACTTGCCTAAGCCATCCGTCGATACAGGCATGGGAATTGAGAGAATTGCTGCTGTATTGCAGGGGGTTCACAACAATTATGATACAGATATTTTTAAGGCCATTATTGAAGCTTCAGAAGAAATCACCAAGATTCCTGCTATTGGAAATAACCAGGTTTCTCACCGTGTGATTGCCGATCACCTGCGCTCTAGTTGCTTTCTGATTGCTGATGGTGTTCTTCCCATGAATGAGGGGAGGGGGTATGTTCTTCGCCGGATTATGCGACGGGCCATGCGCCATGTTCAACTTTTAGGATACAAGGGCTCACTCATGGCTCAGCTTGTTCCCATCCTTGTTGAAAAAATGGGGAGGGCCTATCCAGAGTTGAACCGGGCGACACCGTTGATCGTTGAAACACTCAACCTTGAAGAGGACCGCTTTCGCCAAACTTTGGAAAAGGGGCTCAAGCTGCTCGCAGAAGAATCACATAAGATTAAAGATCACTTGCCCGGTGATATAGCCTTTAAACTTTATGATACATATGGATTCCCTCTCGACCTTACAGAAGATGTTCTCAAAGCCGAAGGCAAAGATGTTGATATTAAGGGGTTCAATCGTGCCATGGAAAAGCAAAAGCAAGAGGCGCGGGCAGCTTGGTCAGGTTCAGGTGAAAGTAAAACAGACCGCATTTGGTTTGAGCTTCGTGATCAAATGACGGCTTCTGAGTTTTTAGGCTATAAAGCGACCTCTGCTGAAGGCATCATTGAGTCAATCATTCAAGATGGCAAGGCCGTTACCCAAGCAAAGCAAGGTGAAAAAGTGCTTGTGATTGCCAATCAAACGCCTTTTTATGGGGAATCCGGTGGGCAAATGGGAGATACAGGCCTCATTGAAACACCCACAGGTAAAATTCGTGTTGAAGATACGCAACGCAAGCTTGGGGATCTTATCGTTCACTACGGATCTGTAGTTGAAGGCGAATTTAAAGTTGGCGAAACGGGGCACTTTACGGTTGATGCTGATCGACGCACTATGCTACGTGCCAACCATTCAGCAACACATTTATTGCATAAAACACTTCGAAAAATCATCGGGGATCATGTTATCCAGAAAGGTTCTCTTGTTGCTCCAGATCGATTGCGTTTTGATTACAGTCACCCAAAGCCGTTGACCTCGGAGCAATTAAAAGAAATAGAGCATGAAGTGAATGATCAAATTCGATTAAATTCGCCCGTTAATGTTCGTCTCATGACACCAAATGAGGCTTGTGAAGTCGGTGCGCTGGCATTATTCGGTGAAAAATATGGGGATGAAGTGCGCGTTGTTTCGATGGGAAGTGGTGCTGAAGAACCTTTTTCGATTGAGCTTTGTGGCGGAACGCATGTCGACCGCACGGGAGATATTGGCTTTTTCAAAATTATTTCTGAGTCAGGCATCGCAGCAGGCATTCGCCGTATTGAAGCTTTAACAGGAAGGGCTGCTGAAGATTATGCTTCTGACCAAGAAGAAATTGTAATCGGCTTAGCAGAACAGTTAAAGGTATCCCCTGCAGGAGTTGCAGGTAAGCTGGCACAAATCCTGGAAGAGCGAAAGGCGTCAGAGAAAGAGGTCCAGTCCCTTCGCCAACGCTTGGCTTCATCAGGAGGTGCTGATACCCAAAAACCTGAAATGGTTAATGGTATCCCTTTGATCAAGCGCCATTTAAAAGATATTCCGCCAAAGGATTTAAAACCCATTGTGGATGAATTGAAAGCTACTCACAAATCAGGTGTATATGCAGTTGTTAGTGAAAATGAGGGGAAGGTCTCGGTTGTTATAGGGGTGAGCTCTGATTTGGTTTCTCAGTACAATGCTGTAAATCTCATCCAAGCAGTTGTTCCTGCCATTGGTGGAAAAGGTGGCGGCGGCCGGCCCGACATGGCGCAAGCCGGCGGCACAGATGCAAGCGGCATTTATGCTCTTTTTGAAGAATTAGCTTCACAGATTAAAGCCTAGGTTAAGCAACTTTCTTTGTGCCGACCTTATGAACAGCCTCACAGAAACTCTTAATGATTAAGTCTTGAACATCTTGCTCAAGGTAGGGGTGCATAGGCAGGCTAAATACAGATTGAGAGAGTGACTCACAAACAGGAAGGGAGTCCGTTGCACTTGGGTATTTCTTGTAAGCTTGTTGTTGATGCAGAGGGGTCAAGTAATGAATCATCGTTGGAATACCTCGTTCATGGAGATGATCCATAATCTGCTGTCTATGATCAGGGTTAACTTTCACGGTATATTGAGCCCAGGTTGACTGGCAGTTTTTTTCTACATGAGGGGTGATAGCAACTTCTGCAAGTCCTTCGTTATAACGATCGGCGACTTTTTGACGAAGCTCTATTTCTTCAGGAAAGATAGATAACTTTTCAAGGAGTATTGCCGCTTGAATGGTATCGCAACGGCCACTAATTCCAATACGAAGGTTTTCATATTTATCTTTGCCTTGCCCATGGACGCGTATGGAATGCATTAAGTTGTAAAGTTGTTCATCATCGGTAAAGACGGCTCCACCGTCACCATAACATCCGAGGGGTTTTGCAGGATAAAAACTGGTTGTTGTTGTCTCTGCCAATGTACCAATCATGCGGCCCTTGTAGGTTCCACCAAAACTTTGTGCTGAATCAGCCATAACCCACAGCCCATTTTCTTCTGTAATGGTATTGATAGTATCATAATCTGCGGCCTGTCCAAAAACATCAACAACGATAATCCCGCGCGGGTTAAGCTTTAGGCCCTTCGCCTTAGAAATACCTTTTATCAGGCTCTCAGGATCCATGTTAAATGTATCAGGAAGGGAATCGATAAATATAGGTGTTGCTCCCATCCAGTCGACGACCTCAGCGGTTGCTGCAAATGTGAAAGAGGGGGCGAATATGGCATCACCTGGGCCAATATTTTTAGCCATGAGAACAACCGCAAGGGCATCCGTTCCATTAGAACAAGATAGGGTATGTTTGGCTCCACAAAATGCAGAAAGTTGTTTTTCAAGCTCATAAACCTCAGGGCCCATAATATAACCGCCGTGGTCAAGGATTCGTGAAAATGCTGCCTCAATATTTGAACGTAAGCGTTTCTGTTGTTGAGTGAGGTCGATAAAGGGGATCATGGCTACCTTCTTTTATATAGTTGTTCAGCTTCTTCAATAATTTGTGTAACGCGAAGACCTTCTGAGCCAGATGTCAGCGGTTCTTCATTCCGTTGAATACAATTTAAAAAGTGAGCACACTCATTTTTAAGAGGTTCTCCCTCCGTCAAAGGAATCGTTTTCGTTTCAAAACTATTGTTAGATCTTAACTTTTCATCATGGATATGAAGAAAGTCTGTTGAGATTTGGAGTTTGTCAGACCAAGGTTTTCGATCGTCAAAAATGGCGATACCATTTTCACCAACAACGACAAGCTTTTGTTCTTTAAAAGGAGAAATCCAAGATGTGTGGACATGAGCTGTTAATTCTCTTGAAAAGTTAAGAGTTAGCAAAGCACTTGAAGGTTTGTTTGGTTTTAGATAACTCTGCCAAGCCACATCAACGGATTTTGGCATTTCTTGTGTCAGTGATAAAATAAGGGATACATCATGTGTTGCAAGATCCCATAACACGCTTTCATGATCTCGGAAACGACCCATTCCCAAACGATTTGCGTAAATGTGCTTTAATGGCCCTAGCTCAGGCAGGTTCTCTTTTAAAGCAATGAAAGCTGGATGATAGTTAAGGATATGCCCAACCATCAAAACCAAATTTCGCTCCTTAGCCAAGTCGCACAGCTTTTTGGCGTCTTTTGTACTCAAGGCCATAGGCTTTTCAACATATACATGTTTCCCTGCAAGAAGGGCTCTCTCAGCATGTTCAGCATGCAGGGGAGCAATAGAAGAGATAACAACAGCATCCACGTTAGCATTTTGAAAAACTTCATCCTCGGTGCAAGAGGAAACTCCATATTCTTTTGCAAGTTTATTTGCTTTGTCAGTGTTATGATCACAAAGGGTTGAAAGAGCACCGAGCTCTGCAAAGTTACGAACTAAATTTTTTCCCCACATGCCACATCCGATGATAGCAATCTGAGGTAAAGAATCCTTGGTATTTTTTGATGATGTATTCATGCCATGGACTTTATGGATTTCCATGATATGGGTCAACCTAAAGAATTACTGAAACCGTCACAAAATATGACAAAAAGTAATCTAAAATACTTTAATCATCTCAAGGATGCCCTTATCATTTTCTTTAACGCGATCAAATCCTGCTTTTTCATAGGTTCGGATGGCGTGCGTATTGTTTGATTCAGGATCTACAAAACAAGCGCTATAATGGGGTTCAATGTAGGTTTTTAAAAACCTGATTAAAATTCGAACGCCGAGGCCTTTTCCTAGGAAAGCTGGGTTTCCAATGTAAAAATCAAGTGCGGCTAAACTACTGGGTAAGCCTTCAAGCGTGTAACCCTGTTCTTTTGGAAAATCATAAGCATTATAGTACTGGATGAATCCGATAGGCTGTGTTGAAGAAAATATTATAAAAGGATGAATTGGCTTTTTGATTGCGCCTAATACCTTGAACCCCTCACAATAGGTCGTATATTTTTTTTCAATGTCGGCTAAAGACCAATTTTTACCTTCCCCCCACCAGGGCCAAACATGCTCTTGATTCATCCAATCAGCGAGAAGAGCAAAATGTTTGGGCTGGAGGGGAGTGAACTTTACATCGCAATTGTCCATAAGGAGTTCACTGCTTTAAGAGTAAATTTGGAAAATCCCAGTTCACGAGATGATCTAAGAAAACTTTGACGTAATCTTTGCGCCTATTTTGGTAATCAAGGTAATAAGCATGTTCCCAAACGTCGCACACAAGTAAAGCCTTTTGTCCATAAATTAGGGGGAGATCAGCGTCAGGAGTTGTAACAATTTTAAGGTCCTTGTCATGGTCTTGAATAAGCCATACCCAGCCGCTGCCAAAAAGCTTTGTTCCAGCTTCGTGGAACTTATTGTAAAAGTTTTCATAGGTTCCAAATGATTTCATAATAAGTTCAGCGATTTGCCCAGTGGGTTTTCCGCCACCTTTAGGTGTCATTGAAGACCAATAAAAAATATGGTTCCAATCTTGAGCTGCATTATTAAACACAGATTGAAGTTTTGGATCGTGGGCGCTCATTTTTATGAGCTCTTCGAGTGAGGCATGGGGTAGGTTCTTTTCCTTCACAAGCTTGTTTAACTTCTTAACATAACTTTTGTGATGCTTGCCATAATGGAATGTGAGTGTTCGCTCTGAAATATAAGGTTCAAGAGCATTCATTTCATAAGGAAGAGGTGGAAGGGTAAAGACTTGTTCTGAATCAGCTGCAAATAGAGTCCGAGAAAGAGTCAAAAAAATTGTTAGATAAGAAGCAGTTATTATTTTTCTCATGCGATCCCCCATATATTAACGATTTATTAACCCTTTATAGCATATCATTCTCCCAAATCCTATTTTAAATAATTAAAAAACAACATCAAAAGTAGAACGAACCACTAAAGTTCTACTTTATTTTTTTAAGGAGATGCTATGTTGTATAGCATTCAAATAGCAGATGGGGGCTGCTACAGTGTCTTCAGCGGGAGGCGTGAGGCTATTTTATAGCCACCCCCACTAACTTTCTAATCCATTAATTTCTTTTATTTGAGGCCCAACATCAATTGGTATGCACTTGCATGGAATTATTAAATCGTTCATATTTATGGATATATTGGGAATATTTATAACTTAAGGATTGGAAACGTTAGCTAAATATATATTTGCGTGTATATTTCAAATTGTGTGTATAAGTTTTTCTCCACTCTCGGCCATGGATGTTGAGTTGAAAAATCATTATACACCCAAGAAGCCAACCATTAAATCAGTTCGATTTATAGAAGCCTGTAAGCGAGAAGGGGAACGACAAAAAAGCCATAAACGACTTATCACAGAATCAGGCATATTAAACTCGTCTGAACAGCACTTGGCATTTTTTGTGAATCAGATGATGTCAGCAGAAAGCTCTGTTGTTATTGTATCGTCGCATGTTTCACGTTCATTTTTGCACCAAACTTTCTTTCCTTTGTTAAATAACCAGAAAAAGACAATAGACATAACCGTGTATACGAGTCATGTAGGGAGGCTATATTTTTTTAGAGGCCATCTTCAAATAAAGGGGCAGTTAACTCCTTGTTTGCCAGAGGGCATTTCAGTCTATAACTGTGGCAAATTCCCAAGTGAAATCTTAATCGTTGATAATAAGTTGTATGTTCAAGGAAATTTCCCTTGGTTGAAAGGCGAGATGCAAAGGGGAGTTTATTCGACCTTTTGGCTTGGACCTACAGTAGATCAGCTTGCACAAAAGTGTATCATACAATTAGTTCGTGCCGTCAAAACTGCCAAAAAAGATGAGTCTCTAAAAGGTTCAATCGTATCAGAATTAAAGCTTCCACAAATTGGTTTAGCAAAGCCCAAATATAATAGTGAGGAAGATTTAGCTAAGCTATCCGGAAGTAAAAATAGTGAAAAAAATATCTGAAAAAGATATATATATATCTGAATTGCCAATCCTGCCGCTGCCAATACTTTGGTTGGTTCGTGATCACGAAACATCAGTAAAACTGCATTGTTGCGAGCGAGCGATAGAGAAGACAGCATCAATAAATAATGCCAACCGATCGCGGATTTATTTGAGTGAGGCCTGCAACTACAAGGGGCTCAGGTTCTTTTGCGGTGGGTGGGTCGTAAACGCAAGATACAAGGCCTCAATCATCATTTTCAGGTAGCCTTCTTGGTTTTTCTCTTCATTTACTTCATTGAAAAAAGGGGGTGTTTCGATAAAAGGCGATGAGGCTGAATAGAGAACCATGTAACTCACCATTTCAGGATTGAGCTCCTGGCGGACTTCCCCGCGTCTTTGATAGTCTTCAATTTGGGATGCAAGTGATGTCAGCTTTGGGTTACCAATCCCTTTAACTTGCTTTCCAACCGCTTCCAAGTTTTGCCATGTCACAAGCCGCGCAATGGAAGGGTTGTCCTTGTAAAAATGAAAGCGTTGTGTCAAAACCTGAGACAAAAATTCTTGGAAGGGAAGGTCGGATGAAATCTCTAGAGAGGATATGCCCGCTTGGGTGTATTGCTCAAATAAGTTGATTTTGACTTCTTGCCATAAATTCTCTTTATCTTTGAAGTGATGATAAATCAGGCTTTTATTAATCTTGGCTTTATTAGCAATGTCGTTAATGGAAGCCCCTTCAAAGCCCTTCTCAACAAAAACATCAGTGGCTGCCTTTAAAATCTTATCGGCTGTTTCTTGGCGAGGTTTTGTTTTATCCATAAAAATATCCTTTCGACAATAAGGACTTATGACACACATTGAACGATCATTCAACATATTTTGTTGACACTTGAAATGAAAGAGTATATCTTCTATATTTAAATTGAACGAACGTTCAATCTATTTTAACTGTAAAAGGAAAGAGTTATGAAGTGTTTGTTAGTATTATGTTTTTCTATCTGTTCTTTTTCTCCTCACGCGGAGGCAGAATCACGAAAAGACATTGTCGTTGGTAAGCAAAGATATGCTTATGACCGTAGTCCATTTGATCGAAACTAAAAAGATTGAACATTTGTTCAAATCAGAAAGGAATTTTATTATGAAAACTAAATTTTATCTCTCTACTCTGCTCTTGAGTGGTGCTCTTATCGCCAGCGCTGGGAGTTTGCAGGCTAATGAATCTCAAACACCTATAGAATATTCGCATTCTTCTCGTAGCAATCTTGCATCGGAAGACCACAATGTTGAAATCCTTATGCAGGCATTCCAAAAAGGGCTCATGAATATGTCGTCAACCCGTGCTGACTTTGATCCATACTATTCAAAGGAATATGTGCAGCATGTTGATGGCAAGACATTAAATTATGAAGAGTTTCTGGCTCATATGGCGGACCTCCATAAATCACTTAGTTCGTTAGAGATTGAGTTCTTAGATATTGTGACGCAAGGTGACAAAGTTGCTACCCGTCATTTGGCGCATGGCATTAAAAAGGATGGCCGTGAGATCGAAGTGCTTGTCGTTGCTGTATTTGGTTTTAAAAATGGAAAGCTAGTTTCCTGTGATGAGTTAACCCACATGGTGAGAGGTGCAAAGGAAGATCGGGATATTGGCTCGCGGCATTAAGTGAATCTTAAGAATTTTCATTTTATCATGTGATTTGAGTTTGAGATATGACCCTGCGTTATATGAATTAACGCGGAGGCAAATACAAAAAAAGGAAGCAATGACGTGCAATATAATACAAAAAAAATTGGATGCGTTTTATTATATTCAATTTTAACTCTTGCATTTTTGTTAAGCAAAAATACAGAAGCAACATCGCCTTTTACTTGTCAGCAAATTAAAACAAATTACATTAATGCTGTTAAGCAATTTGCTAATGCTGTTCAATTTTTGAAGAACAACAAGGACTTCACTAAGCATAAAACTATTGCTGATGCTTTAGACGCTGCAAATACATCAATAATGGAGAATATTTATTCACATAATGCGTTGAGCTCTTCCTACAAAACGATCGAGGATGCGTTTAATAAGCAGTTTAAATCATCAGAGGTAAAAGATTATCTATCTGGACTGAAATCGCAGATGAATAGCATGAGCGACAAAGTACAATTTTGGAAAAAACCAAAACATTCTACGAATAGATGCCGTGAAAAATGTGGATGTGATCTTGGAGAGAAAGGGACACCTTGTGGTGTAAAGGGCCAGTTAGAGCCTGGTCAAGCTTGTGCTGACTTCCAACCGAATCTTAATTGAGATGTGTTTGATTTATTTCCATTGAGGGAACTTTTTTGAATCTCATAGATAGAGTAAAAGAACCCTTTTAATAGTCTTCAGCTTTACGTGCAATGACGTTTTCTCGTGTATCAAAGGCGCTGTAAGCAGTCAGATCTAGGTAAAGAGAAGAAATAAAAATTTCATGGTTTTAGTCTGTTGTCCTTAAAAGTGATTCTATGAGTTGCTGAGCCTGTTCAGCTTGCTCTTCCCGATAAACCTTCCAAGCGTCAGCCATTTCTTGCCGATGCGTGTTGGGATGTTTGGCATGGTAGGATTGAATAAAGTTGAGATAAGCCCATTCTTCTTTAGGCTCTGCCTTGCGGTTCTTACGAGCTAGATACTCTTTAGCCCAAAAGTCAGCAAATTCTCTATAGGTCGGGGGGTTTCCTTCCATCCATTTCTTTTTAATCCAATCTTGCCCAAAGGCTGTGAAGTGAAAATGAGGGCCAACAAGAGATTTAAAGAATGCGCGTGTATCTGCATCATTCTTGTAGCTACCTTTAACAATCAATGTATCGGGAGCCAAAGGATAATTCTTTCCTTTTTGCGCTTTTGATTTGGACGGAATAGACTTTGGTGGGGGAATAGTTCCAGTTTGCAGGAACGATATGATATTGCTGATAAGTTGTGGTTTTTGACCTTTGGCAGGGATGTTAAGTTTAAGGCAGGTTGCCTTCAGTTCTCCCACTTTCATGTACAGTAAAGCGGTCTTTAATTCCGCGAAGGAATCATTTTTTTCCACTAATTTCATTCCTTTTAATCCGCCAAGCCGCATGGTTTTTTTGATGATCCTTCAAGCTCGTGGCAAAAATGTGGCCGCCCGTTCCATCAGCTACAAAAAACAGAAAATCAACATTTGCAGGATTTACAACTGCTTTTAGTGAAGCATAGCCTGGATTTGCAATGGGTAAAGGAGGGAGCCCTTTTTGTGTATAGGTGTTATATGGGCATTCAATCTTAAGGTCAGTTCGACATAATGCGCGGCCTAAGTCACATTCTCCCTTAGTCAGGGCGTAAATAACAGTAGGGTCAGCTTGGAGGGGCATTCCTTTTTTTAATCGATTCAAGAATACGGCCGCAACAATCGGACGCTCTCGGGGTAGACATGTTTCCTTTTCAACGATAGAAGCCAGGGTTACTAGTTCCTTTTTCGTTAATGTTATTGGCTCTAAACTCTCTAAGGCGGTTTTCATGGCATTTTGCATGTGGTTTAATACAACTTCGCGATCCGTGCCTTTGGCAAAGTGGTATGTATTTGGGAGCAAGCTGCCTTCTGCAGGAACTTTGCAGTCTCCCGAAAACTCCACATTATTCCTGAGCTTTTCTGTGAAATGGTGGCTTGTTTCGCCTTCGATAAGAGTGATGGAGTGAAGAACAACTTCCCCTGATTTTAAGATCGAAATCAGCTGTGATGGTGTAATAGAAGGAGGGATAATATATTCTCCGGCTTTCAACTTTCTTGAGGACCCACTGATGAAGGCAGTAACTCGAAAAAGAAAGGGGGAATTTAAAATATTCTCGTTTGTTAGAAGAGAAGTAATTTGGGAGAGAGAAGCACTTTTAGGGATAACTATCGTTTTTTTAGGGTTATCATTGGGAAGTTGATACCAATATGTAGCGCCAACGCTGAGGAGAGTACCTGTGATAAGAAAAGCCTTAAAGAAGCTAAATAGCCAGTAAGACAGTTTATTGTTTTCTAATTTCAGTGGGTTTTTCATTTTTACCTTTAAACTCGAACATTGGTGGGGTCAGCATAGACGACTTCATTCGATTTGATAAGGGGCTTCCTTTTTTGCTTTTTATTCTTTTTAAAGAGTTACATGGAACAGGAAAAACCTATTCCAATTAAGAATCATCAATTTGAGGCATATCAAGATTCCAGAATATCTGGCGTTGCTTGCCCAAACTGTTACTCTTAAAGTGCCATACATTGTGATTGCTACGGTGAGCCTTTCCCCCAAAATGCTCTACGACAAGTGACACAACAGAGTCCATCTTTCCATTGTATGTCCCCTCCATAATTTGTTGAAAGGTTCTAAATCCTCCTGCCAAAAAGAAGTGGCCGGGCTTGGGAGGTTTCCGGTGAGTTAATATATCCCTCAACTAGCGCGGTAGCATTAAAGGATGGAAAGGCAGATCCAACACAGTCTGAGGTGGCTGGATTAAATGAGCCAGGAACAACAGAACGACTACTCCGAGGTCTTCTTTCGGTGCCTTCTTCATCAATTGCGGGAAGGGAAAGCTCACTTCCTGCATAAGATGAGAAATTCAGAAAGCTTCCTATAGATCCAAGGGCGAGATAAGTAAGAAGTTTGGGATTCAATTCAATTTTCATACAACCACCTATTCTTGAATTTACCGTCATTTTTATTGAAATACAAAGCAAAATAATTTTAAAACATTAAATAGAATGATTGTATACGGGAAGAGATGCATAAACTATGTCAATAAAAAAGAGATGATATTAAATCTGTCGGAAGAAGAAATGGTAAACGCCCAATAGCGAATCAGAAGAGGAAAAAATAGGAGATGAGGAGATTAAACAATCAATAATTGATCTTTAGCGTAAGGATTTAGCTGGATTAAAAAATGACAGGTGAGAAAACTGATGATTAAATCTTACCCATGACCAAGGAAGCATTTGTTCCGCCAAATCCAAAGGAGTTCGACATAACGTATTGAAGCTTTTTCTCTTTGGCCTTGTGAGGTATTAGGTCAAGGTCTTCTGTGCCTTCGGATGGATTATCAAGGTTCAAAGTTGGAGGCATAATACCATCTCTTAAGGCAAGGATTGAAAAGATCGCTTCCACACCACCAGCTGCACCCAAAAGGTGCCCTATAGCTGATTTTGTGGATGACATACTTATTTGAGATGTGTTATTTCCAAGAAGCTTTTTGACGGCATTGAGCTCGATCATGTCTCCCATAGGTGTGGAGGTCCCGTGAGCATTCACATATCCAATGTCTTCCGGATTCAATTTTGCATGGCGGAGTGCACCCTTCATAGCGCGATAGCCCCCATTACCATCTTCTGCAGGAGCCGTAATGTGGTGGGCATCACCAGTAAGACCATACCCTAAGACTTCAGCATATATTTTTGCCCCGCGCTTTTTGGCGTGTTCGTATTCTTCAAGGATGACAACTCCCGCTCCCTCGCCAATAACAAAACCGTCACGGTCTTTGTCCCAAGGACGTGATGCTCTTGCTGGTTCATCATTGAAATTGGTTGAAAGGGCGCGCAAGGACGCAAATCCAGCAACGCCAATTTCACAGACAGAAGCTTCAGTTCCACCAGCGACCATGACGTCTGCATCGCCCCATTGAATCAATCGTGCTGCGTCACCAATAGCATGAGCACCTGTCGAGCAGGCTGTGACAACCGCATGATTAGGGCCTTTGAAGCCATGTCGTATAGAAACTTGGCCGGAAGCCAAATTAATTAAACAGGAGGGGATAAAGAAAGGCGTAATCTTTCTTGGCCCACCTTCTCTCAACATTGTTGAAGCTTCATAAATTTTGGGAAGCCCACCGACGCCTGAGCCAATCATGACGCCTGTCATTTCTTTTTGGGCTTCTGTCTCGGCTACATACCCTGAATCTTTCAGAGCCTCATCGGCTGCAGCTATACCATAAAGGATAAAATCATCAACTTTTCTCCGCTCTTTAGGGGAGATATAGTCCTCGCAGTTAAACTGCCCTTCATCATTTCCTTGGGGAACAATGCCGGCGATTTTCGATGGGTAAGCTTCTGTGTCAAAACTTTCTATGCGTCGAATTCCTGACTTGCTATTGATCAAATTCTCCCATGATGTTTCAGCACCATTACCTAGAGGTGTGACAAGACCAATACCGGTGACAACGACTCGACGCATGGAAAAAATCCTTTAGATTAATTAGAAGCGCGCTCTTGAACGTAATCAATTGCATTCTTGACGGTTATAATTTTTTCAGCAGCGTCGTCTGGTATTTCGCAACCAAATTCTTCTTCAAAAGCCATAACCAATTCAACAGTGTCTAAACTGTCTGCGCCTAGATCATCGATGAAGCTTGCGTTGTCTGTAACTTTGTCTTCGTCAACGCCAAGATGTTCAACAACAATTTTCTTTACGCGATTTGCAACGTCACTCATTTCAATTCTCTTCCTTAGGTTGTTACATAATTTATAAATAATAGGCCGATTAAGTTCAACCTATTCTTCCGTATGGGTAGGTACCATACTCTTTCTTTCCTGGCTAGCCAAGTGTTAAAAAATACATGTTATTCAACTGCTTACTAGATTTCTATTAAGAATGATAGATTGAAAATCAATACGTAACACCTATTTTTAGCTTGTTAAGACAAAATGAGTGAGACATAAATGCCCCGATTAAAATAATAATAATGCTAATGCAGTTGATAAATGATAAAAATTTCACTAGATGAAAGATGAGTAGAAATATTGTAAGAAGGTTTCATGGTTTTAAGGTTTTTTTTACTTTTTCTTTCATTGGTGAATTTGGCGAGAGCTATGGAGCCTGATGAAGAAATAGAATTCTGCACTCCTATTAGTAGTGCTCCGGCCTATGATCGGAGTATTTCTTCTTTGACAGCTAGCTCATTTTCTGAGGAAGAAGTGCACTTAAATGGGACTGAGGTAAAGTCATTTATGACGAGGGTTGGCTTACCTATTGAAGAGAGTTTTTTCGACTTGATCCAATCCCGACAGGGTAGTGATTTAAAGGATTTTGTTGAGCAAAATGCTGATCATGATTTCCATGGCGCAGTGACATATCTTTTTTTGGCCTCCTCAGAGTGGATTGGTTATACATATGATTCTATTTATAGAGCGCTTAATTGCTTAAAGGGTAGCACGCTTTCCTATAGCTGTGCCTATTATTTGTATTTCTGCCAGAAACTTACTTTTATAAATACTCTCACTTTTAATGAGAACTTTTTTTCTAAAGAAGCTTTTTTGGTTTCAGGAGATCTTGTTGATTATTTGGAGTACCGCTCCTTAGCAATGCAAATTTGGGGATGTCTAAAAACAATCGAAAACAACTTTAATAAGGAGGATTCCAAAAGGGGTCTTTTTTTCCTGCGAAATCCTTATTCATTTGAAGCAATTCTGTAAGCAATTGCATTCTCTCAAGACTCATTTGGATTTATGCCAGAAAGCTACAGAGTTAAACTTGCCAATGCATTTGAAAATGCCTTGGAAAAATTAAAAGGAGAGGTTTTTGTTCTTCCCAAAAAAGGGGCAAATTTTGATATAGGCAACATGGATATATTTGGCTTTGATGAATATTTTTCTAAGCTCATGGGAAATCTTAAGCCCTGGGTAACTCAGCCTTATTTTGGCGTTCCTCAAGAAGGGATTGAGGCTCTTGATAGACAACCTACAAAGGAAATAATGAAAAAGAATGGAAAGCCGAGAGTTGAGGGTAAGCATGTTTCCATTAGATTGCTTGATGATAATGACGCTTCTAATAAAAGAGTCAAATTGAGAGCGTTGTCATTATGGGAGATGATTATTAATGCATATTCAAATGAGATTCCCCTTCAGCATATTCTCCATGAAAATCAACGGGCCTCAGGTTCTTGGCTTCATAGCTATGAAGCGAAAGGAAATAATATGGATGCGTCAGTTGATGCAGTCTTATCTACACCAGACCTAAGAAAGGCTAAAACTAATTCGTTGCTATATAATCGCAGAGGGGACAAGCTCCACCACCAGCTTCGTAAACGCATACTCACACTTAAGAGTGGGCTGCCTAAAAAGAAACGCAAAAAATTATAAAAGCTTTATTCTTGCAAAATAGGTCCTAAGAAAACGAAATGAGCCTATTTGCTCTTTGCTTAGATCGAGCAACTCGAGCCCTTTTTCGCAACAGTTAATATAACCTTATTACATATATACGTACCATAATGGATCGTGGGAGTTTCAAAATGGACATTACCTTTCAGGTCACTGTATTTGATTTTTAAGTAGCGCTTTCACTGAATATGTGCTGATTTATGTTTATGATTTAACTTCAAGGGTTTGTTAGATAGAGTGTCAGTGATTTTAATTTCATAATAAAATTTTTTTGTCTAATAAATATAGAAATCATAAAATTAAATAATATTTAAGAGGCCAAGGGGTATTATTATAATATTCAGGTGATGCTCAGTCTCAATAGACGACCATTTGTATGATATTTCCACCTGTTGAATGGACCCCGAATAAATCTCTCCTACATTCTCTCCTTCTCTGCTTAAGGAGTTTTCGGGTTGTTGGATGTGGAGTGGAATTCAATCGAGGATTGACCGGTCCTCTGCCATTCAACCCTTGGAATGTATAAGCTCTATGGGTTGTAAGTTGTTTCTCACGATATACTATTGCCTTTACTTTTTGGATATTCCTTCGTCTTTGTAACTTTCCAGCATATTCCATCCGTTTCTTTAAATCTTGTAACCCTTTTAGATCTGACAAATCTATAAATTTTGCTGCTTCTACTTTCGAAAGTTCTATGATTCTGAAAAGGTCATCTGCTTCGACTTGTTCCCATTCCTTAGATATTCCTTTCGTAGCCATAAGTACTTTATTGAATTGGGAGGGTTCGCAACGTTTTTCCCAACAGAGTGGACCGTTCAAAAGCATTAGCTCTTTCATGATTTTTATTCTTGTGAGAGAAGGAAGGTGACTAAAATTTCCCATGAGACGATAGGTTTCATCGTTCATCAAGGGCAGTTGATCCCATTCATCTAAAAGGACTTTGCGTCCGAAGCTCTTTGCTGCAGCTCTTGTGAGGACTTCAGGTGCTCCTCTGAAACAAAAGATTCCAATTCATTGCGAAGAATAGTACAGTCAAGAACTTCAGTAGGAGGTAGGTATGCCTCAAAAAATGACAATAAAGATTGCATGTATTTTTCAAGAGGTGTCAAATCAGCTCTTTGCAATTCCGGATTGCGAGAAACTCTTTCCATTTCGGCAGACTCCTCGCTTGTAATGAAATCATGATGCCGAGCAAAATCAATGAAAAGTGGATGATATAGCATAGAATAGTGCTTAAGTAGCATAGAATTGTGCTTAAGCTTCCCTGTATAGAAGGTCATACCTGCCATGCGTTGGAAATAGGAAACAATAGCTTCAGGAGTCTGCCCTCCATTAGGGCCCCATGTCCATGGTTGTAGAGCCACAATGTTATCAAGATGGAACTTTCGGAGGCCTGTATTGGAGCTGTCAATTTGCTTTAGGGCTTTAACTAACTTTAGGATTTGAACATAGCTCATTCCTTTAACCAGTGCATGAGCAAGAGTCCAGTTTCCGTTTGTATATATTGCCAGCGAGTTATAAATAGCGACGGCAACCTGAGGGGATTCTGTAAGAACGAGTGGCCACTCTTCGTCCGTATGTTGAGCTATCGAGTTATAAATAGCGACAGCAACTCGATGGCGCATGGTTTGATCGAAGTGAGAATCGAGGAGAAGACTTAGCAAACTGTCTGGGCCGCTACTTTCTTGGTCTTTATCCAAAGGCTCTCGTGAAAAAATGGATAAGCTATCGGTTGCAGCAATGGTCTCAAGGGTGCTTATAGATGATAATTTTTCTCCTTCAGACATATCTGGGGACAACCTTAAGTGTCCCAAGCGATGCATACGAAAGACAATTCTGTAATCTCCACGGTACGTGCTCTTCACTAAAGGTTCAATGAGTTCAGTGGGGGTACTTTCCGTCAGTAATCCATCATTTATAAGCCAAGTAAAACAGTGTGAAGAGTACTGTGCAGCTCTTATCAAGGCAATTTTTCGTGCGAGGGGATCATTGGGGCCAGTGATGCCTTGAGCGATGGCAGTGCGTAATGCAGGTGCATTCGTTTCGCTGTAAGGAGTGTCTATCCTCGCGTTAACCAAAGTATTCAGTTCTTGAGTGCGCTCTTTCCTTGAACCAGGGCCCACAAGCTTGGTGATTTGCCTCATCAGTGGAACATCGGGCCGTTGATCAATGCCCTTGGGGTCTGCTCCTGCTTTTCTGATAACTCGAAGGCGAGATTCATGTTGCGGGTCGTAGGTGCCAGGGGCATAGATGGAGCCAGTTATAGCGATTGCTGAGAAAGAAAAAATGACTGTAAAGGCAATAAATATAAAAAATGATCGAAGCATATGATCTCCCAATATAAAAACACTAGAAGACAATAAAATAAAAAAAATAGAACTTCAAGTTAACATTTAAAGTATTTGAAGTAATTATGGTAGAGGCATGGTGCCAGCGGCCCCATTCAAGGATTTAAACCATCGCCATGCCGCCATTGATATGCAGCGTTTGTCCGGTGATATATTTCGCTTCATCACTTGCGAGGTACACAACACCTGCAGCAATATCATCAGGGGAGCCAATCGCCCCTTGTGGGATTTCACCTAGGATAGCTTCGCGTTGCTTATCGTTGAGGACGTCGGTCATAGGAGATTCAATAAAACCAGGGGCAATGCAGTTCACGGTAATGCCGCGGCTCGCAACTTCAGCAGCAAGAGATTTCGAAAGTCCAATAAGACCAGATTTAGAAGCCGCATAGTTCGCTTGTCCTGCATTTCCAGTCACGCCGACAATGGAGGTGATGTTTATAATGCGTCCCGCACGCTTTTTCATCATGCCCTTGATGGCATCGCGAGATAGGCGGAAGACTGAACTTAAGTTCACTTCAATAACTTTGCCCCACTGTTCGTCGCTCATGCGCATCATGAGGCCATCTTGGGTGAGACCCGCATTGTTAACAAGGATGTCTAAACCATCGAGAGCGGCTTCCGCTTCAGGAATCAGCTTTTGGGTTGATTCCGCGCTGGATAAATCACAAGGAATAACGGTGACGTTACTGCCAAGTTCTTTGGCAAGGGCATCGAGTTTTTCTTTTCGAGTTCCTGAAACTACAAGATGTGCGCCTTGCTTATGAAGAGCGCGGGCAATTTCTGCGCCGAGTCCACCTGTGGCGCCAGTAACGAGCGCTTTTTTTCCTGCGAGTTTAAACATGGTTCCTCCTTTAGGCTGCGATATCTTTCTTGAGGAAAGACTCTATATCATCTGGGGTGTTAAGTGCAATGGCGTTTAAGGACGGCGCAATTCTCTTGGTTAGACCAGTCAGAACCTTGCCGGCGCCAATTTCAATAGTCGTTGTGACGCCTTTGGCCTCCATCACGGCAATGCCTTCGCGCCAACGAACACGACCTGTAACCTGTTCGATCAAACATTTCGTAAGTTGGTCTCCCTTATCAACCGCTTCAGCACTCACGTTATCAAGGATCGGAATACAAGGATCAGCAACGGGTACATTTTTAAAAGCTTCCGCCATTTTCTCTTGGGCAGGTTTCATGAGGCTGCAATGGAATGGGGCACTTACGTTCAGGAGGAGGCCGCGTTTCGCGCCGCGTTCTTTGGCAATCTCGATCGCGCGCTCAACGGGCTCTTTGTGGCCACTAATCACGACTTGTCCAGGGCTATTATCATTAGCGATTTCACAGACTTGGCCTTGAGCGGCTTCTTTAACGATTTGCTCAACATCTGACATATCCAAGCCTAAAATGGCTGCCATAGCACCTTCACCCACGGGTGTGGCTTTTTGCATGGCTTGTCCCCGAATTTTTAAAAGGCGTGCTGTGTCGGCAAGAGTAAGAGATCCTGCAGCACAAAGAGCAGTGTACTGTCCCAAAGAGTGACCCGCTGTGAAATTGGCCATATCTTTAAAGTTCAATTTTCCTTCTTTTTCCAATACACGGATAAGCGCCATACTCACGGTCATCAGTGCTGGCTGTGTATTTTCAGTCAATGTTAAGTCACTGTCTGGACCTTCGAAAATGATTTTCGTCAGATTTTGACTGAGAGCTTCGTCCACTTCTTGAAATACGTCCTTTGCACAACGAAAAGCATCATAAACCTCGCGGCCCATGCCAATAGCTTGTGACCCTTGCCCGGGAAACAGAATAGCGTTCATATGACAGATTCCTTATTCTTGTGAATACCTGTTCAAGAGATGGCGACTTAGGGGGGTATTGTCAAGGGTAGAATAGGTTTGCCCATTAACACCTTGTTATTTTTTAGATCATTCATTACACAGGAGTCAGGAAATCAAAGGACGAAATGTTTATGCATAAGATTCTATATTTTGTTGCAGTGATCTGTATCTTGGCGATGGCTCAAGGAGTTTATGCTGCCAGACATAAATCAAAAAGCTACATGGACTATACCCAGTATTTTGAAAATCACAAATTTCAGACAGTACAAGCACAAGATTATCAGCATTTTGTTCGGTTCGTAAAAAAAGCAAGCAGGCAAAAAGATATTCCCGGGTATGAAACGGGCAGCCTGGTCAGAAGAGATTTTCGCAAATGGTTTGAAGAAGAAAATCTTGAGAGAAATAATCGACAAAGGAGCATTTATCATCTTTTCGGCATAACTTCGACAAAACAAGATCAGTCTCCGACTCTTATAGGCTACGTACAATTGGGTAGTTTGCCTGTATTTGCAGCTGATTTAGAGCCACTGATTTTTTCGTTTGTCAAAGATAAAAATGAAGCTGGAATAGCTACATTCTTACCCATCTTCAAAGACGATTGTACAAAAGATGAAATTGTTCATGCTTTAAAAGATGTGGTTAGATTTGTGTCAGCTCTTCGTGCGCGTCGAGAAAAACTCCCTTTCGAGCGAACACTGCCAAGCTATTTAGTTGGTTTTTTTTCCTATTCGAAACCTTTTATAAGACTTTTAGAAAAGGCTGGCTTCAATTATACCGTTTACGCTGACGTTGAGGATCAGGTTCGAGTACTCGCCTATCACCCTATTAAAGATGAAAAGCCTGAGCCACCTTGCCCAAGAATATCGCCCTCTTGTCGCAAAATTATAGAGTCTCTATAATTAGAAAAACATAAAACTTTGCCGGGAGGCTTCAAAATGAAAAAGAAAACCATATGGATTACTTTAGGGCTTATTATAATACTTATAGCAGCCTTTGCATTGAGTGGGACAATTATGAGCCAAGTGGATGAACCTGAATACAAAGTCCTCGAATCTTCAGGCGATATTGAAATTCGTCAGTATGAGCCGACACTTGTTGCGCAAGTTTTGGTTGAAGGGGAGAGAAAGGATGCCATATCCAAGGGCTTTCGGATGCTCGCTGATTTCATTTTTGGGAACAATAAAGATGATAAAGAAATCGCCATGACCGCACCTGTCACGCAACAAGAAGGCAAAAAAATTGCGATGACCGCACCTGTAACCCAGCAAAAAGAAATGGATCAATATTGGCGTGTTCGGTTTGTTATGCCTGCGGAATACACCTTAGAAACATTGCCAAAGCCTGTCGATGAGAAGGTTGAGATTCTTTCAGTCCCTGGGCAAAAATTTGTTGTCATTCGCTTTTCTGGTTCTTCAACCGAAGAAAACCTCAAAAAACATTTGCAAGAGCTTCAAGCCTATCTAGCGCAAAACAAGTTAGAAGGCATTGGAGATCCAATTTATGCTTTCTATAATCCACCTTGGACCTTACCTTTCATGAGGCGGAATGAAATTATGATAGAGCTCCCGGGGGCGTGAGTTTAGGCTAGGAATGTTCTTGTATATTTTATAGATGACTGAAAACCTACTGTCTTCGCCACAGCAAATTATTGATTGCCTTAAAGTAAGCTATGGCATTGAAATATCTTTGCTTACACCTCTTCTGAAAGGGGCAGATATGGATGCAGCTATCTATAAGGCAGAAGCGCTGAATCATTCCCCCTATTTTGTTAAAGTAAAGTTGAGGAGCGCCCCAAGCGTCCCGTCCATCGTAATGGACTTCCTCGGTAAGGCAGATGTTCAGCATATCATCCCTGTTATCAAGACACTTGCTGGAGGGGAAGTTGAAACAATTGGAAATTATACAGTTATAGTGTCTCCCTACATCAATGGTAAGGATGGGTTTCGCCGAGAATTAACGAAAAATCAGTGGATAGCTTTTGGCAGGGCTATGAGACGCATTCATGGCATAAACGTGCCTTCTTCAGTTCAAGCCAAGGTTCGACGAGAAATATTTTCACCCCAATGGCGCCAAGCTGTTCGGACACTGATTTCTCTTATAGAATCGGACTCAACTGATTCCAATGAGTTTCTTTCACTTTTTATGAAGCACTTAACGACGATTCGTCAGTTGGTTGAACGTGCAGAGCAGTTGGCTCAAGTAGCACAAAAGGAATCAGTCCCCTTTGTGCTTTGTCACTCGGATATTCATGCTGGAAATGTGCTTATAGATAAAAGAGGGCATTTCTACATTATTGATTGGGATGATCCTATCATGGCGCCTCAAGAGCGAGACCTTATGTTTATTGGGGCGGGTGTTGGAAATGTATGGAACATGCCCTACGAGGAAGAGCTATTCTATCAAGGCTATGGAGCGACAGAAGTCAACCAGACACTTCTCGCCTATTACCGACATGAAAGAATTCTTGAAGACATTGCGGAATATGGTCACAAGCTGCTATTATCATCAGAAGGGGGAGAGGATCGCCGGAGGTGGTATGGTGAATTGAAAGATCAGTTTAAGCCTCATGGTGTTATTGATATTGCTTTTAAATCAGATATAACTTCACTTGTCATGAAGGTATAAATGAAATATATATAAAATATATTGACATTATGAAGGAGGTATACATGTTTAAAAAATCACTACTGAGTCTATGCATTATCTTCGGGTTTGTAGTTTCAGCTTCAGCCATGGACAAGCCGGAAGAGACAAATACTTTTACTGTTATGGCAAAGGCTACGATGAATGGCTTTACATTTACCTCTGCAGGGGAAAATGAATTTGGCCAGCTTGCAGATTTAGTATCTGGCAAAAAATTTAATGAAGGACTGCCGGGATATGAGGAAGGTGAATTTAAGCCTGAAAAGCTAAGAGGTTGGTTTGATAACCAGAACTTGAATCGACAAGGCGGCGAAAAGAAAAACTTATTTCATTGTTATAAAGTATCCCATCCTGAAAAAGGGGAGGTGGGTTTCATTCATTTTGGTCGCATGCCAACGGTAGTTAAATATGATCCCGTCAAACATGCGGCAATTATCGAACAGTTTATGACCTTAGGAGTTTCGCACAAGAAAAACTCTGATGAGGGACTTGTGTTTGAGAACATCGAAAGGATCGAAAACAGAGGTTTAGCACATATGCTTCCGATTTTGAGTGATGGGTTAAGTGAAGATATTGCTGTGGGTGTTCTTCATGCTGCCTATACATTTGCCCAAATGATAGCAGGAGAGGGATACACACTTCCTATTGAAGGAACGACCCCTCATCAATTAATTGGGCTATTTGCGCCAGAAGACCCACTTCTGCCTTTTTTCGAAAAGGCTGGTTTTGCGATCACCATGAACGAAGGCTTCGTTGAGTTTTATCCTCCTAAGCAACGCGTAATGATCCACAAGCCACTCTAGAAATAGAGCTTAGATAAGTTATGAGCCCTCTTCCCTTTATGCTTTTCGCTCTGGGGAGCGGGCTTTTTCTTTTATATTGGCTTTTAAAAAAGTCTTTTCAGACGCAAACGTCTGAGCAATATTTTGTATCAGATCGAAAGACAGCCCTTTTTCCCCTAGTGGCAACGCTCGTCATGACTGAGCTCAATACCTCAACCTTGCTCGGGTTTGCATCGATGGGATATATTTTGGCCCTTCAGCAACTCTGTTGGCATTGGTCTTTCTCATAGGTCTTCTGTTTTATGCTGTGAGTGTGGCGAAAAAGTGGAAGCAATTCGATGGCATAACGGTTACGACTTTTTTTGAGAAACGTTATAACCCGACCATAGGATATATTGTTTCTTATATCCTCGTTTTAACTATGTTGGGTTTTAGCGCTAATTTTTTGAAGTCTCTCGTCTTCATTTTTCAGCCCTTTTTCCCGGACATAAACCCATGGATATTAAGTGGGATCTTTTGTATCTTCATGGTGCTTTTGACAATCCGCGGTGGGCTGAAAGCGATCATACAAATGGATAAAGTGAGTTTTCTCATCACACTTACCATCGTTCCCTTGCTGGTCATCTTTAGTTGGTCTCACAAGCCGGCTATAAGCAGGGCTACTGAGGCAACAGGGTATCCTTTAGAATTTGTTGTGTCCTTAACCATCATTACCATGTTTACCTATATCTTGGCACCGTGGTATGGACAAAAGATCTTTTCGGCTAAAAATAAGCAAATCGCTTATCAGGCGACAATTTGGTCTGCCTTCCTTGTGGCTGGGTTTTATGGGGTTGCTATCCTTGCCGCTTCATGTGTTTCATCCGCTGAACTCACGAACCCTGAGGCCGTGATACCCTATATCATCCATACCTATTTTCCGCCGGCTTTTAAAATGGTGGCCTACGTCATTTTATTTTTGATTGCTTCAACAACGATTGTGGGGCTGTGGAATACGATTGCGTCTGTTTTGCTTGCTCAGCGGGCAATGAACCGAAACTCTATAAGGCAAAGTATTTCTATGACGATGGGTGTAGCGATTGTCACCTACCTGGGCGCCAATCTATTTGTTGATAAAATTCTCGATAAGCTGATCCTAACCAATATTCCGATCGCGGCTTTATCCTTTTCGTTGTTGGGTGGCTTTTATTGGAAGAGGGTTTCACCTTTTGCAAGCATTACGAGTCTTATCACAGGAACGGTTGGGGGGTTTGCTTGCTATCTGTATTTCGGCGATCCTGCCTACCTTTGGTATTGGGCAGTTTACCTCATTCCGCTGCATTTTATTGTGGGGGCGGTTTCAACCTTACTTTTTCCAAGTCATTCTACTTTAAGCTTTAAATTTCCACTCCCCAAAAGGGTGGGAGCAGGGGAACAATAGGTTCAAAATTTGATTTGGAGTCTTGATACTTAAGGAATGAACCTACTTAATTTTTCTTTTATCCAGAAAATCCAGTGCAGCTAGTGAGAAGTATCTCAAATCATTTTGGGAAATAAAAAATTGCATTTTTTCTCCTCGTTGTAGTTAATTATTTAAATTTGCATATTATTAAATAATTATATAT
>CAYYRQ010000006.1:0-86910 GCA_964474215.1 uncultured Alphaproteobacteria bacterium
ACCTGCGACCTTCAGGTTATGAGCCTGACGAGCTACCGGGCTGCTCCACCCCGCGATAAGGAATTAAGGGTATAAACCCTTGGAGTGATCGGACATTAACAATACTTTGTAGGTTTGTCGAGGTATTTTTTGGGTATGTACGCTAGAAATCTTTATTAATTCGTATTAAGATATCTTTATATCAATCCAGGAGGCCATTTATGAATCCTATTCGTATCACACCCGCAGCAGCAGTTCTTGGCTTATGTATAGCCATAGGCCCTACAATGGCTGGATATTTCATTTATAAGGGGATAACAGAATCCAAACTACAAGATCGCTACGTTACGGTTAAAGGGCTTGTGGAACGCGTTGAAAAAGCTGATCGGGGAATGTGGGAAATTGGTTTTAAAGTTTCAGGCAATGAGCTTAGTGCCCTCTATAAAAAAATGTCTAATGATTCTGATTTAATTAAAGCATTTGTTACAAAGGCAGGCTTTAGCCCGGAAGAGATAAGTGTGTCTGCACCTCGCGTTACTGATTTGCATGCGCGTGAATACGGGGGAGGGCAAATGTCACCAGAGCGGTATCTGATTGAAGCATCTGTTAATGTCAATTCGAAGAATGTGGACGCTCTAAATTCACTATCTTCCAAGACGGCTGCGTTGCTTAATGACGGCGTTTCTATATCATCAACGTACACACGGTTTTATCTAGATAAATTTAACGACTTGCGCCCTCAGTTAATTGCGGATGCAACAAAGAACGCAGAAAAAATTGCTGAAAGCTTTGCAAAAACGACAAAGAGCGACATTGGCGGAATCCGTCGAGCGAACCAAGGGGTGATTACTTTAACCAGTCCAGATGCCTCGCCAAATGAATCCTATGACAATGGGGCCAGTTCCTTGATGAAGAAGATACGGGTTGTATCTACGCTAGAGTTTTATTTGAAGTAGGATAGGCCACTAGAACTCAGCTGTTGAAATCTGGAGCTGTTGGTATTGCTTGTGTTTGTGTTAATCGTGATTTAACAAAAACATATAGCCAGAACAACAATTCAGGAATGAGGGCTGCAATTATGATCGTAATAGCAAATTGTGGATACGCGTTAGTACCTATAACGAGACCTGCCTGTAAGATCTTAATAAAGATGTAAAGTGCTGAGCTGAGGAAATCCAAGTTGTCCTTCCTTTGATACTCGGCTGATTTTTTCAGTTTTTTTGCTAATTGCTTATAATATAGATACGTTCCATATGCTCCAAAGAAAAAGCGAGCAATCATGGAAATAATGGGGCCAAAATGACCTGGGATGGTAATAATTTCTGCAGATTCGGGCATGAAGATTTCCATAAAAAGTTCAGGCCCTCCACTGATTGATTCCCATAATACAACGTAAACAAAAGCCACAAGGTACATTCGGCGGTAAATAAGCCAGGGGACACTGAGAAAAAAAGCGGCGAAGTTCCAGTACAATCGTTTGCCATTTTCAAAAGCATGGAATGCATCCATGTAGTATTTGTTCGGCTTTTTTGAGTTTTTCCCCTCAGTAACTGCTAAATTTAGAATGTCAGAACTCGAAGGCTCGTTTGTAGCTTTAGTTTCACCATTCATTTACTTTATTCCTCGCGAATTATGTCTGTTTAACAGTGTTTTTATGTGGACATACACAAATGGCACTGCGTAAAGGGTGAAACAGGTTCCACCAATTAAACCGCCAACGAGTACCCAGCCGATTTGTTGTCGGCTTTCTGCCCCGGCACCTGAAGCGAGGGCGAGGGGAACAGCCCCAAGAACCATGGCGCCCGTCGTCATGAGAATAGGCCTGAGACGCATAGATGTGGCTTTATATATGGCTTCATAAATATCCAGTCCTTGCGCGCGTTGTTTGTTAGCGAACTCAACAATAAGAATACCATGCTTTGTAATTAAACCGATCAGAGTGACGAGGCCCACCTGGCTGAAAATATTCATGGTACCTCCCGTTATGTATAAAGCGAGCAAGGCTCCTGCAATGGAAAGAGGAACCGTGACCATGATAAGGAGAGGATCGAGGAAGCTTTCAAACTGAATGGATAGAACCAAATATATAAAAATCAATGCCGCTATGAAAATGATATACATATCGCCCTGCGAGGATAAAAACTTCCGGAGGTTGCCAACGGCTTCATGTTGATATGAAGCAGGAAGATCCTTGGTAATGGCAGCATTGACAATGTTCATGGCTTCACCCATGCTACAGTTGGGTGCAATGTCAGCATTCAGGGTGACGGATCTCATTTTATTGAGATGCTTCAAATCAGCAGGCGTTGCGACCTCCTTAACTGTTACAAGGTTCTTTAAGGGAACAAGGTCATGCTTATCCTCTTCAGCTTCTTCATTTAAACGTTCTGCTGGAACATGATAATCACCAATATTCTCTAGTCCTGTTTTATGTTCTTGTTTTGTTTGAAGGACGATATCATAGTGCTTGCTATCTTGTTCGAAGGTCGTTGAGCGTGAGCCACTCAACATAACTTCTAAGGTTCGAGCTATATCTCTAATTTTGACACCAAGTAAAGCCGCTTTGTTGCGATCAATTTCCACTTCCAACTGAGGTGTCGAGAGGTAAAGATCGTGGTTAACCTCTTCTAGGCAAGCGCTACCTTTGAGGTTTTTAACAAGCTTATCCATGTTTTTTTCTAAATCAACATAAGAACCCGACGATTTAATCGCCATTTGTAGGCCTGATTGCCCCCCTGATAAAATGGTTTTCATAGGAAATATGGAATATTCGACCCCGGGAATTTTTCGTGCTTTTTTACGGAGTTCATCTATTATTTCAGATTGGCTCCGTGATCGCTTGCTCCAAGGGCGCAGTGTAAGTCCACCAAAGATGCCGGAGCGTTGGGTTGCGGACCAAACGCCCGTGTGTTCAGGTACTGAAGTGAGGAGTTCCTCTAGCTTCAGCGCATAGGGATGCATATATTCGAGGGAGGCCCCCTCTGGGCCTTGCACCCAAGCAAATATGATTGATTGATCTTCCTGAGGGGCTAGTTCTGATGGAATCTTATAAAAGAGTAAGCTTGCACTCATGGGAACAAATATCAGTGCTCCCAAAAGATATTTTGGGTAACAGAGGGCTTTTTTTAAGCTACTTTGGTAGCGTACTTCAACTTGCGTAAGGAAGTCTTCAATGGCTTTCACGTATTTGTTTGAATGTTCTTTTTTCTTAGACTTTAGAAGTTTGGCGCACATCATCGGTGACAACGTCAAGGCAACAAGTCCTGAGATAAGAACAGCACCCGCCAGAGAAACCGCAAATTCGGAGAATAGTTTACCGGTTAATCCCTGAACAAATGCAATGGGTGCATAAACACTTGCAAGAGTTAATGTCATAGCAATGATGGCAAACCCAACTTCACGACTTCCTTTAATGGCTGCGTCAAACGGTTTTAAACCATTTTCAATATGGCGATGAATATTCTCTAAGACAACAATGGCATCATCAACCACCAAACCAATGGCCAGAACCATAGCTAAAAGTGTAATCGTGTTAATTGAGCAATTAAATGCATACAGAAATGCAAATGAGCCGATCAAGGAAACAGGAATAGTCAGAAGCGGAATAACAGCCGCCCGTGGTGAATGTAAGAAAAGGAAAATAATAAGTAAAACCAGAACAATGGCTTCGAAAATAGTGGATATTACAGCGTCAATTGAAGCATCAATGAACATGGCAAAGTTATATCCAATTTCAAGATGCATACCTTTGGGGAGTGAGCTGCGTACTTCCTTAAGATAATTTTCAACGCCATTGGAAATTTCAAGAAGATTTCCCCCAGCTTTCTTTTTTATCCCAAGAAATACGGCAGATTGTTGATTAAACCGAGGAATCCATTCATCCTCATTCGTATCACGGGAAATATTGATCGTTGCGATGTCTTTTAAATGAACGATGAAGGACTCATCATTTGATACAACAAGCTCACCCATCTCTTCTGGTGTATTAAGGGATGCTTTTGTTACAATGTTGACATGACGTTTTCCCTTTACGATATTCCCGGCCGGTAATTCTTGGCTTCCACCTTCAAGCAAGTCAAGAACGTCGGTAACGGCTAGACCGTATGCCTTCATTTTATTGCGATCCAAAAGGATCTGCATGGTCATTTTGTTCCCATAAACGTCTACGCTTCCAACGCCAGGCAAAGATTCAAAAGGATTCTTGAGGTTTCGTTCAGCATAGTCATAAAGCTGAAGCTCATCGAGAGACTTTCCCGTAAGAATGATAAACATAAAAGGGTCTTTTGATGATGTCGCTTTAATAACTTTTGGATCTTTACAATCGTCCGGAAGTTGATCACGAACTTGAGCAATTCGCTCCCGAACATCAGATGCGGCGTCTGATAAAACTGTCCCTGATTTAAAATACAGAGTAATCACACTTCGACCGGTTTTGCTGGATGACTCCATATAATCCAAACCGGTAACGCCGGAAAGGCCATCTTCAAGGCGTGTTGTTACGCGAGATTCAATTACGCTTGCAGCAGCGCCGTAGTAAGCTGTTTCAACATTTATGACTGGTTCTTCAACTTCAGGGTACTGCTGAAGGCTAAGGTTTTTATAGGACATCAAGCCAACGATGATGATCATCAGGCTTAAGGCAATTGAAAATACGGGCCTTTTAATGGCTAAGTCAGTAATAAACACGGTATTCCTGTTTTATTTTTGTTCAGGTTTATCCTGATTGGATTTTGCTATAACAAGGGTGCTTCCATCATGAAGCTTATCTTGACCCTCAAGGACAATCTCATCGCCGTTTTTAAGTCCAGAAAGGATTTCGGCTTTATCTTGAATACGCTTACCGAGCGTTACTGGTGTGAGAACGGCTTTATTGTTTACATTTTTGTAAACATATACATCGTCGGGCCGCACAACTAAGGCTTGTTCAGGAATATACAAAGAGGATTCAGCATTGGCAGTAGCTTTCAACTGTGCATTTCCATAGAGCCCTGGTATCAGAAGCTCTTTTTCATTTGGAAAAGTAGCATATACGGTTACGCTTCTTGTTTTCTCATTCACAGATGGCTCAATCGCTTCAATTTTGCCGTCAAAAATTTTATCAGGATACATGTCCGTTGTTGCCGTTACATCATCACCTATTTTAATAAAGGGAATTTCCTTTTGTGGCACGTCAAAGGTAAGACGGATTGGCGTTACATCTTGAATGCGTACGAGCTCGTCACCCTCAACAACGTACGTTCCTCTAGAAACCTGACGGTTAGAGAGAATGCCTTCAAAAGGAGCAAGTATATATGTTTTCTCGAGTTCTTCTTTAGCAAGAGTTAATTCAGCTTCATTGATCTTCACTTCCGATTGGACGGACTCAAGCTCTTGCTGGCTGAGGAAACCTTTTTTATGTACGGCTTGTTTTCGATTTAGCATACTCCGGCTAAGCTGGAGAGCGGCTTCCGCGCGTTTAACTTTTGCTTGTTGTTCATCACTATGAAGTCGAAATAATATTGCATTTTCTTTTGTGCTATTACCCTCTTTAAATTCAACACTTTCAACGCGGCCGGGTATCTCAGACTTCAAAATTACATCATTATAGGGCGTGAATGTACCAACGCCAGAAATGCATGGATTCAAGCACATGTCCTTAACTTTTGTCGTGATCACAGATTGGGGTGCATCATAAGCGTTTGCTATAGGAATGCACATAGCAAATAGTAAAGCAAAGCGAAGCATGTAAGCACCTTTATGGATTGAAATTTTTGAGATACTATACCAAAACTACAGCAAAGGAAAGTCTTATGTTTATAATAGATAGTCATTGCCATCTTGATTATGAGCCCATGTCTCTTGACATTGATGGGGTATTAGCCCGCGCAAAGGGAAATAATGTAAAGGCCTTTTTAACGATCGGCACAACTCTTTCGAATATTGACACAGTTACACAGATTGCTGAGAAGCATTCAAATGTATTTGCATCTGTAGGGGTACACCCTCATGAAGCTGATTCGGTTACGAAAGAGGTTAATTTAGAAGCGCTTCTCAAAGAATCTGCTAAAAACCCTAAGGTTGTTGCATTTGGAGAGACTGGACTTGATTATTATTACAAAAATAGTCCGGTTGATATGCAAAAAAATGCCTTCAGAAATCATATACAGGCAGCTACTGACTGTGACATTCCCCTTGTTGTTCATACAAGAGAAGCAGAACAAGATACGATTACCCTTTTAAAAGAGTATAAGGGTTGTAGAGGTGTAATACATTGCTTTTCAGGTTCTCCATGGTTACGCGATCAGGCCTTAGAGCTAGGATTTTATATTTCAGTTCCAGGAATCGTAACATTTAAAAAGGCCGAAGAACTGCGAGATACGATAAAAGGGGTGCCACTTGATCGATTGCTTTTAGAGACTGATTCACCATTCTTAGCGCCAGAGCCCTATCGGGGTAAACCCAATGAGCCTTCTTTTATTGTCAAAACGGCGGAGAAGCTAGCGCTGTTGAAAGAGGTTTCATATGATGCTATTTGTAGTCAAACGACTGATAATTTTTTGAAACTATTCAATAAGGTTAAGCTTTCATGAAAGTCACAATATTAGGTTGCGGTGCTTCTGAAGGGACGCCACTTCTCATTGGGAGTTGGGGGAAGTGCGACCCGACAAATCCAAGGAATATAAGGACAAGAGCATCTATAGCCGTTGAGAAAGGTGA
The DNA here is from genome assembly GCA_964474215.1 of uncultured Alphaproteobacteria bacterium. GTDB lineage: Bacteria > Pseudomonadota > Alphaproteobacteria > UBA9655 > UBA9655 > UBA9655. The sequence goes on from CAYYRQ010000006.1 coordinate 6,676, forward strand.
TACGACTCTAATTGTCGATACATCTCCTGATCTGAGAACGCAATGGCTAAGGGAAGGTTTAGGGCTCCCAACAGCAGTGTTTTACACCCATGATCATGCAGACCATACCCATGGTATCAATGATTTGCGCCCTTTTACCTATCGTTTAAAAAAAACTGTTCCTATTTACAGTAATAAGGAAACGTTGGATTCGATTAAAAGGCGATTTCATTATGCATTTCCATCGGAAGGCGAAAGACCCGACATCTATAAGGCATTCCTTTCGGCTCATGAATTAAGCGGTTCGGTTCAAATAGGCTCAATTAAGGTTACGCCGTTTGACCAAGATCATGGCTATATGACAAGCATAGGATATCGCTTTGATAATGTTGCTTATTCAACAGACGTTGTTCGCCTTGATGACAAAGCATTTGGAGCCTTGGAAGGCGTTGATGTTTGGATTGTGGATTGTGTTGATCGTGAACCCAAACAAAGTCATTCCCATCTTGAAAATACATTAAAATGGATTGAGCGCGTCCAACCCAAGCAAGCCTATTTAACCCATATGAATTTTAATATGGATTATGACACGCTTGTAAAAGAACTTCCAAAAGGTGTTGAGCCAGCTTATGATGGTCTTGTCATCAATTTATGATATACTTATAGACCACTATAAAATTTAGGGAGGTAAGAATGAAAACATTAATCACGACTTTATCTGTTTTATCAATAGCTTGTTGGACGCAGGCAAAAGCTGATCAATCCGCTTTTGATCAATACAAACTATCAAATTCTGATATATACCAAGCGAGGCCAGCGCCCGTTAAGCTTTCTAGTTACCCAAATGCAGATAACTTTAAAACAGCTCTCACCAAAGGTGCAAAAAACGGTCCTAATTTTGCAGGACATTACACGATCGTCAGCGTGGGTTGTGGTGAGCAGTGCCAAGACAACTGGCTTATAGATGCAAGAGATGGAAAAATTTATGATCGCTTCCCATCAAAGTTAGGGACTAAATATCAACTTGATAGTTCTATGCTCGTTGTAAATCCTCCGAATTCAAATGAAACGAATAGTCTGGTGACAAGCGATGTAAAAACTGTATACCAAGTTTGGGAAGATGACCGCTTTAGAGTTGTCAATACTGTGGCTATGAGTGATCATGTAAAAGCGAAACCAATGTCCCTTGAGAAAAAGTAGCATTTATTACCATATTTTTGGCGATGGGGGTTTCAGAAGCATGAGGTCGGTGAAGGCCCATACGAGTGCGTCTAACCTGTCAGGTGATTTAGATGTTTCTCCCGGGATATAGGATAATAATTGTTCTTCAAGTTGGGATAGGTGAGGGGCGTGCCAAATTTTGCCCCTTTCATAAAGCGTCGCAATAGGTTCAGCGCGAAGCATTTTTCCACGCATAGCCCTGACGGGCTTGTAACTAACCGTGGGATCATATTCACGTAAGAGTTGTTCGATAAGTTCACCTCCCATATTGACCTCAGCAATAATGCGATCCGCTTTATAGTGATGATAAGCCTGAATTGCCTTTTGAGCCCAGGTATGTGCAGGCCCTTTCATAGACAGGTCAGCAACAACGACGCCTATATCATCCGAAGTTATGCCAGCGACAATGATGCCCGTTTCGTCGCTGTTAGCTCCGTGGCTAACGGCTGGGTCAATTGCAACAACGATCCTCTTTAAATCACAGGACCGGTATGAGCTTTTAGCATGTTCAATTGATGCATATTTCCATAGGGCATGGGGTTGATCTTCAATGATATCAGCATAGAGCTCCTGTCGACCAAGAGGCTTCGATTCATAATGGTTCTTTATATAATCCAAAAATGAAAGAGCTAAGTTCTGTGCATTTTCAAAAGTTGAGCCTTTTGTCAAATGAACAAATGGGTTTTTTAGCAATCGCTTTATGAGTGATGTTGGCCTAGGAGTTGTTGTAATAATCGCTCGAGGATTCTTTCCTAAGCGTAATGCAAACATAAGTTGGTCCATGACCTTTTCACCTTGCTGAAATTTGGCAAGTTCGTCGATCCAAGCGCCATCAAATTGGGGGCCACGCAAATGTTCATATGCTTCCGCGCTGAAACAGTTGGCTGTTGCACCATTCGGCCATATGATTTGTTTGTTTGAAGGTTCATAACTAGGCCTTTCCCAAGGGGGATGAATGGATAATAGACCTGATTCACCCTCAACCATGACTTGGCGGCATTCAATATCGGTGTTGCTAATAAGGGCAATTCTTTTGCAAATGCCAGCTTTTATCCACGTTCGAAGCGTTTCAGCTCTCGTTCGGGTTTTACCAAACCCTCGTCCCGCCATAAGCAACCAAATTTTCCAATTGCCCGATGGCGGAATCTGGTTCGGTCGAGCACAATCAAGCCAATTATATTTTTTATTATCCTCAATTTGTTCTTTGATCTTTATGCGAAGTTTTTTTAATAGTAATTTTTCTCTTACATAATCCATGGAATAAATATAATTGAATATCAAATATTAACAAAATGAATATTTATTATGGGCAATTTTAAATAGGATAGCATGACGCTGTAACATCCATCTTGATGAATGGTCATCGATCGTTTAGGTTAATGAAAATTCTAACTAAGGTGCCTAAAGTTGTTTCAAAGAGCTATTCAATTCCTCATGGTATTAGGGGCGGCTGTGTATTTAACAGCCTGTGGAAGCACTCCTGAGTATACAGATATATGTACAACGAGGACGAAAGCACCTAAAAATGCATGTAGTCGGCCCTATACCATAAAAGGGGTTAGATATTGTCCCCAAGAATACTTTGAATATGATGAATGTGGACTAGCATCCTTTTATGGAGGAGGGGATGTATTTCATGGGAGAAAAACAGCTACAGGTGAGGTTTTCGATAAAAATGAGCTGAGTGCGGCGCATAAAACACTTCCTTTACCTTGCGTTGTTCAAGTAACCAACTTAGAAAATGGTCGGCAGATCGATATCAAAGTTAATGATAGAGGCCCGTTTGTAGAGGGGAGGATCATTGATGTTTCTCGCAGAACAGCTCAATTATTAGGGTTTGAAGGAAAGGGGCTAGCCAAGGTTCGCGTAAGAACTTTGGTGCCAGAGACCCTGGCCATGCGGAATATCGATCCCAGTACTGTCCTTGTTCAACAAACAAAGGAAAGGTCAAAGGTCAAAAAGGATGCAGTGCTTATGGCAACTAAACTTCCGGATGAACTATTCGACCTATCAACTTCTGAAAGTTCGGTAGAGGATGCGATTGCAAATATGATTGATATTGCGCCTGAAACCGCTGTGGCTCATAAAGCCCCGTCTAGATCTCAAAAAGGCATTTTTGTACTCGTTGAAGAATGTGCGACAAAACATGAAGCCCACAACGTGCTGAGAAATCTCGTCGGATTAACGAATGCCCATGTTGAGGCTGTGGAAGAATCAGGTCAAAATCCTTTTGTTATAAAGGCAGGCCCTTTTTTAAGTATGGCAGATGCAAACCTAACACTTGATCAATTGTCAAATGCAGGGCATGTTATGTCACGTATAATAATTCAGCGATAAAGGCAAATCGAAATGTTCAAATACATCTTAATTTCATTTTTCGTTTTAATCCACGCAGCACAAGCAATCGAGACGGAAGCTCAGCAAGCTTACATGATCGATTTTAATACAGGCTTGGTTTTGTTTGAAAAAAATGCAGATGAAAAAATGGTTCCTTCATCCATGTCAAAAATCATGACAGCATATATGGTATTTGAACGTATGAAGTCTGGGGATGTAAATATCACTGATAAACTTTATGTGAGCCAAAAAGCCTGGAAGATGGGTGGCTCAAGGATGTTCGTAAAGGTTGATTCACAAGTTAGCATCGATGATCTTCTTTGTGGTGCGATTGTACAGTCGGGAAATGATGCCTGCGTTGTGATAGCAGAAGGGTTATCAGGGACAGAGCAAGCATTTGCTGAGGAGATGACGCGTAAAGCTCACGACATGGGGGCGACACATACAACTTTTGTGAATGCGACGGGTTGGCCCGAAGAAGGTCATTTAACGACTGCAAAAGATCTCGCCCTTATTGCAGAAAAGACGATTCGGGACTTTCCTAAGGAATATGAAAAGTACTATTCCATGACTGAATTTACTTACAACGATATCAAGCAAGGAAATCGAAATCCATTGCTCTACAAAGGTATGGGAGCAGATGGAATGAAAACGGGTTCAACGGATGCTGGCGGATATGGTCTGGTAGCTTCCGCCAAGCAAGGCGACCGGCGAATTATCCTTGTCGTTAATGGACTCAAAAATGCACGGGAAAGAGATCATGCAGCAACAGCACTTATAAATTGGGGCTTCAGTGCATTCAAGGAATACGGCTTGTTTAAGAAAGGTGATGTTGTCGAAATGGCTGATGTATGGGGTGGTGCTGAAAATAAGGTTCCCCTCGTTTCAGGAGAAGATATATTTATTACTTTGCCACGAAGTCAAAAGAATGACCTAGAGGCGAAAATTGTTTATGATTCACCCATTTCTGCCCCAATTAAAGAAGGGGATGAAGTTGGATTCATTGAAGTTTCTATTCCTGAAAAGGAAAGTATAAAATATCCGCTGTATTCCTCCAAGACAATTGAAAAGGCTGGCTTTTTCAAACGCATTAACAATGCCATCAGCTATTTGCTTTGGGGAAAACATAGTTAATGGCTCATAAGTTGGCGCCATTTATTACCTTCGAAGGCGGCGAGGGCTCAGGTAAGTCGACCCAGGCAAAGATCTTACTCGATACTTTAACGGATATGGGTTTTGATGTTTTTAGCTATCGTGAACCAGGGGGAACGTCAGGCGCTGAAGAAATCCGTCATCTCCTGATGCAGGGGGATAAAGGGCGTTGGAATGCGAAGACCGAAGCTCTCCTCATGAGTGCTGCCCGAGCTGATCTTATCCAAAGGCATATCATCCCTGAGCTTGAACAGGGAAAATGGGTCATTTGTGACCGATTTGCTGATTCCACTACGGCCTATCAAGGTTATGGCCATGGTTTAGGGTATGAGAAAATTATGGAGGTCAATAACTTTACGATTGGTACTCTTGCGCCAGATCTAACTTTTATATTTCAAATTGACCCCAAGCTTGGCATGGAGCGGGTAATGAAACGGAAAACAGGTCACTACCGTTTCGAACAATTAGATATGGAATTTCATCAACGTGTTGCAGATGGTTATGATGAAATCCTTAAAAAGAATCCCAACCGTTGTGTACCTATAGATGCCACACAGGATATTGAGACAACCACAGAGGTTATCTTAGCCTTTATTAAGAGCCGGTTTTTGGGCAAGTAGAGCTTTTGACAAACTTTTAAAGCGCTTCCTTCGCGTATCTATTCAAAAAATATTCTATGAGAAACAAGCTTTACATGTATATGTAAATATCATAAGTCATAAACCAAAAAATATATTGACATGATAAAAAGCATACCGTATCAGAATATAAAAAATGAACTATAAATATCATATGTTTGAAAACTAGTGTGTTTCGTTTAACAGGAGTAAAATATGTCTACTTGTAATTTTTTTGTTCGCCGATATTTTCTTTTCTTTGTGATGAGTAGCTTTGCTATTTCACAACAATCTCTTTATGGAATGGATAGGGATAGTGATGAAATCAAATATTCCCACTCCGCTTCTCACCATTTATCAGCCGTAAGTATTGATGGTGACAATGTAGAAGAATTTTTAAGATCAACTAGTAATAGAGAATCTCTTGCTAGGGTGCAGTCTTTAACATTAACAGGTTCATGGGAAGGAAAGGGGAAAGATAACATATTTCATGCTCTCTTGCTCCCCCTCAAAGGGCTACGGACCTTGAATGTTGAAATATCAAGTTTATCCAAAAACGACGCGGTAATATTATCTGTTCTAATGCCACGCGAATTAAACGAATTAAATGTTAAATCTCCTGAATTTCCAAAAAGTTTCTTTGAATATGTTCCTCAGCAACTTGACAGTTGTAGCATCTTTACCCCCAAGAGCGTAAAAGTATTATCTAGCAAATCATTTGGTTCTCTTAAAGAACTTAGACTCTTTTTTGAAGGTCGAAGTCATTATGCTAATTGGGAGTTGGATGCGTTTTTAGAAAACCCACCTAAAGAGCTTAATGTTCTTAAGATATGCGGGTTTGATTGGACATTTAAAGATTCACTCGTAAAATTTCTATCAAAGCTTAAAGTCGGTCTTCCAAACCTAACTCACCTAATCATATCTCGAATACCAGGTTTTCACGTTTCTTATGAATCTGATAAAATTAATCATCTAGGTGAGTTCTGTAAGGGGTTACCTGCTTCCCTAGAGTATCTTGAATTTTCGAATGAAGTTCCTGCCTCCTACCGTGGAAATGCAACTCCTGCTACACCGTTTCTTGATTTATCACATCTTACTCATCTGCGTGTGTTAAATTTAGATGGTTGGATACTAAAACAAGATTTCAACATAACATTTAATAATGCAGTACAAATTTCCACGCTTCCTTCAAATCACCCATTGATATTACGTATACTTCAGGGTAAAGAACTTTCGCAAATAGATATAAGATCCTTAACGTTAGGCCAACTCAGCAGGATTAGCTCTTATATCTACCGAAATGGTAAGATGTACCCATATCATGGAGAAACTCTCCGAAACTTAGCTATAATCCAGAGTGAAGGATCTCCAATAAGTAATAGCCTTTCACAATCTTTAAGTTTATACGAAATGGCTAACGAAAGGGGTTTTCCTACTGCCGATGAAGTTCTAGGAGCAATGTGCTTCGAACTTGCAACATTAGTGAAAATTGAATACCCAATTAAAAATTCACGCAGAAGGGACAAAATCGAACATTTACGAAAAGGTGTAAAATATAAAAATGATGAGGCACGCTATGCACTCGCACTTATGTATAGAAATGGAGAAGTTCCAGAAGATCCCTTTACTGAAGACAAGAGAAAAGATGAAGAAATTGCTTTGGACCTATTTCTTCCGTTAGCTGAGAAAGGAAATTCTAAGGCACAGCATAATGTTGGAAATTTATATTTTAAATTAAAAGACTATGAAAATGCCAAGAAGTGGTTTCAAAAATCCGATTTGGAAGCATCGAAAAGAAACTTAGAGAAGATTATAAATTTAGGTCATTGAATAAATCATTTTATAATATAAAAAATGGCTCTATTTTATTCGCTTAATCCAAATCCAGTTTGGTGAGTTGATTAAAGGTTCATAGAGGTCGTCCTCTAAAGCCACTTGAAGTTGATTTAACTCTAGTGATGAAGGAGGGTGATCTTGGAATTGGATATCAGGAGCGCTTGTGATCAGTGCCATTGGTGTTGATTCATTTCCTTCACCCATAACAAGCACAGCTGCAGAGGCAAGAGAGTCCAAAACATTAACGTGCGTATGTTGTAAGGTGTTGCCATGTAAGTCTTCATGATCAATGTAACTCTTCAGCGCGCAGAAGCCACACCAACCGAGCCCAGAGCCGATAACCCCACGTCGAAGCGGTTTGGTATGACTATCCGTTATGATGATGCCAAGTGATACCACTTTGTCTCTTTGCCTTAAGTAGGTCCACATGTCCGTAGCCGATTTTTGCACGTCGGATGGGTAGAGGATATAAGAGCCTGCACTGTTTGATTCATCTATGCCAGCTGAAGCCACAAGTTGGCCATTCGTTATGGTAAGAAATACATCATAGGGCCCTTTCATGTATGCTTGACACTCGTCCTTGATGAGTTGTTCTTTAGCGATAGGTGGGGCTTGTGATATCAGTCTGTGTTCACACAGACTAACGATTTTAGAAGAAATTGCTAAAACAGAATGTTCAGGAAGAGTGGGGACATACTTATCGAGTATTGATATTAACGCGTCTCCAGGAGAAATGATGTCGGTTTTTAAAGGCGATATATTCATTTATAGTTTTTCAGTTTGTTATAAAAAAGGGTAGTGCATAGACACTACCCCCGTTTTGTTTATCAAAAAGAAAGAAGATTATTTCTTGTCCGCCGTTGACGTTTTAAGTGATATATAGCGTGATTCACCATCTCGGTTAATCAGAATAAGGGCCGACTTTCTATTTTCTTTTTCAGCTTTTTTAAGAAGATCAACAACATGCTGCGGTGATTTCACTTCTTCTTGGCTAATTTCAAGTATGATGTCACCAGGACGCAGCCCTTTTTCTGCCGCAATACTCCGGGGATTCACATCAGCGATGACGACGCCAGTAATGTCAGGTGAAATGTCAAACCGCGTGCGAACATCATCTGTTAAAGGCTGCAAAGTCATGCCCTGCATTTCTGTGCCTTTGACGAGTGGCTTGCCTGTATCGAGTGAAGAAATAACGCCTGATTCCTCAGCTTCTTCAAACTCACCGATTTGTACTGGAACTGTGATGACTTTTCCGCGACGCCAAACCGTAATGGGTACTTCTTTACCCACAGAGAGTTCGCCAACAATACGTGGAACAGATTTTTGCTCTTTGACGTCTGTGTCCCCAACTTTTAGGATAACGTCACCAACTTGAAGCTTGGCTTTCTCAGCAGGTCCGCCTTTGACAACGTTGCCAACTAGGGCGCCATTCAAGCTTTTCAGGCCAAGTCCTTCAGCAATATCATCGGTAATGGGTTGGATATGCACGCCTAGCCAGCCGCGCTTTGTGCGGCCAAATTGGCGAATTTGAGCTATAACTTTTGAAGCAATGTCTGAAGGAATAGCAAATCCAATCCCGATGCTCGCGCCTGTTGGTGTAAAGATTGCCGTATTAACACCGACAACATTACCGTTCATGTCAAACATAGGGCCACCGGAGTTTCCAACATTAATAGAGGCATCCGTTTGAATGTAGCCATCTACAAAATCACCAGAGGATGCTTTTGCAGAGATATCACGAGAAAGATGGGATACAATTCCTGTGGTAACGGTGCCACCAAGTCCAAATGGATTCCCGATAGCAACAATGCGATCACCTGTGCGAAGCTTATTAGAATCGCCCCACTTGACGAAGGGCAACTTTTTATCAAGGTTAATTTTGAGAAGTGCTATATCCGTTCTCCGGTCACGACCGATGACTTTAGCTTTATATTCACTATTATCATTTAAAGTTACCGTAATTTGATCGGCATCGGCAATTACGTGATAGTTAGTTACAATGTAGCCGTCAGGGTCTACGATAAAACCAGAACCTAAAGCAGAAGCATTGCGAGGTCCCTCAGGCTGCATTTTATCAAGAAAGTCTCTAAAAAAGTCTTCCATCGGGGTTCCCTTTGAGAGCGGGCCATCTAGAGGAGATTGAAAAATATCGCCTTTAGAGCGAACCTGTGTTGTTGTTGAAACATTCACCACAGCCGGAAGTAAAGGTGCAATTAAGTCAGCCAGGCTTAATGGTATTCCTTGATCGGATGCACTGAAGCTTTGCTCAGAGGCCGAAAATATAAATAAACAAGCGAACAAAATAGATTTAACACAGCGGGATTTAAGCATTTGGCGTAATCTCCTTATCGATTAAAGTATTTAAAGAATGGATCTTTTGGCGAGAGAATAAATGTGGTGTTATCTTTATTCAAGACTCTTTCGTAAGCATGTAAAGATCTATAAAAATCATAGAACTTGGGATCTTTTCCATATACAGACCCTGCCTTTTGAGTTACATACGCATCACCTTCACCTCGAATTTTAAGAGAGAGCTTATTCGCATCAGCCAATATGATTGTGCGATCTTTGTCGGCTTTGGCTTTTATCTCCTGGGCAATCTCATCACCTTGTGAACGGAATTCTTGGGCTTCTTGATTACGCTCACTGATCATTCTTTTGAAAATGGCTTCGCTGTTCGCAGCGGGTAGGTCAGTGCCTCGGAGTTGCAAATCGACAACTTCGATGCCAAAGGCTTTAGCCGCATCATTCATCTTGTCACGAATTGTCTTCGAAATTTCAGTACGCTTTGGCGATAAAACATCTGACAACGTAACCTGGCCAAGAACACTCAGTGCTATCGACTGGTTCAAGATGCGGAGTCTTTGTTCTGCGCCTCTCTCGTCAACAACAGTTCGATAAAATAGAATTGGATCGACAATTTTGTAGCGAGCGAAGGTATCCACAATCAGTCTTTTTTGGTCCTTTAATGTCGCAGCAATAGACGATAGGTCAAAGTCCAAGATCCGGGTATCATAACTTTTAGTGTTTTGAATAAAGGGAATCTTGAAGTAGAGACCAGGTGATTTAATAACCTTAATCAGGCGTCCGAATTCAAGGACTAAGGTTTGTTGCGTTTGTTTCACCACAAATAGTGAGCCCATCAAAATTCCAAGAATAACGACCCCTGGAATAGCAAAAACAATTAGATTTTTTGGATTCATTGGGAGGCCTCCTCAGTCTTTGGGGTGTTTTTCTTTAGCTCAGGTAAAGGCAAATAGGGAAGTACGCCTTGTGCGCTACGCTCATCTATCATTATTTTTTGCGTAGATTCTAGGACCGTCTGCATAGCATTAATGTATAGCCTTGTTTTTGTCACTTCAGGTGCGTTACGATATTGATCATACACAAGTTCAAAACGTGAAGTTTCACCATCGATGTCAGCCATGACCTTAGCTTTATATGCTTCTGCGTCCTGTATAATTTTTTTGGCCTCACCTCTTGCGACTGGAATGATCGAGTTGCGATAAAACTCCGCCTTATTTCGTTTGCTTTCCATATCTGCTTTTGCACGTTGAACGTCCAAATAGGCGTCGATCACATTAGCTGTCGGCGGGGTGACTTTTAGCAGTTCAACCTGGGTAATCTCAACGCCAAGTTTGTACTCATTCAAGAGAGCTTGGAGTCTCTCTTTCAACTCAAGATTGATCTTGCTTCGCCCTTCTGACAAAATTTGGGCGATCGGAGTTTGAGCAATAACTGAACGAACGACACTATCTGCAGCCGCCCGAATCGTTGTTTCAGGTGATTTTACGTTGAACAAGAAATCACCAAGGTTGTTAATTCGCCAGTTCACAGCAAATTGAACATCGGCGATGTTTTCATCACCCGTCAGCATGAGCGCACCTTCACCACTTAACGTGCTAGTTGGGGAGTTTGTATTTGTATTTGTTAGAACATTGATCCGGGTAACATTGCGGACCAGGGCTTGTTCAATAGGGGTAGGTAAGTGATAATTAAGGCCTGGATCTGTTGTACGAACCCACTTTCCAAATCGGAGGACAGCAGCTTGTTCATCTTGTTGGACGGTATAAATACCTGTTGAGAGCCAAAAGAGGACAAGAGCACCTGAAATATACCAGAGGAGCTTTTTGTTGCCTTTCCCGTTTTTGGGGAAAAAGTCTTTAAAGCGATCCTGGCCTTTTTTTAGCAGATCTTCAAGATCTGCCCCTTCGCTTTTACTTTTCTTCGGTTTTCGAGACCATGCGTTATTGTCTCCGTGTCCCCATGGGCCTTCATCATCATCTTTAAACGTCATGATAACAGTTCCTTTTCATTCTTTTAAGGATAGATTATAGATGATTGTATTATCTAAAGCAATTGATTGGTTAACATTATGAATCAAAAAATGATCAAACAGCTCGTTCAGTCGATAGTAGATCCTTTTCAAAAAAAAGGGTTCTGCTTCTTAGACCTTGAAAAAGATGTAATGATTTCTTTATCAGGAAGCATAAATATTATCATAGAAGTTAATACTCAATACATGAAGGAGGGACAAAAGCTCAAAAAACTATTACAAGAGTCCCTTAATAAAGTTCCTGATGTGAAGAATTTACAAATAGTTTTAACGGCTGAACGTAAACCGAAAATTTTTAATCCAATTAAAAAGAACCTATTGGGCATTAAGAAAATCATTGCAGTTGGATCATGTAAGGGCGGAGTAGGGAAGTCAACAACGGCTGTAAATATAGCCTGCGCTCTTCAACAAATGAACTTGAAGGTCGGTATTTTAGATGGAGATGTGCACGGTCCATCCCTCCCACGTCTATTGGGGGCAAGCGGTCGACCGACAACAGATGATACCAAAATGATTAACCCTATCGAATTCAAAGGGATGAAATGTATGTCCATGGGATTTATGATGGACGATAATCTGCCAGCAATTTGGCGCGGTTCAATGGTTCAATCAGCTTTTTCCCAAATGCTGCTCCAGGTGAAATGGGGAGAGTTAGATGTATTGGTTATCGATTTGCCACCTGGTACTGGTGACGTTCAGATAACCATGGTGAAGTCCGCATTAGTTAATGGGGCTATAATTGTATCCACACCTCAGGATTTAGCATTGGCTGATGCAAAGCGCGGAATTGAGATGTTTAATAAAGTATCTGTTCCAGTCATAGGACTTGTAGAAAACATGAGTTACTTTATATGCCCTGATTGCTCAGCCCGATCAGAAATATTTGAACATGGTGGGGTAAGAAAAGCAGCCCAAGAACTTGGGATACCCCTTTTAGGTGAAGTACCGTTGCAAATGCCGATTCGTGAATCTGCTGATAAAGGTGAGCCTATCGCATTTTCCAGTCAATATAGTAATACAGCAAGTATATATAGAAAAATTGCCGAAGCAGTATGGGCAAGCATATGAAGAAAATGCTATGCCTGTAACTTTTATATTTGTTTAAAAAAAAATAAGAAGCCGGCAATAATCATAATAAATAAACATGTATTAACTATTTATTAACAAATTTCATCTAGTATGTATTAAAAGTACAAAAAACAAATCATATACAATAAAAAATCAATATAGGGATCTACAAAGGGGGAGGTAGACAATGAGGCAATATGCTTTGGCGCTTTGCGTAACAACTGTAGTTGGCGGTATCAATTCAGGATATGCCAAAAATATTCATGATATCGAAGGGCAACGTCGAGTTGCTCCACGCTTAATTCCATTAATGAAAAGTGACACAGATCAACGAAGGGGGATAGCCTTTTTGGGAGGGGCATTGGATTTAAAGAAAAGCTCAACAAATTCACATAAAAGGGACTTAAGCCAATCAAAAGATAAACAAAAATCTTTAAGAAAGTACATGAAAAAAGATGCGAAACTAAAAAGGAAGATTGCGAAAAGCAGGGCAAAGGCTGCCAAAAAACTTGAACGTTTAGAGCGACGCAGAGCAATGAAGGCTCAAAAAATCAGAGATAAGATGCGTAAGAAATATGAACGTAAATTGCGTAAACAGCAAGCGCATGCCATGAAGTTATTGCGTAAAAAAGGGATAAATCTTCCCGCATTGGTATTAGAAGCTCCTAATGAGGACAAGCAGACCAGTGTTTCTCAATATAGATTGAAAATTCCTAAACTCGGACCTCTTAAAATAAAATCAGTGAGGCAAGCAAATGTAGACCCATTCCTTGAGGAAGCCACTAAAACACAACGTGCTGTCGTTGCGAAAAATCGAGAAAAAGTTGAGAAGGATCTATGGGGTATCGAGGAAATTCAACGTGAAAGCGCTGTTCTTGAGATGAGAACAAAAGATTTAGTGATGCCCGTTAAGGATCGCGAGGGAACAGTCATTGAACAAGATGATATCACCTCACCAATAGATCGCGTTGGCGTCGCTGTAGATCATGAACGTAGTTATTGGGAGGATGAAACCGCACAAAAAGAGGGAATGGACAGAAAAGATCCAATCGACCAAATGGAATCAATCGATGACACAGAGCCGAAGGAACCAAAGGGTGCAAGTAATCCAATCGATGAAATGGAATCAATCGATGGCACAGAGCCCAAGCAACCAAAGGATGATACAGACCCAAAGGATGAACTTCAGAAGTTAGCAAAAGAAAAACTTGCAAAGATGAAAAAATTCGATGATGAAAATATGGGATCTAATGATGAAGTTGATTTGACTTCTGTGCCGTTAGTCAATGATCACTATATGCAAGTGATTCAAACACAACTCGAGGAAGCATGGGATCATTATCTGGGAATGGAAAAGGATAAAGAATCACCTGACTTTTTGTCTCTCGAAAATTTTGAAAAACTTGTAGATGGATGGGAAGCAGTTGGAACGGCACAATCCCACATCGATGCCATTAATATGGATGAAGAAGATGAGAGGTCACGAGATGCTGTAGATCTAAAAATAAAACTCCTCGAAATTGGCGGAGACATGGCTGCATCCTTTCTTGAACTGATCGATGAACTTCAGTCTTACCTGAATAACACAATTCCAAAAGGCTTTATTAGTGATGAGTCGGCTGAAAATCCAAAAACAGCAGGGGAAATACTCGAAGAGATCCAAGAGTATATGCAAAACTTTAACAACAAAGTTGAAGTATTTCGAAACATGTTTGAGAATCTTTTGTCAGCGGCAAACGGAAGTCTATTGATGCAAGAATTCCCAAATATAGATGATATCTTTTCGCAAGCAGTCACTTTCAATACAAACCCTGGCGTTCAGGGTGCCATCGATAGATTGGAGTTCTTGAAAAGAAGATATCTGAAGCTTGCTGCAGAAGAAAAGAAGGCGGATGCCGAAGACGAAACGCCAACTCTTGAAGCTGTAGATGATGGTGAGGGAGAAGCAACCCCAGAAATAAGTCTAATCGACAAAGATGAGAAAAAAGAAGAAGCAGAACTAAAAGGTGAAGAGGAAGATAAGAGAGGAAGTGTAGTATTAAAAAATATTACAGCTTCTATTGATGAAAATTACATAAAAGAGAGTCTAGAAGATATCGAAATAATTAAACGCCGTTTAGGTTCCTTGCCATCTGAGCATACTTTGGAGACAAATGAATACAAGTTAGGAACTATACCCAACTGGTATAAACAAGCTCTGAGTAATTTGCAAAAAGAAGTCTTAGAAAATCTTGGGCTTTTTGCTCCCTTTAAGGAAGAATTAGAGGCCATCAGTGAGAGCTTTAGTTGGGAAGAGCTTGGTAAACTTATCGCAGTTGGAAAGAAGATCCTTTCCATTGATGACGTCGAATTAAAAGATGCACTCAATATAAAAGTTAGCCTCACTCTATTGAAGAACAATATTAGTGAATATCTTAGAGGAATTTTCAGCAGTCCATTAGTCAGTGAGAAAATGAGCAGCGAAAAAACCTCTTCGTCTTTAGACCGCGCAGTTGATTCAAAGCCAAGTTCTTTGACATCGTCAATCAAGAGCTCATCAAGACTTGAAGTTAATGCAGAGCAAATGATGAAGGCTTTTAGCTCCATTAAAGAGAATCTAAAAGCCCTACAACACTCCAGCTTTACCACTTCTTCGCTAAAGCCCGATGATAGATCATTTCTTGCATCCTTTTATAGGCAAGTGTTTGCTGATCTAAGTACCAGTATAGATTCCAACAGTGCTTTGCAAAGCTATAAAACTAAGCTTGAGAAATTAAGCGTTAAGGGAGATGAAGACTTTAGCTTTGAAAAACTTGCAGAGTTGGCTGCTCTTGGAAATCAAATGCTTGAGCTTGGGACAAAAAAACTTAGTGCCTCAGGTGCGCAATTTGGAGATTTGTACTACATGAATCAGAGGGCTGAGCGAATCCAATTAAGATTGAACAGACTCGTAACTGAAAATAAGCTACCAACAGCTTCTGCCGTAAGCACTAGCAGCTTTCAAGCAGCACCATATTCAAGTACATTTAAAGTATATGAAGAAAACAGGTGCTATTAAAAGAACGGGCAGAAGGGATAAAAGTCCTTTAGGTCAAAGAGATATCAAAGAATAAATCAACTTTCTTCAATTCAGGCCTCTACATTTCAGTAGGGGCCTTATTTTTTCCACCCCGTTAAATAGAGTATCTCAAAGGTCGCTGGTATTTTGCAGTCTTGAGAAGCATAATTGGAAAAGTAAATTGCTTCCGCTTTTGCAAAGACCTCTCGGGACGTAGCAGATTTCGGTCTGTCAAACAAGATATTGCTCTCACCCATGCCTCTTACATCTTTCATAAGAGCATTGATCGAAGGATATGTAACTGTGATGCACTCAATATCAACAACGGGCATAAAAAACCCAACTTTAGATAAAAGCGCAGGGGCATCAGAAGCTAGAACAAAAGGGGCGACGCGGGGGCTTGCTCCCCCTGATAATTGGAGCTCTGCTTGAAGAAGTGACTCACGGAGCTCATAAAGCGTTTGTCCTCCCCACAATGCACCAATAAATAAACCTTCATTATGAAGCGTATCATAGATGCTTTTTAAGTGTTGAGGCAGGTCATTGATCCAATGGGCTTGAAGACAGCTTAAAATGAGGTCGGGCCTATCTGTTGATGGAGAGAGTTTCTCCCTAAGGTTAGAATCATGCGTTCCTTGTAAAGGTAAAGGATGAGGACTCAATATAAGGGGTTCTTTAAAAGAAGCCTTGAAATCCTGAAGCCGAGATGTAAGCTCTTTGCTAACATGTTTAAATAGAAAATCATGTTTATGAAAGTTGGGCTTGGCGCGCTGCTGATGCTGATGATAAGCTCTATGATCAAATAATGGCATGCTAACTTGGTATCACAAAAATTTAGAGCAATGAAGACAAAAGTAAAAGAACCGATGGTTGAGAAAATCGTCTCTGAAGATGAGGCGAATACACGCTTGGATAGATGTTTACGACTATGGGTTCCAGGGTTGCCGCAAGGGATGATCGAAAAAAGCGTGCGAAAAGGGTTGGTTCGTGTTGATGAAAACAAGACAAAACCTGCCGAACGTGTCCAACTCGGCCAAAGAGTTAAATTTCCTCAAGAATTCCTTACGCTTGATATAAAGAAAAATACAAAATCCAAAAAGGAGTTAACTGAAACAGATCGTGCGTGGATTAAAAGCCTCATCCTTTATGAAGATGCAGAGGTGCTTGTCATTAACAAGCCTTCAGGAATCCCAGTTCAAGGGGGAACAAAACAATCAAAATCCTTGGATGCAATGCTAAAAGGCTATTACAAGGATATTCAACCCAAATTGGTCCATCGATTGGATCTTGAGACATCAGGTGTGCTTGTGTTTGCAAAATCCTTAACGATGGCAAGGTGGCTCACAAGGGCCTTTAAAGAGCGTGAGATCAAAAAAGTTTACTGGGCGATTGTTGTCGGTACACCAAAAGCAAAAGAAGGCCTCATAAATTTACCTCTTTCAAAAAAGCAGGGTATGGATTCGGAAAAAGTCCGTGTCGATAAAGAATCAGGTGTTCATGCGATAACAGGATATAAGGTTCTTGAAGCCTTAGGTAAGAAGTTTGCGCTTTTGGAACTTACGCCGAAAACGGGACGGACTCATCAACTCCGCGTTCATTGTGCTGATGGGCTTGGAGCACCTATTCTGGGTGATGGAAAGTATGGTGGGAGAGAGGCTTATCCTGATGGGCGAACAAAATTGCATTTGCATGCAAAATTCATCCAGATTCCTTTTCCAAACGGAAAGTCGAAAAGTTTTAGTGCTGATGCCCCAAAAGATTTTCAACAGACGCTTTTTCAGTTAGGATTTGAATATGTATGATATTTATGTGAACCAACATTTTTTAAAAACGCCCCTTGGAAACCCAATTGAGGTTCCTACCCTTGAGCTTGCCAAAGCAATCGAGGAAGAATGGCTTGTTGATCATACGTCACATTATCAGCAAAAACCCATGACATCGCTTGTGGCGACAGCACTCGATTGTATTGCCGCTGAGCAAGATAAATATGTGTCTGATGTGCTCAAATTGATTCAAACAGATACGATTCTATATTGGGCTGATTCACCCGAAAACGTCGTTTCACTTCAAGAAAAAGAGTGGCTTCCTATTATAAACGAGGTTAATGAGCTACTGGGCATAACACTCAAACCAATGCACACTTTCGCTGTACAAAAATTAGCTCCAACAGATGATGAAAAACTTAAAGCTTTTCTGCACCACCAATCCGCATTTACGCTTGCTGGGTTTTTACATTTAATCCAGCTTACGGGTTCGTTTTGTTTGGCGTACTTAGTTATCATAGGTAGACTCACCGGTGACAAAGCTTGGCGACTGGCTTTCTTGCATGAAGATGAGCAAGAAAAAATATGGGGTTCAGACGACGATGAACAAGCCAAACGACTTGAACAGAAAAATGAATTTGAAGAAACCGTTAGGTTTCTAAATCTTTTGGCCAAACCGGAGGCGTCCGTCATATAGCAACTTAATGTCTTAAATTCCAATACCACTCAAAAAAGGCATCAAAGTTGGAATTGATGTATTCATTTTCCTCGGGGCCATCATACATGTCTAAAAGCACCCATGATTTCGGTAAGCTATTTGAATAGTAACTACAAGCATCCCAATATAGTCCTTGAAATAGCCCCTCTTCTTTTTGGAGAGGTCTATCATATGCTCGAAGAGCTCGAGATTTGATTTTTGCAATTAGTTCTTCCCGAAGTGGGCGTGTGACCTTTGATCGCATATCCTTACCGCGATAATGCAAAGGCACTGGTGGATTCAAATGCATACATAATGGGGAGCTTACAATTTGATCTTTTAAGTTACTATTGGTTCTTGGGGCAACTTTCCAGGTAACGCCTTCCGGTAAAGGTGGGGCGTCTGGGACGATATTCATATAAGCAGACCATTCGCCAGGTGCCCAGGGTGGCGTCGGTGCAGGCAGAGGTATCAGGGATGAATAAAATTTAAGAACTCCCATAATACTATTTACCAACCTTCGATCCTTTTGATAACGCTGCAACTCTTCCTCATTCAGTTTAAAAAAGAGTCCTGATGTTACACCTGTATATGCACTTTGTTCATACTGCATTAGACCGAGTATAGCGGGTATTGGGTGACCAGGGGAAAACATATGGGTTAGAACATGAACTTTATCATTGTTCGCTTGTTGTGATTTATTTGATTGGTGAGCCCATATTTCAATAAGATTAATCATATCAGGAAAATGAGCAGTTGGATCTTTAAGTGCTTTAAAAATTCGATCGAGCTGATTCTTATAGGTTGTGTATAAAGCCTTTTCCACATGGGTTGAAATGAGTTCAAATAATTGTAAAGAGAGGAGCACTTGTTGTTGTCGGGTCGTAAGAGATTCCCACTTGCTTATAAACTGATCCATACTAAATTCTTCAACAAGGCCGAGACGGGAAGTTAATGTAATTTCGAATGGATATGTTTTAAAAAGCTCAATTTTTCTCTTCCTGGCCTTTTTTGTCACAGCATGCGTTTTTTTAGGGGCCTGAATATGACTTTTGGTAATTGCTCTGAGTGGGCCTGGAAGTAACTGTATGTTTGTTTCTAAAGATATTGTAGCGCGCTCTTCCATAATGTCGCAAAAAAGCTTGAGCATTTCCTGGTTGTCGAATTTAGGGCCTTTATTAACGCCACGGGGCCAAATTGCTCGAAAGTGTTTTTGGACTCTGGCGAGAACGTCTGTTGGGTAAGGAATAGTCTTATGGGTAAATTTAAGGCCACGGTACAGAAAGTCTCTGAAGTTGATAAAGCGACAGTTTGGAAGTAAACCATTTCGTTCTGTTTGAAGCTCTTTTGGTTCACGCACACAATTTATGTTTTGTAGGAAGTCAAACACATCTGATATTTGAATTCGAAACCCGCACAACGCTCGATTCAGGCGGGAGAGCTTAATGCTATACCATTCGTATATTTTCATAAGATGTTCATCTGAAACGGTCTTTGCTCTTTTATATTCCCTAATGCTTGCTCGGAATGAATCATTGGATTGATCAGATATATGCAAAGAAGCTAGCAAAGAAATGGGTTTGCCATCATAGGTTAAATCGAAACCAAATTTAGATAGGTAGGGTTCTGCTATATCTCTTGATTGACGGCCAACACCAATACTATTGTTTCGTAGCTGTTCCAAGTCTTTGATCGATAGTTTTGATGGAGGGGGCGATTGCGGATCAGGATAGTCGCAACAAAATAAGTACTGAAGAAATCTTTCTAAAAACCGCAGCATGCTTCGATAGGCTATTTCGTGAACCGCATGACTATGCTGAAAAATAAAATCAATGTTTGACTTTTTTGGACTATAAACTTTGTTTGGACCCTTTTGAGTAACATAGATAAAAGCATGATGAACGTCTGCTTCTTGAATAAGGTTCCCTTCATCATCAAAAAGGGGAGGGGTGTGTCTAAGAGCGTCGTCTTCTTCACGAAATGTACCATCCATTTGTTGCTTGATATCCCACACCAGGTATTCAAACTTCAATGTTAATGCTTTTAATTCCTCTCGTTGTTTTGCCGTAAACTGTGTAGAATCATTCCCTTCAGTAGGTTTATAGGCTTTTCGGCAAAATGCTAATGAATGTAGCTTAAAAGCAGTTTGTTGAGCCTCCTTTACGCCATCGAGGTACCGGCGAGGGAGATGAAGTTCTCTAATGTCTTTCTCGCCTTCATTGTCTATTCCATAAACGATAAAAGGCAGAATAAAAATGAGCCCTAGGTAAAGAAGTAAAGATATAACTTTTCTGAAATTCAAAGGAAGCCTCAACACGATCAACTTTACATAGTTGTAAGAAATGGCTGCAATGACTTCAAGGAAAAACATTTGAGGCAAGACGACTCTTTACATGCATTGGGCTTCGATTACAAAAAATGACTTTTTTGTAAGAAATGTCTTGTCGGAACGGCCTTTTCTTGTGATATAACTAATCAGGATTTAACATAGGATGATAAATGAGTTCGTTAGAAAGCTTGAAAAACGAAGTTTTGCAGGACCTTGAACGTGTTAAAGATCTCCAAGGACTTGAGAATATTCGGGTTTCTTTTCTTGGAAAATCTGGGAAACTGACACTTCTTATGAAAGAACTCGGCAAAATGGACCCTGACGAGCGCAAGGTACGAGGTGCCGCGTTAAATTCTCTTAAAGTCGAAATTAGTGACATTATTGATACAAAAAAGGCTCACTTCGAAGAAGCAGATATTAACGAACGGCTTCAGTCTGAAACCATTGATGTGTCTTTGCCTCCAAGAATGTTTTCACCAGAAGGTAAGATTCATCCGATTAGTCAAGTCTTAGAACAAAGTACCAATATTTTTGCGCAAATGGGCTTTGTTGTAAAAGAAGGTCCAGACATCGAAGAGGATTTTTATAATTTTTCGGCATTAAATATTCCGCCTGAACATCCAGCGCGCCAAGAACAAGACACATTTTATCTGCCCAGTAAAGATGGACAGCCTCTTGTTTTAAGAACACATACATCACCCGTGCAAATTCGAACAATGATTGATGGAGAGCCTCCATTTCGCATTATTGCCCCAGGACGGGTGTACCGGTCCGATTATGATGCGACACATACGCCAATGTTTCATCAAATCGAAGGGCTTGTTGTCGATACAGAAACAAATATGGGACACCTCAAAGGGTGTTTAGAAGAATTCTTCCGCTTCTTTTTCGAAGACCCTGACATGAAAATCCGTTTTCGTCCGGGATACTTCCCCTTCACAGAGCCCTCCGCAGAAGTAGATATTCTATGGAAAGGGGATACATGGCTTGAGGTTTTGGGGTGTGGCATGGTTCATCCAAATGTTTTGAAAAATTGCAATATTGATCCAGAGAAATATCAAGGTTACGCATTCGGAATGGGAGTTGAAAGACTGGCGATGTTGAAATATGGAATGGAAGACCTGCGTCCCTTTTTTGAGTCTGATCTTCAATGGTTGGGTCTTTATGGATTTTACCCTGAGGAACGGGAGTAATCATGCGTTTCACACTTTCATGGCTTAAGGAGCACTTAGATACATCTGCCACTCTGGAAGAAATAACCGATCGATTGACGAGTCTAGGACTGGTCGTCGATAAAGTTATTGATCGCAGAGAAGAGCTAGCCGCCTTTACAATTTGTGAAGTTGTAGCCATTGAAAAGCACCCTCAAGCCGATCGACTTAAAATATGTCATGTCAATACAGGTGCGGAAGAGATCCAAATTGTTTGTGGTGGAGCAAATGCGAATAAGGGTGTGAAAGCCGTGCTAGCACCTGTGGGATCTGTCATTCCTTTAAATAAACAAAAGCTCAAAGTTGGTAAAGTAAGAGACGTTGAGAGTTTTGGAATGCTATGCTCTGGCGAAGAGCTTTTACTGGAGCCAACTCCAGAAGGTATAATGGTGCTTGATCCTGATGCTCCTGTCGGAAAAAATTTTGCGGAATGGGCAGGCCTTGACGATCCTTTCATTGAAATCGAGATTACACCGAACAGGGGTGACTGTTTAGGTGTTTATGGTATTGCGCGTGATTTGGCAGCATCTGGTCTGGGAACACTCAATCCATTAAAAACAGTCAAAGTACCAGGACAATATCCGTCTCCCATTTCAGTCAACATTAATGAAGAGGCCTGTCCATTCTTTACAGGTCGATTGATTCGTGGTGTTAAGAATGGCTCAAGTCCAGGTTGGCTTCAGAAAAAACTTGAATCAATTGGACTGCGCCCGATCTCAGCCCTTGTTGACATTACAAACTATTTTACATTTGATCGCGGTCGACCGCTGCATGTTTTTGATGCAGATAAATTAAAAGGGAATTTGAATATCCGCATTTCAAAAGAAAACGATAAGTTTTTAGCCCTCGATGAAAAAGAATATACTTTATCAGAAGGCCTTACGGTCATATCAGATGATAGCGGGATCGTGGCTCTTGGTGGCATTATGGGTGGAGAAGAGTCCGGTTGTGATGAAGCGACACAAAATGTATTCCTTGAATGCGCTTTCTTTGATGCCGTTCAAATAGCTCTTGCGGGGCAAGCAACCGGCGTCATCAGTGATTCCCGCTACCGTTTTGAACGTGGCGTTGACCCGACAACAACGCTTCCTGGACTTGAAGCTGCAACGCATATGATCCTTGATTTGTGCGGTGGTGAAGCAAGTGAGGTTGTCGCTGTTGGCAAAGAACCACCCATTGAAAATGAAGTAAATTATGATCCGCGGTTGACGCAACAGTTGGGCGGATTGGAAGTGAGTCATGACATACAGTTAGAAATTTTGAGGAATCTTGGATTTAAAGTTGATCATCAGAATGAAAAATGGAGGATTCTCACACCAAGTTGGCGACCAGACGTTGAACAGGCTGCAGACCTTGTTGAAGAAATCCTAAGGGTAGAAGGCTATGACAACATTCCATCTCTCCCTTATCAGGGAAGACCAGAGCCAAAACCTTTATCACGGCTTCAACAGCGTCGGCTTGTAGCTCGCGATACATTGGCAAGCCGAGGGCTCTATGAAACGGTGACATATTCTTTTATGTCTGAAAAAGATGGTGGGCGTTTTGGTGGAATTCCTACAGAACTTCAACTATTAAACCCCATCAGCCAAGATTTAAATGGGATGCGCCCAAACATATTAGGGCATTTATTAGATTCCGTTCGTAATAATCAGGCTCGTGGGCATGAGCAAGTATTCCTTTTTGAAATTGGCCCTCAGTTTTCGATGAAAACTGAAGCCAGGCAAACCATGATGATCACAGGTATTCGGGCCGGACATTTCGGCAATAGCTATATTGCTAAACCCCGTCCCGTTGATATTTTTGATGTAAAGGCTGATATCGCTCGTCTTTTTAATATCATCGGAATGTCTTATAGCTTGGATCGAACAGCACCAGAGTGGTATCACCCGGGGCGTTCTGCAGCCATGAAGCTCGGAAAGCAGGTCCTTGGTTATTTCGGTGAAATCCATCCACGTTTAGTAAAAGCCTATGATATTAAAGGCCCTGTTGTTGCTTTTGAACTCTTCATTGATGATATACCCTTGCCTCGACGAAAAGGTACACAAAAGCCTAAGTACGAGCCATGTCTATATCAGGTTGTTG
This sequence comes from uncultured Alphaproteobacteria bacterium, assembly GCA_964474215.1. Taxonomy (GTDB): domain Bacteria; phylum Pseudomonadota; class Alphaproteobacteria; order UBA9655; family UBA9655; genus UBA9655. The sequence continues at coordinate 30,341 of CAYYRQ010000006.1, forward strand.
AGCGAGACTTTTCATTCGTAGTTGACAATAGTGTCGCTTCGGATGAAATCATATTGGCTGCCTTAGACAAAAATAGTGATTATGGCCGATGGGCAAATGTGTTTGACGTTTTTGAACTTGAAGATAATAAAAAGGCTGTTGGAATTCGATTCCGTTTACAAGCCCGTGATCACACATTAACTGAACAAGAGATCCAAGGATTCAGTGATAAAGCCATTACACAGGTCAAAGAAAAAACAGGCGGGGTTCTTCGTTAATGACTGACTTAAGTCACATCAGGAATTTTTCCATCATTGCCCATATTGATCATGGTAAATCAACCTTAGCGGATCGTTTAATCCAACTGTGTGGCGGCTTAACTGAGAGAGAGCTCAAGCAACAAGTTCTTGATAGCATGGACATTGAACGGGAACGCGGAATTACCATCAAAGCCCAAACCGTTCGTTTAAGTTATAAGGCGAAAAATGGCGAAACCTATCAATTGAATTTGATGGATACGCCAGGGCATGTTGACTTTGCCTATGAAGTGAGCCGTTCATTAGCGGCCTGTGAAGGGTCACTTTTGGTTGTCGACGCAAGCCAAGGGGTCGAAGCGCAAACATTGGCTAACGTTTATCAAGCGATCGAAAATAACCACGAAATAATACCTGTCTTGAACAAAGCCGACTTGCCGGCTGCTGACCCAGATCGTGTAAAAACACAGATAGAAGATGTCATTGGCCTTGATGCAAGTGAGGCTTTGCTTGTTTCAGCCAAAACGGGTCTTGGCGTTCCTGATGTCCTTGAAGCCCTGGTTGAAAAGCTTCCTGCACCAAAAGGCAACCGTGACGAACCACTAAAAGCCATGCTTGTTGATAGTTGGTATGATACGTATCTAGGTGTGATTATCCTGGTGCGTGTGATGGATGGTGTATTAAAGCCCGGCATGAAAATCAAAATGATGTCGACCGGAGCCGTTTATCCAATTGATCAAGTTGGTGTGTTTACTCCTAAGCGTCAAATATTACCTGAACTTGGTCCAGGGGAAGTCGGTTTTATTAACGCAAGCATCAAGGCAGTGAGCGATTGTAACGTAGGTGATACGATTACCGAAGATAAACGCCCCACGCTAAACCCCTTACCCGGATTTAAGCCCAGCATACCAGTTGTGTTTTGTGGTCTCTTTCCTGTTGATGCAGCTGATTTTGAGCATTTGAAAGAAAGTTTGGGGAAGCTTCGTCTGAATGATGCCAGTTTCATGTTTGAGCCAGAAAGCTCTGCAGCCCTAGGATTTGGATTCCGCTGTGGTTTCCTTGGCCTTTTGCACCTTGAAATTATTCAAGAACGGCTGGAACGAGAGTTTAATCTTGATCTTGTGACCACAGCACCTAGCGTTGTCTATAAGCTCTATATGACAAAAGGGGAAATGATTGAGCTCCATAACCCAGCTGACATGCCCGATGTAGTTAAAATTGCTAAGATGGAAGAACCTTGGATTAGAGCAACCATTATGGTTCCTGACGAATATTTAGGGCCTGTATTAACCTTATGCACAGATAGGCGAGGGGTTCAGCTTGATCTGACGTACGTTGGAAACCGTGCGATGGCTGTCTATCGCTTGCCCTTAAACGAAGTTGTTTTTGACTTTTATGATCGCCTTAAATCGATTACCCGTGGTTATGCTAGTTTTGATTATCAAATGGATGGCTATGAAGAAAGCGAGCTCGTTAAGCTTGCCATCCTTGTGAATGGAGAGCCTGTCGATGCACTATCCACGATCGTTTATCGTACTCATGCCGAAACAAGGGGGCGAGCCCTTTGTGAACGCTTGAAGGGGCTAATCCCTCGGCAGCTCTTTAAAATTGCGATCCAAGCAGCGATTGGTGGAAAAGTCATTGCGCGTGAAACCGTATCAGCGATGCGCAAGGATGTTACGGCAAAATGTTATGGCGGAGACATCACCCGTAAACGTAAGCTTTTGGAAAAGCAAAAAGCCGGTAAAAAGCGCATGCGCCAAGTAGGAAATGTTGAGATTCCCCAATCTGCGTTCTTGGCGGCTCTCAAAATGAGTGATGATTGATCGTATAAAGTCTCCTCATAAAGCAAGTCTGCAAACAGTCTGTAAGACAAACTAACTTTTTAAACTGTATAGATTAAGGATATAACACTTTTGTATAAATAAGGTATTAGCTTTCATCTGCAGAAACAAAAAAAGTAAGGGAATCCGTTTCTTCTGTTGGCTCAATATCATCAACATTCATCATGGAGGCCATGCGCTGCAATGATGAAAGGATAAGGTTTTGCTCCCATTCTTCAAGCCTATTAAATTTCCGGATAAATGAATCCTGAAGAACAGTAGGGGCACTTTGAAGGAGTACTTTTCCTTCCTCAGTAAGTCTGAGCTCCGTTTGTCTTTTATCTCCACCACTCCTTGTCCGTGTGACCAAATTCTTTAATAGCAAGCGATCAAGAATAGATGATACGGTCGGAGAGCTGAGGTTAACACTTGTGGCGATACTTTTAAGAGATGGGTTTTGAAGCTCATGAATAGCTTTCAAAACAATAAGCTGGGGGCCTGTAAGACCAAATTTTTTTGAAATCCTTTTTGAATAGACATCAAAAGCTCGGATAATCTGCCGTAACGCAATCAAGACTTTGCTATCAATCGAATAGGTGTCCACTTCGATTCTCCCATGTTTTTAAAATTGTTAGTGTGCAAATGACTATTGGTCAAGCCCCCTCGACTTGACAAATGGGTTGAAAAAAGTTAGAATACTAACTATGTAAATTATATAGCGATTGATAAAATCGTTGAAAAACATAGAGTGCTAACAACAAAGAAGGAAAATAAATGATTCGTTTACTAAGTGAAAAGCCAACTATCCTAGGATTTATTGCCTTATTCCTTTGGTCAACAGGATCTACAACAGCCAGCTTTCTTTCAGCGCTTCCTCCATTCGAAGTCATATCACTTTCGTTTTTGGCCATATTTTTAATGACATTGCTTAAAGTCGCAGTGAATCGTGAGTGGGATACCCTTAGGATCTCATGGAAATCTTGGATGCTGGCTATCTTTGGTATAGGCATTCAACAAATATTTTATATTCTTTCTTATTCATTTGCACCACCAGCAGAAGCTGACGTTATTATCTTTTTATGGCCTTTGATGGCTCTGGGATTATCCTGTCTTCTATTAGGCCAAAGCTTTAAGGTCAGATATGGCTTGGCATCAACCTTAGGCGTTTTGGCTATTATCTTACTATCATTTAATAAGGTTTCCATAGCGAACATAGCACCAGGACATATCTTTGCATTATTATGCGCCCTTTCATGGAGCTTATACACAGTCTTATCACGTAAGGTTCCTGAAATTGGCATCAACGTCATTGGCATAAGTACTTTTGCTGGATTTATGTTCACATCGACCTGCCATGCCTCTTTTGAAACCTTTGTTATGCCATCTATTCCTCAGTTTGCTGGACTTGCCTATTATTGCCTTGGTGTAAGCTTTGGGGCATATGTCCTATGGACAGTTGCATTACAAAATGGAAAGGCTAATTATTTGACCCTTAGTGCCTACATGAAGCCCGTATTTTCTATTTTGTTCTTATGTACATTTGGGTATGCAACTCTTTCCTCTGAGCTTGTAGTCGGCGTCTTTCTCGTTATTGCAGGAGGTTTAGTTGCCCATCCCGCCATCGGACGCTATGTTGAAGACTTCTTGTTCGCATTTATAGAAGACTTCAAAACATTATCTATGGTAATGACCCCAAATATGCGCGATAGGAAATACGCAAGATCATAATCAGCTAAGCTTAAGGTATATAAGTTGACTCAAGATGCGCTTGACTCCTTGGTTTGTACGTACTAATCAAAAGACGTTACATGGAGTGAATATGAAAAACCTTACAGCAGCATTTCCCCATTGCCGGTTGAGAAGAAATCGTCGTGAGCAATGGTGCCGAGACCTTGTCGCAGAAACACAGCTTTCCCCAAAAGATTTCATTTTACCGCTTTTCATTCGAGAAGATTCTGCCCCTAAGGAAATAGAAGCGATGCCAGGCGTATCTCGGTATACTCTTTCTGAGTTAACTGACATCTGTACAAAAGTGTATTCAAAAGGGGTGAGGGCCGTCATTTTATTCCCTTATGTAAATCCAGACCTCAAATGTGATGAAGGATTGGAAGCTCTCAACTCCCAAAATCTTTTGTGTCGCGCCGTTCAAAAGATTAAGCAGGAAATTCCTGACCTGGGTGTGATTGCCGATGTTGCATTAGACCTGTTTACAACTCATGGCCATGATGGTGTCCTTCGCAATGGACATGTTGCAAATGACGAAACCGTAACTGCCCTTCAAAACATGTCACTTGTTCTTGCCGATGCTGGCGTAGATGTCATTGCCCCATCTGACATGATGGATGGAAGAGTAGGGGCAATTCGCCAATCTCTTGATGAAAATGGACATGAGCATGTCAGAATCTTGGCATACACAGCCAAGTATGCCTCTAACTTTTATGGACCTTATCGTCTAGCTTTGGGATCCCAATCGGCTTTGGGGAAGGCAGATAAAAAGTCATATCAAATGGATCCTGCAAATGCACTTGAGGCGTTACGTGAAGGCGCTCAAGATGTAATGGAAGGCGCGGACATGCTTATGGTTAAGCCAGGGCTTGCCTATCTAGATATTATATATAGATTAAAGGAAACTTTTTCTTTGCCGATTTTTGCTTTTCAGATTAGTGGGGAGTACTCCATCCTAAGAGTTGCTTCTGAGCGTGGCCTGCTTGAATATGATAAGGCATTAATAGAAACGCTCATTGCTTTTAAAAGGGCAGGGGCTAGCTGTATTATCACCTATGGGGCATTGGACGCTGTTGATTTTTTGTATCAATAGCATTGCAAGGGAGTGGGGCCTAAAGTAAGATTATCAGGACGACACATTCCTCGATACTTTCGACCATCAGCAGACATCGCGATACACGAATCATCCACCTTTCTCCCAACGCAACTTTTTGCAGAAACTGAAATATTCAATGAAAAGGCTTCAATTTAGCGAAGTCATAGTATACTTATAAGGTAATTAATCCATATATTCGTGCCTCCTTTTAAATATATAGTGCAGAATATAACAAAAGAATTTAAATACCGTGTATACAAATTTGACTTATTTCCCAACAGCAACCATCTCTGAAGAATATAGTTTTACATACTCAAAAGGAATGGATGCGAAACCCTTGTGACCCCAAATTGTTCCCCAACTGTTTTTGAATGTAAAGCTTTGGGCCTCCCAATCATATCCCGATAAGGTTACTGCATGCCATCCTATGGACTGCTGCCATTGGTCAGGCATTGAAACTTCACTTGATTCCCAGCAACCTTCAAAAATAGGAAGCGCAACCGCTACAGGCATATCCATTGATAAGGCTTTAACGGCTGAAGTTGCATTAGCATCTGCTGGTATTCCTATTTGGCTTGCCTGACTTAGAGGTTTTTGACCACGTAATGCCATACTCAATGCTTTGTGGGACACGTGGTGCAGCGGGTACAACTGTGAAAACCTATAACCAACATCAGCTGTTGTTCCAGAAAGCTGGATGTCTGTTCCAATTGCGGCCATGGTTCTATTATAAGATACAACACCACCTCGTCTATCCTTGAAACAGATTTCAGGCGATTTAATACTTGAAAGGCCCTTAACTGAAACGCCTGAACTTTGAGCAACATAGTTTAAATAAGTGCTATAAGGCAGACGGTGTTCGTCTATAAATCCATAGTTCTTCGCTACTGTTAGCGCTTTTCCAAGATATAGGCCCGGACGACAGTCTCCGCTTTCCGTTTCAGAGAGCTGAGTTTCAGCGAGAACCGTAAATTCACCAGCGGAAAAACGATGGGTCGGATAGTAATGCTCTCCACAGGCAACAGCTGTGAAGCTGGCACATGTTCCAATTGGTCCCTGATTGGAAGCAGGAGTCATATCAAGTGATACATTCCTTGGTATACTTCTCACAACAGGAAGTTTTCTTTGGGTATAGTGCCCCAGAGGTGTTTCCTCCAATGATGCAATGTGTCCACTTGCAAGCGCTGTTGTGCTTGTAATGAACAAAAGTGTGAACTGTAGAGTTGAAATTCTTTTCGTCATGGTATGTCCTCATCTGTTTGTGGTGCGTTGATAATATTGATTCAAGAGGAGGGGAAAACTTATCCGGTAGACTTACCTGGTTAACTGAACTAGGTACATTTTATTCATGCCACTTAACGATTCGTTAAAGTTTATAAATCATACTTTTTATAAAACAAAAAAAGGTGAGCTTACATGCATCGTTTCTTTAGTCTAGTGATCATAGCAAGTACAATATGTACCCTTTATAATAACCCAGTTCGGGCTGACTTATGTCAAACAAGTCACGATGGGTGAATGAGAGGGTGTGAGCCTATCGAAAATAGATATTATCAAGCCCAATGCCATGCGGCATGTGGTAGTGGACTTGCTTGCTGCCGTAATTAGATCAAAAAGAAAGCCCACCAAGTAGGCGGGCTTTTAGAGGAACAAATGAAATATATTACGCTAAGGAGAATAATCTTTCCTTTAAGCGAAGACGTTTAAGCTTCAGATTAAAAAGGAGAGTTGTATCCGGCATCGGACGATTGATTTCGTCATGGATACGCTCATTAATATCATCATATTTTTTTCTAAGACTCATAATATGGTTGGAAACGGTCATTTGTTCGCCTCCTTTGCTTATGTTGACCACCTACTAAGTAGGATACTTAAATGTTAATACAAAATTAAGATTTGTCAAATTTTTGTAACATATTATATATACGCGAAAAAATCACATTAAGCCAGTTTTGATTACTTAACACATTGTTAATATACATCTTTTAGAATAAAAAAAAATTGATAGTGAAGAAATAGATGTTTAACTGCATGTGAAGGAAAGGGACTCACGTTGCTCCTGGGGTGAGCGTCCAAAAATCGTTAAAAATTCTTCTCTTCTTAACCCTTTGAAATGATGCATGAATGTTACAATGACTGGCTTTTTGGAAAAAATTAACGTAAAATTAACCAAAAGCTTGCTAAAAGTTAATTATTGGGACTTAATTTTAATAGTTTGTAACAACTTTAACCTCTACAGGGAGGAGGATAAATGCGAATTTTACTCGTTGAGGACGATACATCGACTGCGAAAACTGTTGAGCTTACACTCAGAGCAGAAGGATTTGTCGTTGACACAACGGATCTAGGGGAGGATGGAATAGAGATTGGGAAGCTCTATGACTATGATTTAATCATACTAGATCTGATGTTACCCGATATGGATGGATATGAAGTTCTTCGTCGCTTAAGAGCTTCCAACATCGCAACACCTATTCTTATTTTATCTGGATTGAGTGAAATTTCAGATAAAGTGAAGGGGCTTGGCTTTGGTGCGGATGACTATCTTACTAAACCATTTAATAAAAATGAGCTGACGGCTCGTGTCCAAGCCATTATCCGTCGTTCAAAAGGCCATGCTGAATCTATCATACGAACAGGGCGTCTTGTTGTGAACCTGCAAGCACGCACCGTTGAAATAGATGGGCGTCCAATTCGCCTGACTGGCAAAGAATATGCGATTCTTGAACTGTTATCCTTAAGAAAGGGATCAACTCTCACGAAAGAGATGTTCTTAAATCACCTCTATGGTGGGATTGACGAGCCAGAACTTAAAATCATCGACGTCTTTATCTGTAAGCTCCGCAAAAAGCTATGCGATGCTTTAGAAGGAGACAACTACATTGAAACGGTTTGGGGCAGGGGCTACGTTCTTCGAGACTCCCAAGAAGCCATAAAAAAAAATGATACAGCATCACAAAAAGTAGCATCTCAGCGCTTAGCATGATGAGTGATCTACCCCTCTCTTTTCCCTTTAAAGGGGATAAGAGGGGGATTTATGTATCAAATGCATAGCCCACACTTGTAACTCATTACTGTCTAGGGTTTTAACCATACATATACTTGTACGCCTATGCTGACTTTATAACGGAGTCAGGCAATAGGATGAATATATTTTAATAACGGCTCTTATCTTACACGTATGCGTATTTGGGTAATCGCTAGTTTCGGCAAAGACAAAAGTTAAGTGTCCTTCTAAAGAGGATGGTAAAACTTATTGTAAGAAGTATCCTGGGGGTAATTGGGGATTGTATTGTAGGCATGGTTACTTTAGTTTTGTGGATCTTTGTAGTACCAATTCTGCCAATCCTTCATTTCTTGAATTGCACAACAAATCAATCGCGTGTTCGCAGGGTAGAGCTCAATGCATAGATGGTCTTGGTGGTGCAAAAGATAAGTGCAACCTTCTTAACGATAAGAAATAATCGCTTTCATTAACCGCAATGATGCAAGTTTGCTGGCTTTGGTTATGACAATCTGCCGAAGCGAAATTGAAGACGCAGAAGCAATCCAAACTTTACACCATTTTGCTCAGAATGAGTATATTTTACGTATCTAAGAAGCTTCGCAGTTTGCGTGAACGACTTGGGTGCTTAAGTTTCCGCAGAGCCTTTGCTTCAATCTGACGGATACGCTCACGTGTCACGGCAAACTGTTGACCAACTTCCTCAAGGGTATGGTCTGTATTCATCCCAATACCAAACCGCATACGAAGAACACGCTCTTCACGAGGAGTGAGGCTGGCAAGTACACGTGTTGTCGTTTCCCTCAAGTTCGAAAGAACAGCTGCATCCACAGGTACAACAGCATTCTTGTCTTCGATGAAATCACCCAAATGACCATCTTCCTCATCACCAATAGGGGTTTCAAGGCTGATAGGCTCTTTTGCAATCTTCATAACCTTACGGACCTTGTCCAAAGGCATCTTAAGTTTATTAGCAAGCTCTTCAGGAGTCGGTTCACGGCCAATCTCATGGAGCATTTGACGTGATGTTCGAACCAATTTGTTGATGGTTTCAATCATATGCACAGGAATACGGATCGTACGTGCTTGGTCAGCAATAGACCTTGTAATTGCTTGTCGAATCCACCATGTCGCATAGGTTGAGAACTTGTAACCACGACGATACTCGAACTTATCAACGGCCTTCATCAAACCAATGTTTCCTTCTTGGATCAGATCAAGGAACTGCAGACCGCGGTTTGTGTACTTTTTCGCAATGGAAATAACAAGACGAAGGTTAGCTTCAATCATTTCTTTCTTAGCACGCGTTGAGTCACGCTCACCTTTTTGAACGGTTCCAACAATTCGCCTAAATTCAGAAGTAGGGAGGCCAGATTCTGACGAAACCTCAGCAATAGCCTCTCGAATTTCTTGAGCTTCGTCCTTATGTTTTTCAAGGAACGTACCCCATTCTTTGCCGGACAACGATTCAAGTTTTTGAAACCAATCTGGGTCTAATTCATGACCAAAATATTGTTCAAGGAACTTCTCGCGCTTGATCTTTGATGATTCAGCAAGCCTAAGAAGGCGACCTTCAAGACCAACAAGTTTGCGATTTAAATTATACAATTGTTCAACAAGTTGCTCGATTCTGGAAGAGTTAAGATGGATACCTTCCATAAGCTCAACAAGCTTATGCTTGAGATCTTCATACTTCTTCTCCGTTGCAGCTTTGGGTTCTTTACCATCTTGTATAGCTTCTAAACGTTGCAATTGTACTTTGCGAAGTTGATCATAAGTCTTGGCAATTTGTTCGAAAGTTGTGACAACTTGTGGGCGCAATGACGTTTCCATAGCAGAAACAGAAAGACCGCTGCCATCATCAAAGCCCTCTTCACCGTCTTCATCTTCTGAAGCTTCTCTTTCATGAGGTTGTTCATTCATCAGAGGTGTTTCTTCATCAAAGTTTTCAGGGTCATCGTCTTCAGATGGTCCGTCTGAATACGTCGATTCAATGTCAATAATGTCGCGCAAGAGCATTTGATCTTCGAGGAGAGCCTGTTGCCAATGAACGATAGCCCGAATTGTAAGTGGGCTTTCGCAAATTGCACCAATAAGCATTTCGCGGCCAGATTCAATTCTTTTGGCTATTTCTATTTCACCTTCGCGGGATAGAAGTTCAACACTACCCATTTCACGAAGATATAATCGAACAGGATCGTCCGTACGTCCTGCTTCTGAAGCCTCTTCGGCTTCATTTTCATCATCGGAAGAATCTTCTTTTTCCGTCGATTCGCTGGAATCTTGCTCAGCTTCTTCGTCCTCAATGACATTAATGCCTAAGTCTGAGATCATTGACATAATGTCTTCAATTTGTTCAGAGTTGAGTTTATCTTCTGGAAGATGCTCATTGAGCTCTTCATAAGTGATGTAACCACGTTGCTTCCCTTTGCTCAGAAGCAGCTTTAGGGCTTTTTCATCCTTGTAGTTATTTTCTTTTTCTTCCATAGTGTTTTGCTCAACTGCTGAATTTGATCTGGTAGACATCGGCTCAATCCTCTAGTTTTAATATTTAATAAACCATATTTTTCGTATGTTTTCCAACTTAATCTTGCTTTAACGTTCCCGTTTTTAACATTTTTAACCTGTTCCATGTTTCAAGAGACATACAGCTCGCCAAGTCATCACGTGCATTTTTGACATCGAGTAAAGTCTCTTCCTTTCTCATTTGACAGACAATATCATTCCATCCTTGGAGCGCTACCTCATATGATGCAGTTGGCTCAGCGAAAGATCCATGAATAAGTACATTAGGGGAGAGGATATTTTCAAGTTCGTCCTTTAGGTCTGCATTTAAAAGAAACTCTTTAAGCTTACCATTACTCGGATCTTGGTGGGAATAAAACTCCAAGATACACTCTCTTACGCGATGAAGCGATTTATCTTTAAAATCTAAAGTCGCTAATTCATCACTACCTACATCTATTATTTTGGGATGGTTAATCAAAATTGCAAGTAGTAATTTCTCTTGAATGTTAATTAATTTTATATTTCTAAGCTTATTTAGCTTACTGGGCTTATGAGAACTATTGGTACGGACGATCGTCCTATAGAATAGATCTTTAAAAGCATAGTGGTAGCTTTTTTTGACATCAGAATTCTTAATGGCATTCTCCCATAAGGCGCACTGTCTTTGGAGAGCCGCCTTTTGTTCAGGAGTTTTAAAAGATTTTCCATGGGTTAGAATATGCCATAACATGTCAACGAGAGAATAAGAGCTATCAAGGACTTTTTGAAAGTCATTCTTGCTTTGGACCAAGCTATCTGGATCTTCACCAGAAGGTAAAATGCAAAACTTCAATGAATATCCAGGCTTGACGAGCGGTAAGACTCTTTCAGCTGCTCGTGATGCAGCTTTGAAGCCAGCAGGATCTCCGTCAAAGCAAAGAATTGGTTCTGGACATATGCGCCAAGCAAGCAGTATTTGATCTTCTGTTAATGCTGTACCTAAGGGCGCTACAGCTCCCGAATACCCAGCTTGCTGGAGGGATAATACATCTATATAGCCTTCAACAATGATAATAGGATCAGAATTTGGTTTATTTTTGGCAATATGATATCCATATAATAATTTGCTCTTCGCATACACCGTCGTTTCAGGAGAGTTTAAATACTTTGGCTCACCTTGCCCTATAAGCCGCCCTCCAAAGCCGACAATCTGACCCTTGTGGTCATGGATGGGAAAGATAATCCGATGCCGAAAACGATCGTGTGGTTTGCTGTTTTCATCCTTTTGAGAAAGAAGCCCTGCCTTGAGCAAAGTTTCATTGGTGAATTTCTGCTGATTTAAATATTTTTCTACACCGTGAAAATCATCAGGAGCATAACCAATACAAAATTGTTTGAGAGTTGCATGACTTAGTCCCCTGTTTTCGATATATTTCAAAGCCTGTGTGTGCCTCATCAAAAAAAGGTTGTTTTGATACCATCGCGTTGCTTCTTGAAGTGCCTTATGTAGAGGCTCAAGGTCCTCTTTTTTTTCATATGGAACAGATGAAGCATCAGAAACGGGTAGGGGAAGTCCGGCTTTTTTAGCTAACTCAGTTACAGCTTCCGTGAATGTATAGTGTTGTGAGTCGGTCAAGAATTTGATGGCGTCGCCATGAGCCCCGCAACCAAAACAGTGATAAAATTCTTTTTCTTCATTGACTGTAAATGATGGGGTTTTCTCATTGTGAAAAGGGCAAAGGCCCATATACTCACGGCCCTTTTTGACAAGCTTAACCTTCTGACCAACGACATCAGAAATTGATATACGCGAACGCAAGTGGTTTAAAAATCTGGTATTAAACAGCAAAGTGGTTTCTCGTACCTTTATTAATATTCTTTCACAGGAACGTTAACTGTATAATGTCGTCCATCTTTCAGCTCGAGATCAACTTGTATAACGTCGCCCCATGTTATATCTCTATTCAGGTTACGGCACATAATATGCTTCGCACCCTGTCTAAAGGAAATATTTCCATGTTTTGGAACTTTGATTTTCCCAATTTTATGCATGCGCATGACTCCATTTTCATCGCGATGGTCATGGAGTTCAACATATTGGCAATTTTTGCTTGAGGCACCAATGATATCCGCATCTGTATTACCGGTATTAACGACTTGCATGTAAATTGCAAGATTTCTTCCTTTGATACCAGGCCTTGTCCATGGTCGATTTACTGTGATAGGAGGTTGCGTGACTGGGGCCAAACGTTGCTCGTGGCCTTTGAACTCTATTTGGGTATGGTTGGCAAAAGAAGGTTCGTTAGCTGCTATGAGTACAAAAATGAGAAAAAGGTATTTCATGATTATTCCTTACTTGTATATTGTTCGTTTATAAAAATAACCACAAAACAAGCCAAAACAAGAGATATAATGATCGAACTCAAGGCAAACGTAAAGTCTGTTGGCAAATAAGTTCGAACACCATAAGTATAGGTACCGCTCCAAGAATAATCAAGCAACCATCCTATGAATGGCTGAAAGATGACACCGCTCATCATACACAGCATATTGTGAAAGCCACCTGCGGTAGCGCTCACTGTTAAAGGATTCAAAGAACATGTCATAGAGAATGCCAAAAATTGCCCACCTAACCCAAATCCAGTAAAAAACAAAAGGATAGAAAGTAGCCAGAAGGGTAAACCAGGAATATAAATAACAGCAGCTAAGCACGTAGCAGCTATAAAGGATGCAATAAAAATTGTTGGCTTATAAGCATTTAAGAATTTAGCGATAAAAGGAAATAGAGGAGCACCTACGCCAATGCCGACGAGCATAATAGAATTCATGGCTCCAGCAGATGATTTACTAACGCCATAGTTAGCCATAAAGAATGAAGGCCCCCATTGATCAATAAATCCGGATAGGGGAACATACATAAAAAAACCATATATAGCAATAATCCAACTTTGTGGTTTCTTAGCAACTTCAAAGACGCTTTCTAAAAGTCCGAGTTGGGTTGTATGATCGACATCATCATCATGGCTATCAAGTATGGCTTGTTCTAAATGAGGAGGAGCTTTGTCTCGGACAAGCGTCCATGCAACAATTGCAAGGGCAAAGCCACCGAACGCAACAATCCACATGGCTTGACGCCAACCAATATCATCAACGAGCCACCCCATAGGGAAGCCAGCTGATATGCCGCCCATCGTACCAAGAAATAACGTTAAGCCAACGACAAAGGGAAGCTTTTGAGGCGGGAACCACACCGTTCCCAACTTCAGGCAACTGAGAAATGCAAAAGCCGAACCAGCTCCAATCATCGCCCGACCAATCCCAGCAACAGGAATTGTATAGGCAGTTGAGAAAATAAGGGAGCCGACAGCGCATGTAATCGCGGCAAGCGTTAACATTCTTCGGGGTTTGAACCTGTCCATAAGTGATCCAACGGGTATTTGAAGCGATGTATATGCGTAGTAGTAGCAAGCGGTTAGAACGCCCAACGTACACGCATCTACATCGAAAGCCGCAATGAGGTCTTCAGACATGACACCTGGAGAAGCTCTGAGCATAAATTGATAGCAATAAAAAAGAGCAGCACAAGCCCAAATGAGCCAGCTTTTAGATAATTGAGATTGAGACTCATTTGTTTGGAGAGAGGTAGAAACGGTCATTTTACTTTCTAATCAATTCTAAAAAGTTGACTCTAGCTGTCATCACTTGGTTGGTCAATTGATTATAAACTAATAGTGTTCAATTTATTTTTCTCTGGGGTAAGCTTCCCGTATAAAGAAAGATGAAACAACAGCCAAACAAAGGCATATTGTAATCACAGATAAGGCAATTTTATAGGTTTCAGGCGAATATATAGGTGTGCCAAGTTCAGAGGGGCCTTCTGAAAACATATCCAAAATCCATCCTATTAAAGGCTGAAAAAAAATTCCGCTAGAGAGGCACGCCATATTTTGGCAGCCAGTTGCCATTCCACTTATGGAAAGTGGGTTAATTTCGGTTACCACAGCATACGCCATAAACTGACCTCCAGTAAAAATGCCGGCGATAAACAGTAAGCCAGTCATAAGGGGTACCGAAAAGGTTGGGCCAAATATAACAATATAAAAAAGAGCTAAAGCTCCTGCTGAGCCAATAACTAAAGCTGGCTTGAACCGTTTAATCCGATCAGAAAGTAGGCCAAATAGGGGCGTCCCAACGCCTATGCCTAAATAAAAGAATGAAGATCCGAGAGAGGCTGATTGCTTGTCTAAATGATGAACGCTTGACATAAAGGGGACGCCCCACATATCGGCAAAGCCTGTTAATGGCACGTACATCATTGTTCCATAAAAAGCCACAAGCCATGTTTGACGCTTTTGTAAAATGACTTTGAACCCCTCAAGAATGGAGAGCTTTTCAATACCGCCCGCATGATGTTGTAAAATATATTTTGAGAGTTTGTCAGGGGGATTTGCTTTAACATTCCTAATAATGATGAATAATGTGAACAAGCCAAGAGCTGCTGTTATCCAGAGCGTTTGCCGCCACCCTAATGAATCTACAAGAAAGGAGAGGGGAAAGGCCCCAGCCATAGCCCCAAACGTTCCCATAAAGAGTGTAAGGCCAACGATAAGTGAGATTTTTTCAGCAGGGAACCATAGTGCGCCCACTTTCATGCAACTCAAAAACCCAAAGGCTGACCCCAGACCAATTAGAAAACGGCTTGCTGATGCTACGAGAACATTTTCTGCTGTAGCAAAGATGACCGCACCAACGATACACAATATTGTTGCAGAAATAAGTAAGCGTCGTGGGCCAAATTTATCTAACAACGTCCCAACAGGAATCTGCATACTGCTGTATGCATATAGATAGAGTGACGTTAAAATGCCTAATGAACATGCATCAACCCTGAAATCCATCATCAGCTCTTCTGCCATGACTGAGGGCGAAACACGAAGGACGAATTGGTAGCAAAAAAATAAGGCTGCTGAAACCCATACAACCCAACTTTTTCTTAAGGAAGGTGTCATAATTTTCCTTTCGATTGAACGTGACACCTTAAAAGAATTGTCTGAAAATGTAAAGTCTGCCTTAAAAAATAGGCTCTGATTAAGCATATATTAAGAATAGTTTCATATAATGGAAAGTACAAATTTGAGGTGCTTATGAACCGGCATATATTATTAAGTGTAATCACGATATGTACGCTATCTGAATGTCGTGATAATGCCTTAAATGCAGAGGTAATTCCTGCTTCAGCAAAGTCTCTTCATCTCAAAATGAATCTACAAAATTATGGCGTTATAAGCTGGGGGTTAGTATCAAATGCTAACCAATCAAACTCAATTACACCTATGTATCAGATTAGTTTTGTTCCTGAGAGTGGATTTAATAGTTTAAGGAGTTTGTTCGCTTCACAAGTTGGAGTCAAACCTCATCGAATTCATATTCTGGCTGCCAGCGGTTCTTACATCCAAAATGAGGCTGACCTTCAAAAATATGTGGAATGGTGTGTGCAGCAAAAAACACCGTTGAGGTTTGTGGTAAAAGTCATTTAAAGGGGGCTCGCCCTGTAAATGCAAGCTATACATAAAGCTGGGGAACTTCTTGCGCAAACACGCTTAATTCTATATATACAAAAAAGTGATGATTGCGGGTGTAGCTCAATGGTAGAGCAGTAGCTTCCCAAGCTTCAGACGAGGGTTCGATTCCCTTCACCCGCTCCAATTCAAACCTTTCAGCGTGATCAATTATTTATTCTTCAATTCATATGTGCCAATGAGGACGGCTTCACCCAAAATTTGGTGACGCATAGCATCCTTTAGATCATCTTTTGTCGCATCTTCCTTGAGCTGCAGGACAGTTTTCAATGCATAAACCGTAAAGTAATATCTGTGCATACCGCTTGGGGGATTAGGTCCACCATAGGCAAAGTTTCCCCAGCTATTTTTTAAACAAAAAGTTCCGCTCGGGAGTTGCTTTACACCTGGAGCCAATACACAAGCATGCCTTGGAATATTGTATAGCAACCAATGATCCCAAGTCTTGTTGGGGGCATCGGGGTCATCACAAATTAAAGCAAATGTTTTTGTCTCTTGAGGAAAATCTTGCCAACGTAAGGGAGGGGAAATATCCTCCCCTTCAGCTGTATAGATAGATGGAATTTCGTCGAAATTGCCAAATGCTGTGCTTAGAAGTAACATTTTGCCTCCATTAATTTCTAATAGCATATCATAACTTTAAAAATATGAAAAACGTGATATTAAAAAAAAAACAATTTTCCTTTAAGTCTTTTCCTATATGAGTTATCTTACACAGAATGCTAGATAAAATTTGCAAGAGGGTACCTTGACTCAAAAAACCGGAAAGCCAAATACTTTTACATACCCGGTGTTATCACTTCGTGATGTGATTGTGTTTCCACATATGGTTATTCCCTTATTTGTGGGGCGTGAAAAGTCCATACAGGCTTTAGAAAAAGTTGTTCAAGGAAACCAAGAAGTTGTTTTGCTGAGCCAACGCGATCCTTCCATTGATAATCCAGGTCATAAAGACCTATATTCAATTGGCACAATTGCCAAGGTATTGCAGTTACTCCGTCTTCCAGATGGCACTGTAAAAGTATTACTAGAAGGTGAAAAACGAATCAAAGTTTCAAAATGGTTGAAAAATGAATCCTTTTTTGAGGCTGAAGTTGAAATTTATGAAGAAAAACTTGGGTCATCTCAAGAAACAAAAGCCCTTGTGCGAACATTGATAACCCAATTTGATCAATACTCTAAACTTCAAAAGAAAATTCCAAGCGATTTGATTTCTTCAATAAACGAAATTCAAGATCCGTCAAAACTTTCAGATATTATTGCTGCGCACCTTTCATTCAAACTGGAGGAAAAGCAAAACATTTTAGAAATCAGCAGCGTTTCCGTTCGCCTTGAAAAAGTGATTAACTTTATTGAGGGTGAAATTGGCGTTATGCAAGCTGAAAAAAGGATTCGCAGTCGTGTAAAACGACAAATGGAAAAAACCCAACGCGAATATTATTTGAATGAGCAACTCAAAGCTATTCAAAAAGAACTTGGAGAGCATGAAGAGGGTAAAGATGAGCTCACTGAGCTTGAAGATAGGATTCGAGAAGCGAAACTGTCAAAAGAAGCTCGTGAAAAAGCAACATCTGAACTAAAAAAGCTCAAGCAGATGAGTCCAATGTCTGCTGAAGCTACTGTCATAAGAAACTATTTAGACTGGATTTTGGAAATTCCATGGGAAGAACAAACCCATGTGAAGAAAAATCTTAAAAAAGCACAACAAATACTCGACGAAGATCATTTTGGCCTTGAAAAGGTAAAAGAAAGGATCGTCGAATACCTTGCTGTTCAAAACCGTGTTGGCAAAATTCATGGCCCAATTCTATGTTTAGTTGGACCGCCCGGCGTTGGTAAAACATCTTTAGGAAAGTCGGTTGCTCGAGCTACGGGAAGAAACTTTGTTCGCATGTCATTAGGTGGCGTCAGGGACGAAGCTGAGATCCGGGGACATCGTCGAACGTATATTGGCTCAATGCCTGGCAAAATTTTGCAAGGTATGAAAAAAGCGAAATCGGTGAATCCTTTGTTTTTGCTTGATGAAATTGATAAGCTTGGTGCGGATTGGCGGGGCGACCCTTCGTCTGCTTTATTAGAAGTGTTAGACCCAGAACAGAATAATACGTTCAATGATCACTATCTTGAAATGGATTATGACCTTTCAAATGTATTGTTTATAACTACTGCCAACACACTGAATTTACCCCAGCCCCTTTTGGATCGGATGGAGGTTATACGAATTTCTGGATACACAGAAAGTGAGAAGGTGCAGATCGCTATACGCCACCTCATCCCCAAACAAATGCGTTCCCATGGGCTGAAGAAGACTGAGTTTTCTATTACAGATGCCGCAATTCGAGATGTCATTCGCACGTACACTCAAGAAGCAGGTGTTCGAAATCTTGAAAGGGAAATTGCAAATCTTTGCCGAAAGGCGGTCAGGTATTTAGCAACTCCCAAAAATAAATCGCTTAAAATTACAACCAAGAATTTAAGTAAGTTTGCGGGTATACCTCGGTACCGTTTTGGCATTGCGTTCCTTGAAGACACTGTTGGGGTTACAACTGGATTAGCATGGACAGAGGTGGGGGGAGAGCTACTCTCGATCGAAGCTGTGATGCTACCTGGAAAAGGAAAAATGCAAATCACTGGTAAACTCGGAGAAGTGATGCAGGAATCCGTCCAAGCAGCAGCAAGTTACGTCAAGTCTAAAGCTCCTAAGTTTGGCATCCAACCCCCTCTTTTCGATAAACGAGACATACATATTCACGTCCCTGAAGGAGCAACCCCTAAAGATGGTCCATCGGCAGGTATTGCAATGTGTACATCTATTGTTTCTGTTCTAACGGGCATACCTGTACGCAAAGATGTCGCTATGACGGGTGAAATTACCCTCCGTGGCCGAGTCCTTCCTATAGGAGGGTTAAAGGAAAAGCTTTTAGCTGCTCATCGTGGAGGGATCAAAACGGTCATTATCCCTAAAGATAACCAAAAGGATCTCAGTGAAGTGCCAGCAGTCATTAAAAAGGGACTTAAAATTATACCTGTTTCCAAAGTTGAAGAGGTCTTAAATATAGCTTTGAAAGAACGGGTAAAACCTATAAAATGGGATGAGGAAATGACCAAGATTTCACCCCATGCAGAGTCAGTAGAATCGACACCCGAAGATAAAATAACAACACATTAGTCTAACGCACTGATATCAAATAATAATATTTTTGATGTCCTTGTTTTTAAGGCATTGACTGGGTTTTCTGTTTAATGTACGATTTATTCAGTTGTTCTGGATAGTCCAGGGCATTAAATGTAAATATCGTTTTCAATAACTAAGGGGTAAATACCGTGAACAAAAACGATCTCGTAGCGTCAGTCGCTCAAATTTCAGGACTTACAAAAGCAGATGCATCAAGAGCAGTTGATGGCGTCATTGAAGCAATTACAAAGTCATTAAAGTCAAACAAAGACGTTCGCCTTGTAGGATTTGGTACATTTACAGTATCACATCGTGCTGCTGGTGTTGGCCGTAACCCACGTACAGGTGAAAAGATCAATATTAAAGCTACAAAACTTCCTAAATTCCGCGCAGGAAAAGGATTAAAAGAAGCTATCGCAAAGTAAGCTTTTTTGAAAACTTACAAAAGGCTCACCCATAAGGTGAGCCTTTTTTTATGTTCGCCATAAATTGATACATATTAAAAGAATTGCACCGTCAGACAGTTTATTTTTTTGCTTCAGACGTCGTCTTTGGTATTAGTTTTATTTCGCTGCCTGACAAGTCAACTGTAAATGTTTTTCCTGCATTATCGATGACTTCAAGCTTTGCATAACTATCTACCAATTTTTTTGGATCTAACTTTGTACTTTCTTTCAATTTATCACCGAGTCCAATAAATTTTTCAACATTCACTCCCGTTATCTTAAGTCCTCTTAATTCACGGATTTTGCTGTCTACAATTACGATTGTCTCCACATCAACTGGTTTGTTTGTTTCCGTGTCCATTAATTTAACACTGTTAGATGGTGTTGCCGTTAGAACTCCGCCCGTGATTAGCAAGGCGAAAGCAGTTCTTTTTAAAAATACATACTTCATTATAATACTTCTCCACTTTAATAAAATATATAAGTACATCGTAATTAATGCACATATTTATATCTTAGCAACAGAACATTAATTATTCATGAATGATTATTAAAAAGGAATGATTATTTCGGCTTTCAACCCACCATGATCCTCTGATTCACCCAGAATCAAGTCTCCACCATGGTGATGGATGATATCACGAGCAATGGTAAGCCCAAGACCAACACCTCCTGTACTCATATTTCGAGAAGCTTCTAAACGGTAAAATGGTTTAAAGACATCCTCTATTTTCTCTGGAGGTATGCCAGGGCCATTATCTTCTACAGTGATGATAAGCTGTTCATCTTCTTCTTTGGCTGAAACCCAAACCTCACTCCCATATCGGCAAGCATTATTAATTAAATTTGTGATACACCTTTTTAAGGCCTGAGGTTTAATCCAAAGTGAACGTAATTTCTTCGAATCGTAATGGACGAGTTGATCAATTTGTGCTCTTCCTTCGATTGAATTTTCCATGAATTCGTTCATATCTGTTTCAACAGCTTCTTCGTGCCCTTCACCTTTCGCAAATGTTAAATATCCCTCAAGCATATTGCCCATTTCTTCGACGTCTTTTTGAAGCCCTTCAACTTCAGAAGAGGGTGGCATCATTGTAAGCTGAAGACGCATACGTGTCAGGGGTGTTCGTAAGTCATGAGATACACCAGCAAGCATTTCCGTTCGTTGAGTGAGTTGCCTCTGAAGTCGATCCCTCATGCGTATGAAGGCTTGAGCCACTTTCCGTATTTCAGTGGCTCCTTCGGGTTTTAAATCTGCAAAGGCGCGCCCTCTTCCAAACCGATCAGCCGCAATAGCTAACCGACGCAATGGTTTAATTTGATTGTTAAGAAAGATAATGGAGATGAGCAAAAATATGGCTGTCGTACCCGTTACCCACATAATAAAGAGAAAAAAGCTTTTACTATATACCCGTTTCTTGGGCGTTGTAAATCTGAGAACGCCACCATCTGCTGCTACATCAATGATAATTTCTTTGGGCGTGATGCGGAATGTGTAAGGTGTAAATATTTGCTTTTTTAAAGCCAGGCCCATAAAACTATACCGCCACTCTTGGGGGACAGATGTTTGGATAGCCTCTTCGGGAAGAAAATCAGCTCTCAAGCGTAAATGCCTTCCGGCCAATAATTTATAGAAGGCTTCTTCCTTAGGGTTTTTGTTATAAAGGTCAAGAACCGTCGCCACCTCTCCTGCAACGTCGTTTGACAAAGACTTGGTTACTGTATCCCAATGGTTATCAAGGAAAAAGTAAGCTGAAAATGTCTCAATAAAAAATAAGGGGGCAACAAGGATAAGCAACGCTCGTCCAAACATACTTTTGGGAAGCCATACTTTTAGAGCCTTAAATGGGTGTCTTAAGAATTTTCTCATGGATCCGGTATCAATATGTAGCCTTTTCCTCTAACAGTTTGAAGATAACGAGGAATTTTAGGGTCAAATTCAATCTTTTTTCTTAAACGTGTGATTTGCACGTCGATCGTGCGCGGGTTTAGTTCTCCTTCATATTCAATCGTCAGATCATCTCTTGAAAGGGCTTTTCCTCGGTGTCGGGCAAAGATCTTTAAAAGATTACTTTCAACAGTTGTGAGAGATATTGGATTCCCAGCTCTCTCTAAGCGATTTAGTTTCAAATCGTAGCTCACATCACCAAGAGATAATAATGAGACATTCTGATCTATGGTGCTTCTACGAAGTATAGCTTTTAATCTGAGAAGAAGTTCCCGAGGATCAAATGGTTTAGATAAATAATCATCAGCACCATGACTTAGTCCCGTAATCCTATCTTCTGTTTCATTCATAGCGGTTAAGAATAAAATAGGAACATCCTTTATTCGAGCGATCCCCTTACGTATAGACTCCGCCAAAGAAAAACCGTTTTCTTCAGGCATCATGACGTCTAGGATTAATAAATCAAAAGTAAAGTGCTCCATAAGTTGGCGTGCGTGAGAACTATCATGAGCTGTTGATACAAAAAAGCCACTTTCAACAAGGAACTTACGCAATAGGTCGCGCAGACGTTCATCATCATCAACGAGCAATATATGTGGTTTTTCCATTGTCATGTGAATAATTTATACATATGTTATCAACAAAGCAAAGAAATTATAAAGGACCAAAAATGTCAGAGTATGATGTCGTTATTGTTGGAGGAGGCCCAGGAGGCTATGTTGCCGCTATCCGTGCCAGTCAACTTGGGTTTAAAACAGCCGTTATTGAAAAAGAACATATGGGGGGCATTTGTTTAAATTGGGGATGTATCCCGACCAAAGCTCTACTGCGAACATCTGAAATTAATCACCTGCTTCATTCATTAGATGCCTATGGTTTTAAAGCAGAGAATATTTCTTTTGATTTTAAAAAGATTGTTGAGCGCTCTCGAAATGTTGCCAATCAATTGGCGACTGGTGTGCGTCACTTGATGAAAAAAAATAAAGTTACCGTGATAGAGGGAACAGCCAAAATCAAGGGCAAGAAGGGTCCTCAAGTTGAACTCACCGTCAATGATAAAGACGTCGTTAAAGGGAACCATATCATATTAGCCACTGGCGCTCGGGCACGGCAGCTTCCAGGACTTGAAGCAGATGGTAAACTCATATGGACATATAAAGAAGCGATGACACCTGACAAATTGCCAAAGTCATTACTCGTTGTGGGGTCCGGCGCCATTGGTATTGAATTTGCTAGCTTTTACAAGCTTATGGGAGCTGATGTATCCGTAGTTGAGGTTCAAGATCAGATTTTGCCAGTAGAAGACAAAGAAATTTCTGCGTTAGCTCGGAAGTCATTCGAGAAACAAGGTATAAAAATTCAAACGGCTGCCACTGTTAAAAGCTTGAAAAAAGGAAAAGATTCAGTAACGGCCACCATTGATGAACAAGGCAAGTCGAAGGATATTACTGTTGATCGCGTCATTCTTGCCGTTGGGATCGTTGGAAATACGGAAAACCTTGGACTTGAAAATACTAAAGTCAAAGTAGACAAGGGACATATTGTCACAAATGAATGGTGTGCGACCAATGAACCTGGAATATATGCCATCGGTGATGTTGCAGGCGCTCCTTGGTTAGCCCATAAGGCCAGCCATGAAGGCGTTCTTTGTGTTGAAAAAATCAAAGGACTCAAAACAGCTCACCCCATGAAAAAGACGAATATTCCCGGTTGTACCTATAGCTACCCTCAAATTGCTAGTGTTGGACTTACTGAAGAAGCTGCTACGGCATCCGGTAAATACACAATAAAGGTTGGTCGTTTCCCTTTTATTGCTAATGGAAAAGCTATAGCCATGGGTGAGCCGGATGGTCTGATTAAAACTATTTTTGATGAAAAGACCGGGGAACTCCTTGGTGCCCATATGATCGGTCCAGAAGTAACGGAAATGATTCAAGGATTTTGTTTGGCTAAAACATTAGAAGCCACCGAGCAAGAAATTATGGATACTATATTTCCGCACCCCACACTTTCAGAAGGAATGCACGAATCTGTCCTTGATGCATTTGACAAAGTCATTCATTTTTAGAGCCTATTCTATAAGTTACGGCTCCTCTTGAAGTGTTTAACTATAGAATTCATGTAATACTTATAAGCATTCTATATTTAGGTTTGTCGTTGTGTGCATTGTGAATGGACTTCTTGTATTAACGATGACTGCATTTGTTTTTGGCTTTTCACTCGTAACTCAGCCACTTATCGTTGGATTCTGAGGCTCACAAAGGAACACTTGCTGAAGCTTAAGTGGCAGTGTATCCTTTAGGAGATAGTCATTAGGGGACCCATATGATATTTATCGATGAAGAGCATTTACTCACCGAAGAAGAAGTAAACGCCTTTTATAATCATTTAAAAAACTATAATTTTCAGCCCGATCAGTTTCGACTAGAGGTAACCGAAGATCAAGATAACCTTGATATGGATGACCTTAATTATGTCATTATTATATACGCAAAAGTAACGCATATCGCTACTAACAAGACCAAAACTTATAGAAGCCGCTCTAAGACAGGAATTTGGCTTGCTGAATTCAAAACAGATTTAAAAAACAATTACTTCTTATAATTTCATAAGCTTATTTCAACGTTGGATAGATTGGAAATCTTTGGCAGAGCTCTTCAACCTTTCCGCGAATTTCATCTGAAATAGATGATTTTCTCTCAAGCACATCAGCGATCCAGTTTCCAATATCTTGGAATTCCTTGACGCCAAACCCACGTGTCGTCCCCGCTGGTGTACCAAGACGAATGCCTGAGGTTTGCGTAGGAGGCAAGGGATCAAAAGGAATGCCATTTTTATTACATGTCAAACCGGCTTGCTCAAGTATGTCCTCAGCTTCAGCCCCAGTTATTCCATATGATCTGAGGTCAACAAGCAACAAATGACAATCCGTGCCACCCGTTATGATGTTTAACCCTCTGTCAGCTAGGGTTTGTGACAGGGTTTTTGCATTACCAACGACGTTTTCAATGTATGTCTTATATTCAGGTTTTAAGGCCTCACCAAAGGCAACAGCTTTTCCAGCAATCGCATGCATGAGTGGACCACCCTGGAGGCCAGGGAAAATTGCACTGTTTAGTTTTTTACCCAAATCAGGATCATCACAAAGAATCATTCCGCCGCGAGAGCCACGCAGTGTTTTATGGGTTGTCGTTGTAACAACATGGGCATGAGGAAAAGGGGAGGGGAAAACCCCTGCAGCAACGAGGCCAGCAAAGTGGGCCATATCTACCATTAAAAGGGCTCCAACCTCATCTGCTATCTCTCTAAACCGTTTAAAATCAATTGTTCTAGGATATGCTGATCCACCTGCAATGATCAATTTAGGTTTATGTTCTTTGGCTTGTTTGTAAACATCATCGTAATCAATTAAATGTGTCTCGGGATGCACGCCGTAGCTGGCGACATTAAACCACTTCCCAGAAAAGTTAACTTTTGATCCATGAGTTAGATGCCCCCCCGCATTTAAGGACATACCTAAGAAAGTATCTCCGGGTTTAATACAAGTAAAAAAAACGGCTTGGTTAGCTTGAGATCCTGAGTGAGGCTGAACATTTGCATAGCGACAGTTAAATAGTGCGCAGGCTCGTTCTATCGCAAGATTTTCAACAATATCGACCCATTCACAACCCCCATAGTATCGTTTCCCAGGATAACCTTCTGCATATTTGTTGGTAAGAACAGACCCTTGAGCTTTCAAAACATTTTCAGAAACAATATTTTCAGATGCAATCAATTCAATTTGATTTTGTTGACGATGAAGCTCTCCCTCAATTGCTCGAAATATTTCATTATCTGCCTCTTCAAATGATGTGAGCCTTTTTGATGGGTCATTAACCATTCGTAAAGTCCTTCCTTGTAAAATGTATAGAGAGCCAGATGCTAACAAATTTTAGGTTAACAATCCAGGAAGATTTCATGACTGAAAGTGACACACAGAATACAATCATATCACTTAGAAAGTTTTTAACGGAACTCGTCGTGTTTTCACTTGGAAATGTTCTCTTTACGCTCATCTGGTTTACCTATGACAGACAATGTGTCTTTTGGCCTAAGTATGTTATGTTCGTTTGGGGAATAAGCCTCGTGGCTTCAGCATGCCGTCAAGGAATATTGGAGCATTATGTAACCAAACTTTTTATCCACACAAATAAAGAGGAAGAGCATAAACAAGAGAATCCTGAAGCAAAACAAAAACAAACGCGTGTTCCCCTTTACAAATATTGGAATAAAAAATAAGCGCTTGAATTGTTTGACAAACACATGGTTTTACCGTACAAACGAATGAAAATTACAAAGTCTCGGAGATTAAATGTCCAAAGAAGATTTAATTGAGTTTAACGGCACCATTATTGAACTGCTCCCAAATGCAACTTTTAGGGTAGAGCTCGAAAATGGACATGTTATTTTAGCTCACACATCAGGCCGTATGCGTAAAAATCGTATTCGTGTTCTTGCAGGTGACAAGGTAACGGTTGAAATGACTCCATATGATCTTACGAAGGGGCGCATTACCTTCCGTCACAAATAATGAAGCTTATACTTGCCTCATCATCTCCCAGACGAAAAGAATTATTAAATTCGATTGGCCTTGAGCCCGATCAAATCATAAGTCCTGATGTCGACGAAACGCCCATTAAAAATGAGAAAATACAGAAATACGTTGAACGCATTTCTATAGATAAAGCCCGTGAAGTTCATCGCCAAGTGGCAGATGCTTTCGTTTTAGCGGCAGATACAGCCGTTGCTTTAGGCCGCCGAACTTTACTCAAGCCAACAGATAAAAATGATGCATATAAAATGCTCAAAGCGCACTCGGGGCGGAGGCATCGGGTTTATACAGGCGTTTGTGTTATATCCCCAAATGGAAAAGAAGTCAGCTCTGTAACGCAGACGCGCATTCTAATGAAACGGCTAGAAGAATCCGAAATTGAAGAATACCTTGCGAGCAATGAATGGGAAGGGAAAGCCGGCGGCTATTCCATCCAAGGGCTTGCAGCCAAATATGTAAAGTCAATCACTGGCTCATATTCAAACGTTGTGGGACTTCCTCTCTATGAAACGTCCTCTCTTCTTAAAGGCTTAGGATATCGTGGCTGATATTTTTTATACGGTAGGCAACGACATGCACCGCGTTGCACGTGTTGAGAGAGGTGAGATTGTTGAACTTGATTTTGAATACATTGACAAACCCATATCTAATCTAAACGGCGTCTATTTAGGAAAAGTCATAGAAATCCAAAAACCATTAAATGCTGCTTTTGTTGATCTGGGGCTGTCAAAGCCAGGCATTATACCCTTGAAGGAGGGGAATCTTGAGATCCTCAAGCAGGGTGATCGTGCTTTGGTTCAAGTTATCCGCACGGAGAATCCCCCTGAAAATAAAGGCCCGAGACTGTCGAGGCTCATAACGCTTTCGTTAGGACCGCTTCTCTATACGCCCTTTAGGCCCGGATTGAACTTTTCTAAACGAATCAAAAATACTCAATCGATTGAAAATCTAATAACGCTCACTCCCAACGAGGGCGTCGTTGTGAGAAGTTGGGCCAGTCCAGAAGAGCCTTATGAATCTATGATCGAGACACTTCGAAAAGAATGGAATGAAATACAATCTTATGAAAATGAAAAGACGCCAAAACAAGTTGGACCATCATACGACTTGCTTTCGCGAACAATTCGGTCTATGGGAATCAAGGATAGCTTAATCACAGACTGTCGGCAAATTTCAAATCGCTATGCTGATAGGGCAACATATATTAGTAAAGCTGCTTTTGATGACCGTTGCGAAACAGCATGGGAAAGCTTGTTAACATCTTTTGTGCCTTTGCCTGACGGAGGAAACATTTATATTGAAGAAACGCAAGCTTTAGTCGTCATTGATGCCAATAGTCAAGGAAGCTTGAGGCATGCCCTGCCATTTAACCGCAAGGTCGTCAAAGAAATCTTGAAACAAATTCGGTTAAGAGACTTAGGTGGCAAAATTATTGTTGATTTAATTCACCCCCCGAAGTCATGGAAACAACTTTTTGTCGATGCAGAAATACGTTCTGACATCCAAGTCTGGGGAATCTCTTCCCTTGGCCTGCTTGAGATGATAAGACAAAAAAAACGTCTGTCATTGCCGCAAAGACTTAAATTGGAAATGAATTAGGTGAAAAACATGAAGTCGAAGTGCCCCATTTGTAAAAAGGAAACGGTTATTAAATTTAGACCCTTTTGCTCACTACGGTGCAAAGATATTGACCTCCTCCGATGGCTTAAAGGAGATTATTTCATTCCAGGAGATGAGGATGAGGCAAAAAATGAAAATCCTGACAACGATGACAATGACTAGATATTATCTAGAGATTTCAAAGTGATATATTTAGAACAAAATTATTGCTGTAAGGGATTGTGTTATCTAAATCATGGGGTTATGAATAGGTAACAAAATTAAACGGGAGATTATTTAATGGAAATGATCATTAGCTTGGGCTGGTACGTCATACCTTTCCTTATTGTCTTATCAATCCTTGTTTTTGTCCATGAGCTTGGGCACTATCTCGTCGCTCGCTATAATGGTGTTGGCGTAGATGTCTTCTCAATAGGCTTTGGTCCAGAGGTTTTCGGATGGAATGATCGCGCTGGCACAAGATGGAAAGTCAGTTGGTTCCCGTTGGGCGGATATGTAAAAATGGTTGGTGACGCAGATGCAGCTAGTACACCTGATCACGATGCCCTTAAATCAATGACTGCTGATATCAAAGAACGCTCCTTATTTTATAAAACAGTTTGGCAACGTATTGCCGTATCTGCTGCAGGACCTCTCGCAAACTATATTTTTGCGGCATTTATCTTTGCAATTCTCTTTGCTGTCGTTGGGCAAAGATACACGCAACCAGTTATCGAAGGCTTTCAACCTGGAAGTGTTGCTGAGCAAGCAGGTTTCCTTGTAAATGATAAAATTATAGCTATCAATGGCGAAACAATTGATCGTTTTGAGGATGTATCCCTATTTGTTCAATCGCATCCTGGTGATCGCCTTGATGTGGTTGTTCAAAGAAATGGGAGTGTTTTGACTCTTCCCGTCACACCAGAACTCACTGAAATTAAAGATGTTTTTGGGAATGTTCACAAGGCAGGCAAGTTAGGCATTAAAGGAGGACAGCCGGCTTATATTAAAAGAGCATGGTGGAATTCCTGGTGGTATGGAATAAAAGAGACCCTTTCTTTAAGCTGGCAAACACTGGAAGCATTGGGGCAAATTATTACGGGTACAAAATCAGCTGATGGACTCGGTGGGCCATTACGAATTGCTCAAATGTCCGGGGAAATTGCACAGTCCGGAATTGTTGCTTTAATTTGGTTTATGGCGCTTTTATCCGTCAACCTTGGCCTGATTAATCTTTTTCCCGTTCCCATGCTCGATGGAGGTCACTTATTTTTCTATTTTATAGAAGCTGTACGTGGAAAACCTCTTTCTGAAAAAGCGCAAGAGTGGGGCTTTCGAATCGGATTTGGCATCATCGTGATGCTAATGATCCTAGCAACATGGAATGACATTCTTCATGTCATTTATAAATAAATTGAGGTAATTGTGTTAAGGCATTCTCTGTACGTATCAACAGCAATAGGTTTCGCATTATTATCGACTGTTACCTTTGCGCAAGAAATTGTTAAATCTATAGAGGTTGAGGGTAACCGTCGCGTTGAGACACCTACAATCCTCAGTTATATAGATGTTAAACCGGGACAATCTCTTGATTATGGACAAGTCGAGGAAACCCTTAAAAACCTTTATGCAACGGGTTTGTTTTCTGACGTTGTCATCGATCAACAAGGCAACCGACTTGTCATCAATGTTGTCGAAAACAAAATCATAAACCGAATTGCTTATGAAGGAAATGATAAACTCAAGGATGAAGTTTTAGAAGCTGAGCTTGGATTAAAGCCTCGGGAAGTTTACACGCCCGCTAAAGTACAAGAGGCTGCCCAAAAAATAAGAGACATGTACCGCCTAAGCGGCCGATATGGCGCCAAAGTCATACCAAAGATTATTGAACGTGAAGAAAACCGCATCGACCTCGTTTTTGAAATTAAGGAGGGCAGTCTTACGCGTATCAACAAAATTATATTTGTTGGAAATAAACATGTAAGCACTTCCAAACTTGAGTCAGTCGTATTAACGAAAGAATCACATTGGTATCGTTTTTTTAGCTCAGATGATACATATGATCCCGATCGTTTGGCCTATGATAAAGAATTGCTCCGTCGCTATTACTATGAACAGGGCTATGCTGACTTTAAAATTGACTCAGTCGTCGCTGAGCTCGATCCGGATGATCAGGAATTCTATATTACCTATACATTGAGCGAAGGAGAGCGTTATAAGTTTGGCTCCATAAAAATCACCAATAACTTACCAAAGCTAAATGCTTGTGATTTAGACGAATTGCTCAAAGTCAAAACGGGTGAGTGGTTCAACAGCAAAGAAATTGAAAAGTCTGTAAATGCTTTAAACCTTGCCATTGGCGAAAAAGGATTTGCCTTTATAGAGATTAACCCAAGGCTTAAAAGAAATCCTTGCGATAAAACTGTTGATGTCAACTTTGAAATCAAAGAAGGCCGCCATGTTTATATTAATCGCATTGATATCGTAGGAAATGACCGTACCGAAGAAGAAGTTGTCCGACGTGAGATCCGTCTAAGCGAAGGTGATCCATATAACAGTGTTAAATTAAAGCGGTCAGAACAAAAGATTCAAAACCTAGACTTTTTCAAAAAAGTTGACGTCACACAACACGAAACCTCAGCCCCTGACAAAGTAGATCTTAAGGTAGAAGTCGAAGACAAACCAACAGGATCTATGCAATTTTCAGCTGGATATTCTACAGCAGATGGTCCATTGGGTACCATTACCTTGAACGAGCGAAACCTCATGGGTAAAGGATATGATTTCTATGTCAGTACGATGGTTTCTAAAAGAGCTCAAGATTATCATACAGGTTTTACCAACCCCTATACATTGGGACGTCCCTTATCATCGGGAATTGACCTCTTTCACACGTCACGAAAGTATCCAACGCGTGGTCAAAACGGGATTGGTTTCCGCCAAATGAAAACCGGTTCCACATTTTCTGCTGGATATGATTTGACTGAATACACAACTCAATTTTGGAACTACTCAATTCGCCGCGATAGGA
The DNA here is from genome assembly GCA_964474215.1 of uncultured Alphaproteobacteria bacterium. Taxonomy (GTDB): domain Bacteria; phylum Pseudomonadota; class Alphaproteobacteria; order UBA9655; family UBA9655; genus UBA9655. The sequence goes on from CAYYRQ010000006.1 coordinate 61,078, forward strand.
TCGATGACACAAGAACAACAGTATCAGACGATGGAAAGAGGATGCCTTCTCCCTATTTGGTCGCGCAAACAGGAACAAAGTTTGTTTCATCACTTGGGCAAAACATGTTTTATGACAAAAGGAACAGCAGCGTCTTCCCTAGCGAAGGGTATTACCTAGGCGTTGCAAATGAACTCGCCGGCTTAGGTGGCCAAGTTCGTTATCTAAAGAATACGGCCCGTGGTGGCGCTTACTATTCGATTGACGATGACCAAAAATTTGTTGTGGTTGCCAAAGGATCTGTTGGTGTTATGTCTGATTTAGGTAAAACCTCCCGTGTTGTTGATCGCTATGATTTAGGTGGAGAAAGCTTTAGAGGCTTCTCTGATGCTGGTATAGGCCCTCGTGATGGCACAACCCGAGATGCTATTGGCGGTTTGTACTTTTACAAAGGAACCATTGAAATGTCATTCCCGCTCGGCCTCCCTCCCGAAATTGGGATTAAAGGAGCTATATTTAATGACATTGGAAGCGTCTGGCACTCAGGGAGCAAACAAGTCGCAACAAACCCGATACGAAGCAATAGCATGCGCTTTCGTTCAAGTGCTGGTGTTGGTATCACATGGCGCTCGCCTTTTGGACCCATCGGTGTAACCCTTGCAAAACCTTACATACGTGTAAAAGGTGTTGACAGAGTGGAAGAATTCAGGGTTAATTTCGGAACAACTTTTTAGGAGAGAATGATGAAAAAACTTATATTAGCGGTATTTTTTACAACAGCTGTTGCTGTTTCAACGGTTAAAGCGAATGAAAATCTACCTGCACCTGTAATTGCCGTTGTTGAGCAAGCAACCTTGGACAAGTCAAGCGCACTTAAATCCATTATTAGCCAAGTTGAAAAGAAGCGTAATGAAGTTCAAAAAGAAATGGTTAAGTACGAAAATGAACTCAAAGCTGAGGATAAAAAATTAGCAGATGAACAAAAAAAGTTATCTGAACAAGAATTTTCGAAAAAGCGCCAAAAGTTTGAAGCACGCGTTCGCGATGTTCAGGAACGTCTTGAATTAAGAAGGGCTCAAATTGAGTTAGGCATTGAAGATGCGAAGAAACAAGTTCTTCAAACATTCCTTAAAGTATCTGATCAGGTTCGCCAAGAAGTTGGGGCAAACCTTATGCTATACAAAGAAACAGTTGTAACAGCAGATAATTCATTTGATGTATCTAATCAGGTTCTTGATCGCTTAAATAAAGAGCTTCCGTCTGTTCATGTTACATATAAGCCAGAAGCTGAAGTCAAGAAGGAATTGCTCAAGCAATTACAATTACAACAAGGCTAAGCTTAGCTAAATAACGAATGAGTGCCCATGCTTTTTTCTAAAAGTGTGGGCTCTTCATTTAACCGGCCTTTCTCTCACTCCCTTGACGCCCAAAAAATAGAAAGTTCTTTACATTTGTCGAGCATCTGAATAAATATTCATGTATAAACTTTGTATAAGATTTTTGAGTGTATGACAGATCCACGATTTTATAATAATAAAGGTCCATTCACACTATCTCAGCTCGCTGAAATCGGAGAGTGTGAAATTACAAGAGGCGATCCTTCGACTCTCATCCATGATGTCGCTCCCTTAAATCTCGCCGATTCAAAATGCATTAGCGTCTTTCACAACAAAAAGTATTTTGAAATGTTAGGCAGCTCAAAAACTGGTGCATGTATTCTTGACGAGCAATCTATCCAGAAAGCTCCAAATGATTCAGCATTACTTGTCTCCAAGTACCCCACTAAATCATATGCCCTCATCGCAGCAACATTTTACCCCATAGAAAAACAAAAGCCAGGCATTCATCCGACCGCAATTGTCCATGAATCAGTAAAACTGGGAAATAATGTTTATATCGGACCCTACGTCATTATCGAAGAAAATGTTCAAATTGGGGACGAAGTACAAATAGGCGCACATTCCGTCATTGAAAAAGGCGTCTCTATTCAGGAATACACCGTTATTCGAACCCATGTCATGATTTCGCATGCATTGGTTGGTAAATATGTACATATTAAGTCTGGCGCACGTATCGGACAACGTGGGTTTGGCTTTTTTATGGATCCAAGCGGGCAGGGGAATCACTTGCCTGTCCCACAATTAGGGCGTGTGATTTTACATGATTTTGTTGAAATCGGCTCTAACTCAACAGTTGATCGCGGCAGTGGAGATGATACAATTATTGGCTATGGAACACGCATAGATAATCTTGTTCAAATCGCGCATAATGTCCATTTTGGAACAGGATGCGTCATGGTTGCTCAGTCCGGTGTTGCTGGAAGTACCAAATTTGGAGATTACGTAGCAGCCGGAGGCCAAGCCGGCATTGCAGATCATTTAAAAATTGGCTCTGGAGCCCAGCTCGGAGCTCAATGTGGCATCATGAGTGACATCGAGCCAAGAGAAATTGTAATGGGGAGTCCAGCGGCACCCGTTAAAACTTTCTTCCGGCAGCAGGCTATGCTAAAAAAACTAACTAAAGATGACCGAAAAAAATAGTTGAGGAAAATTATGATGACGATGGCGAATACCCAAGAAAAGCAAACGGAATGCACCGAACTTAATATGGAACAAATTAAGCGCCTTCTTCCCCATAGGGATCCAATGCTTATGGTTGATAAGCTAACAGATGTTGTAATTGGTGAAAGTGCAATAGGCGTAAAGACAACATCAACCAAGGATTGGTATTTTCAAGGTCACTTCCCTGCGAAAGCCGTTATGCCAGGGGTTATGATTATTGAGGCACTGGCTCAAACAGCGGCTGCTCTTGCCATGCATAGCTTAGACTTATATGATAAAGAAATGCTCGTATATTTCATGGGTATTGATGAAGCGAAGTTTAGGAAAATGGTCTTTCCTGGCGATACGTTGCACCTTGAAGTCACGCGTACCCATCGAAGAGGCAACGTATGGCGATTTAAAGGTGTTGCAAAGGTTAATGGCGAAGTTGCTGCCGAAGCCGTTAAGACAGCAATGATTGCCGAAAAGTAATTCTAGAAAGTAAATTCATGTCAAAATCTATTCATCCGACTGCTCTCGTTTCTGAGAATGCCCAAATTTCAGACGGCGTTGAAATTGGTCCCTATTGTATCATCGGGCCAAATGTTATTTTAAAGGAAAATGCGAAGCTTCATTCCCACGTTGTTATACAAGGCCACGCAATTATTGGTGCCGAAACCACAGTTTATCCTTTTGCTGTAATTGGAATGCCTCCCCAAAACATGCATTTCAAAAATGAAGCCTCAACAATAGAGATAGGGCGATCTTGTGTCATCCGTGAGCATGTAACCATCCACCCTGGCACTGAAAAAGGGGGCATGAAAACGGTCGTTGGCGACAATTGCTATCTTATGATTAATGTCCACATTGGACATGATTGTATCATCGGCAACAACGTTGTTATGGCCAATGGTGCGACCCTCGGTGGGCATGTGCATATTGGAGATTTTGCAAACATAGGAGGCCTTGCTGCTATACACCAATTTGTTCGTATTGGCCCCTACGCTATGATTTCCGGTACTGCTGGCGTTAAGGAGGACATTATTCCCTTTGGTATGGTCATGGCCATGCAAGGGCGATTAGGTGGACTCAATTTAGTGGGAATGAAAAGACGCGGTGTTGAGCGCGAGGATATTCACAATCTAAGGAATGCCTTTAAAATCCTCTCTAAAAGTGAGTCAGGCACTCTTGAAGAACGCCTTGGTCAAATTGAAACTCAATATGGTCAATCAAAAGAAGTAAAAACTTTACTAAGTTTTATCCGTGAACACGCGGACAGACCCCTCTGTCTTCCTTCTGATATGTTTGAATTTGAAAAAGAGGACTCAAATGGTGGAAAACGCGCCGCCTAAAAATGTCCCGATAGCGTTGCTGGCTGGACGAGGTGATTTGCCACGCAATCTCATCCAGATTTTTCAAAAACAATCTCGCCCCTTTTTCATCGTTGCTTTTCATGATCAGACAGATAAGGCTATTGTAAAAGACACGCCTCACGAATGGCTTCACTTCGGAGAAGTTGGAAAAGCCCTTAAAATATTTCATGATCATCAAATCAAAGAAATTGTTATGGCGGGCAACATCACACGTCCTACCCTAAGGTCTCTCCGCCCGGACTGGATTGGTGTAAAATGGCTTGCAAGACTTGGTACAAAAGCCCTTGGCGATGATTCCATCTTAAAAAAAGTCATCTCAATGATCGAAGGTGAAAGTTTCAAAGTCGTCGCGCCTCATGACATCTTAAACGATTTATTGGCTCCAGAAGAGGTCATAACATTGGCACGGCCAGATGATCAGGCATGGCAAGATATTGAGCGCGGCGTTGAAGTCCTATCCGCCCTTGATCCTGTTGACGTGGGCCAAGCAACTGTCGTTCAAGAAGGTCTTGTTCTTGGCGTGGAAGCCATAGAAGGGACAGAAGCCCTTATAAAAAGGGCAGGAGAGTTGAAACGCGATGGGATAGGTGGCGTACTAGTCAAACTCTCCAAACGGCAGCAGGAAGTGCGTGCAGACCTTCCAACCATTGGAATTGAAACCCTCAAACAGTCTTATGAATCTGGACTCAGGGGAATCGCGTATGAGGCGGGCAGGTCAATTCTCTTGAATAAAGAAGACGCGATCAAGTATGCCAATGAAAAAGGTCTCTTTTTAATAGGACTTGCGAGTCATCAATGCCACAAAAACCCTTAATTTTTATCATTGCTGGTGAAGCTTCTGGAGATCATTTAGGCGCGAAGCTTATGACTGAGCTCAAACCTTTGGATGTCTCTTTTGCAGGTATCGGAGGCGAGGAAATGCAAGCCCAAGGGCTGAAGTCACTCTTTCCTATGAAGGAACTCTCGATCATAGGTATAAGTGGTATCATCAAAGATTTACCCAATCTTTTATCTCGGTTGCGCTATACAGTTAAAACCATTCAGTCATTAAAACCCGACGTTGTAATTACGATTGATGCCCCTGAATTTAGTTTTCGCGTCATGAAAAAATTACATAAGCAACCCAATAGGCCCTTTTTGATTCATTACGTTGCTCCTTCCGTATGGGCTTGGCGACCATGGTTAGCCAAAAAGATTTCTCGGTTTCTTGATGGGCTATTCTGTTTATACCCATTTGAACCTTCAATGTTTGCAAAACATGGTTTAAAATCAGTCTTTGTTGGTCATCCAGCAGCTCATCCAATCAAGCCATCGAAAAGAATTAAACGTGATCCAAATCTATTGTGTGTTCTCCCTGGCAGCCGCTCTTCGGAAGTAAGGTCTCTTTTGCCCATCTTTAAAGAAACCGTTTGCCGCATACAATCTGAAAAGCCTGAGCTTCATATCATTATCCCAACCGTACCAAGCGTTCAGCAATATGTTCGGGAACAAACTGAGTCATGGCCCATGCCCGTTAAAATCGTTTTTGGGGAAGAAGAAAGAAATAAAGCATTCCAACAAGCTTATACTGCTTTGGCGGCTTCTGGGACGGTATCTTTGCAACTCGCAGCCCACAATATTCCGTTTGTTATTGCCTACAAGGTCAGCAAATTTAATGAATTTATTGGTCGCTTGCTCATTAAAACACCCTGGGTTTGCATGGTGAATATCCTCATTTCCTTTCAAAAATTTGGTTGTATCAAGCAAGATGAAAAACCCTGGGTCCCCGAGTTTCTCCAAGATGATTGCACGCCCATTAAAATATCAGAGTCTGTGCTTCAACTTATGACTGATGAAAAAATGCGAAATGCGCAATTAGTGGAATTAACTCAAGCCGTTCAATTCTTAAAAGCACCTGAAAATATAGCATCCCGAAAAGTCACTGAATATATCCGACTGCCTTTTAATTAATTTCATAATGCCCCCTCCACAAATCAAATTGAGTGTGGTAGGTTCACCTCAAATTTATCAAAAGTGTAGAAAGTACTAAGGATGCGGCTTGCTGTTTTAAAAGAACAAAGACCCTATGAGACACGCGTTTCAGCAACGCCTGAAACCGTCAAAAAACTTATCAAACTCGGATTTGAGGTCCTGGTTGAAAAAGGGGCAGGGGAAACCTCGATGTACTTGGACGACGCTTATAAAGATGCTGGCGCCAAAATCGGTGCAACCGCTGAAAAAACCGTTGAGAAAGCTGACGTTGTCCTCAAAGTTCAACCCCCAATGACAAAGAATGATGGGGGGAAAGATGAAGTCAGCATTCTACCAAAGGGATCTCTTCTCGTAAGCTTTCTTCATCCCCATTCCAAACCTGAGCTTTCAGATGAATACAATAAAAGAAAATTGAGCACCTTTGCTCTTGAGCTTGTCCCAAGGATTACCCGTGCACAGTCAATGGACGTGCTTTCTTCTCAAAGTAACCTTGCCGGCTATCGATCGGTAATTGAGGCCGCGAATGCTTTCGAGCGTGCATTCCCGATGATGATGACAGCAGCCGGAACCATCCCCCCAGCTAGAGTACTGATCCTGGGAGCAGGCGTCGCAGGGCTTCAGGCCATCGCTACAGCTAAAAGACTGGGTGCTATTGTCAGCGCATTTGACGTCCGCGCAGCGACGAAAGAGCAAGTAGAAAGCCTAGGCGCCTCATTTGTTGAAGTTGAATCAGAAGAGTCTGGTGATGCGGCTGGTGGGTACGCCAAAGAAATGAGCAAAGACTACCAAGCCAAACAAGCCGCAAAAATAAAGGAAACACTCCAAAAATCGGACATTGCTATCTCGACAGCCCTTATCCCTGGTAAACCAGCGCCCCGCTTGATTACAAAGGACATGGTCGAAAGTATGAAGCCCGGTTCCATCATTGTTGACCTTGCCGTAGAGTCAGGCGGCAACTGTGAAGGGAGTGAGCTCGGACAAATTGTCGAAAAGAAGGGCGTTAAAATCATTGGATATGCTAATATGCCTGGCCGTATTCCTACCGATTCAAGCGCATGCTATGCCCGGAATATACTCAACCTTTTAACCCTGTGTGTAGATCAAGAGAAAAAGGCTCTCAAAATCGATTGGGAGGATGAAATTATTAAAGGCGTTGCTCTCACCCGTGATGGTGAAACGCTTCAGCTTAAGAAAGGGAAAAAATAATGGACATGATTTCGCCTTTTGTTTTAGGGCTTACAGTCTTTGTATTGGCCGTATTCGTAGGTTACTATGTTGTCTGGAAAGTCACACCAGCCCTTCACTCACCCTTGATGGCTGTCACAAACGCTATCTCCAGTGTGATCATTGTTGGCGCAGTCTTAGCATCCGGTTCGGCGCAGGATTTTACCACACAACTTTTTGGATTCGGGGCTGTACTTATGGCGTCCGTTAACATCTTTGGTGGTTTCTTTGTAACCCACCGTATGCTTGAAATGTTCAATAAGAAAAAATAGGATTTCTCACGTGATTGCAAATTTATCAGCACTAGCTTACCTCGTCTCTGCCGTCTGTTTCATTTTGTCCTTGCAGGGACTTTCGTCAGCCAAAACATCCCAACGTGGACTTATGTTTGGGGTCATGGGCATGGCCCTCGCTGTAGGAACCACATTGTTGTCCCCCATTGTGGGCAGCTATGGATGGATTATCACCGGCGTGATTGTGGGAGGGGTTATCGGAACAGCGATTGCCAAAAAAATCCAAATGACAGCCTTACCCCAGCTTGTTGCGGCATTTCACAGCCTCGTTGGTCTTGCTGCTGTATGCGTTGCTGCAGCTGCATTATATGAGCCTTCTTCCTTTAACATTGGACACATCGGCTCAATCGCTACTGGGTCTCTAGTAGAAATGGGCCTCGGTGTTGCCATAGGTGCCATTACCTTTACAGGATCCGTTGTTGCATTCGCTAAACTACAAGGATTGGTATCTGGAAATCCCCTCATTTTTAAAGGACAGCATCCCTTAAATGCTCTTTTAGGCATTGGCCTTGTCGTCATGATTGGCATGTTCGCCATGAGCGAATCCTACACTTTATTCTGGGCCATCACGTTTGTGGCCTTTCTTCTCGGATTTCTTCTCATTCTCCCCATTGGCGGGGCAGATATGCCTGTTGTTATATCCATGCTCAACTCATATTCCGGGTGGGCAGCCGCTGGCATAGGCTTTACGCTTGCAAATACATTGCTGATTATTACAGGTGCCCTCGTTGGTGCATCGGGTGCCATCCTAAGTTACATCATGTGTAAAGGCATGAACCGCTCCATATTTAATATTATCCTTGGTGGATTTGGAGGCGATACGGATACAACAGAAGTACAAGCGGGTGGAGAAATGCGATCCTATAAATCGGGTAGCTCTGAAGATGCTGGGTTTATCATGAAAAATGCGAAGTCAGTTATCATTGTTCCAGGATATGGTATGGCTGTGGCCCAAGCTCAATTTGCCCTTTGTGAAATGGCCGACATCCTGGGTCAAGAAGGGGTCGAAGTCCGGTATGCTATCCATCCCGTCGCGGGTCGTATGCCAGGCCATATGAATGTTCTGCTAGCCGAAGCCAATGTGCCGTATGAAAATGTTCTTGAGCTTGAAGATATCAACCGTGACTTTGGCCAAACCGACGTTGCTTTTGTGATTGGGGCAAATGACGTTACGAATCCTGTTGCAAAGACAGATCCCAAAAGCCCAATCTATGGCATGCCTATTCTTGATGTGGAAAAAGCCAAAACCGTTCTTTTCGTGAAACGTTCTATGTCTCCAGGCTATGCAGGTGTTGATAATGAGCTCTTCTACCGTGATAATACCCTCATGCTTTTTGGTGATGCGAAGAAGATGTGCGAAGAGATTATCAAGGCTTTAGAAGAATAGACTTTCACCCATATCTGAATATTTCTCTAACTCCCTAGTTTCTAGGGAAGATATATGTTGACATATCCTAAATTGTGTCTAAATATAGCACAAGTAATGTTATATAAATTGTTAATACGCATGAGGTGCGATATGAAAACCTTAGTTCTATTTTCATCAACGATTTTAATTTCGACGCCCTGTGCATGGGCAAAAGTAGTAATCGATCAGCCTGAATTATTATCAAATCCTCAATTTCAAAAGCGAGCCATAAAGCAGAATGCAAAGCTACCAGATCCAATGCGCACTTCATTGAGAAACATAAAGCATGGTCGTGTTTCACAACACAGAGCTATTCATGAATTAGCAGTCCAAGAAGCTCAAAAAATTTCAGTTTCAGACATGAAGGCATCTGTAAAAGATTTGTCAAAAGGCAAAGTCAACGACGCTAGAGCCAAATTTGAAAAGGCCAGCCAACAAGCAGCCAAACCAGTGTCTATTCCATGTATCCAGCAACCTAAGCAAGAGGACATATCAAATGGTAGCTCTTCATGGGGTTCCTTTTTTGGGTTTGGATCCTTAAGAAATGTTTCATTTAGTGGTATTTTCAATACCCTTGCGCCAGAAGAAACAGAAGTTATCCCGACTCCTGCTCCAGTAGCGCCTCAACCACAAGTTAAAGAGTCTGCTGAATCCACAACAAGTTGGTTTGGATGGGCATCAAACAAATTGACAACTTCTATCAGTGGCTTATTTGAGGAAGAAAAACCTGTCGAAACGAAAAGCGTTCCATCCAAAGCTGAGAAAGAAGAAGTACAACATAGCAGCTCTTTCTTCCAAAGCTCGATGAAGTGGGCGACGGATACTACCAACTGGTTAGTTGACTTGTGTTGGGGACCAGCAAAGCAAGAGCCTGAAGAGGAATTGCCGCTTTCTTTAGAAGATGTTGAGGGCCTCGAAACAATCCATTTACCAGCTGCAAGAGCTGTCGTGTTCAGAACGGGATTTGAAAATCAAGAACCTGGGGTGATTGAAGCTCTTGCTGAGCGAGAGGAACAAGTTCGTAAAAAATACTATGGTGAAAGAAAATTAAGCTTTGATGAAGCTCTTAGAAAAGCTGAACTTATTCAAGAAGAGAATCATGAATGGAGAGAGCTTGCCTCTCAACTACCTAAAAAGTCTCGTCAGAGAAACAAAAGTTTCTAATTTTAAACCTAATTTAAGTTATAAAGGCTGTACCCATCGGTGCAGCTTTTTTTGATCCAATGAGTAAATTTAAACCCAATAAAACAAATACCCTGGCCATGGGCCAGGGTATAGATACTTAACAAAAAATGCCCCAGCAAAAGCCAGGGCATCGCGGGTTTTATTTGATTAAAACTATTGATCTTTTGTTAATGGCCTTGAAAAAACAAGGCTTACAAATGTTTCTACTTTCTTTTTAGTTTCTTTTGGTTTTGGTCCTGTATAATCCCATGAATCAATTTCAGTCATTACCTCTTGCTTGGAAGAAGCATCGTATAGCTTATATTTGCCACCAACTGATTCATGTGTATCCACACCCATTGTTGGTTGCACTCGGGTTTCAGGCTCATCAAGTATAGCTACAATATGTTGGCTAGTATTAATGGCGTTAAGCTTTCGGTCTTCAGCTATAGATGAAGGTTCCTTATGCGCAGCTTGGACTATTTTCCCATTTACAATAATATCAACGTAAGCACCTGTTTCACCTATAGCAAAATGACGACCTGTACGCTTTTTGTCAAGCTCATGCGCACTTTCATCTTTATTTGTACCAGTAAGTTCAACCGAATAGATCTTTAAAAGTGATGCGTTATCAACAATAGCTGGTGGATCAAATCTATCTTGTTGTTGATTTGATTTTTTTACAAAACGTGAAGGCTTTTTGGGTGGATTTCGACTTGAGTTTTCATTATCCATAGCAAAGCTGGGGGCAGAAATTTGCGCAAGAGCCACAACGGCAGCACTTAAATATAAAATTTTATTCATAATATACTCCTATATGTACCAATTAAATTATTATTTATATTTGTTGTGTATCATATAAATATTCCTACATACATTACAAGTATAAAGAATCATTTGATATCAGTCTGTTATAGGCCTTAAGGCACATTGAAAAGAACCGTGAAAAAAGGGTTGCATTTTTTTCCAAGAGATTCTTTGTTAAAGGGGAATAATGTAAGGACATAAATTGTGGTTGCACCTATGAAAAAACCTGACTGGATTCGTGTTAAAGCACCTGTCTCTCGAGAGTATCAAAATACACGCGATCTCATGCGGGAGAAAAAGCTGAATACCGTATGTGAGGAAGCGGCTTGCCCAAACATCGGGGAATGCTGGGCCAAGAAGCATGCTACGGTTATGATTTTGGGTAGTGTGTGCACACGTGCTTGTCGCTTTTGTAATATCAAAACAGGGCGCCCAGACCTGCTCGATCCCCATGAACCAGAGCGGGTTGCCGAAGCCATGGCTGAAATGGGGCTTCACCATGTGGTGGTGACATCTGTTGATAGGGATGATCTTGATGACGGAGGAGCCAACCATTTTGCGGAAACAATTCAACAAATCCGTAACAAATCACCAGGCACAACGATCGAGGTCCTCACCCCAGATTTCCTAAGGAAAGAGGGAGCCCTTGAAATCGTCGTAGAAGCTCGCCCAGACGTGTTTAACCATAATTTGGAAACAGTGCCCCGGCTTTATGCATCCGTTCGCCCAGGGGCACGATACTTCCATTCACTACACTTGCTAAAACGCGTTAAGGAATTGGATCCTTCATTGTTTACAAAGTCAGGCATTATGGTTGGCCTTGGTGAGGATAAAGGCGAAGTTTACCAGGTTATGGATGACTTGCGCGCCGCCTCTGTTGATTTCATGACCATTGGACAATATCTTCAGCCTACACCCACCCATCACCCACTGGATCGCTTTGTTCATCCTGATGAATTCGAAGATTACGGTCGAATGGCAAGAGGGAAGGGGTTCTTAATGGTATCAGCCTCGCCTTTAACTCGTTCTTCCTATCACGCAGGCGACGATTTTAAAAAACTAAAAGAAGCCCGAGAACAACAATTGGGAGCTCATAATGAGTAAGAAACAACTGACACATTACCTTCCATACACCCCTCAACAACTTTATGATTTGGTTATCGACATCGAAAGATATCCTGAGTTCCTACCCTGGTGTGTCGGAGCGCGGATCATCTCCAAAAGTGATTCTGAAATTATAGCAGATCTTACGGTTGGGTATTCTGTGTTTAGGGAAACATTCCGATCCTGTGTACACATCGTCCCGAATGCAAAGGTTGAAATTGAATATGTTTCAGGCCCGTTTCACCACTTACATAATCTTTGGGAATTCAAGGGAACTTCAAATGGCGGAACGAACATCAATTTTTCGATTGAGTTTAAATTACAAAATCGGTTTTTTCAGGGAGCCATACAAATGGCTTTTGATAAGGCTTTTTCACAAATGCTTGACGCTTTTGAACAAAGAGCGAATGCGCTCTATGGAAAAGAAACTTTCAAAAAGGCTGTCTAATGACGGCGGTTTTTCTTTGATCGGTTTACTGATGTGAAATTAGGACGTCCACCTTTGCCCGACTGTTGAAAGGGCGGGGCATTCCCCTTTTGACTGGGAACTAATGAAAGTTGGCCATTCATTGTATTGTTCGCCATAGCAAGTCGGCCACAAATGCCGAGGCAAACCAAGCTCATCATAGAAACAAATTTATACTTAACAGACATCGATAAAAACAATCATTTATATATTTATCTATATAAATAGTACCTTTTTAAAAAAACATCAAGAATATATTTAAAAAGCATAATTAAAAAGCACCAATACATTCCCGTACGGTACTATATGATCTGGCGCCTATTGCGGATCGCAATAATTAACCCGATCGGGAATATTATATTGCGTATTTGTCGAATTTAGTTATAATAATCCCGAAAGGGCATATATATGCAAATAACATCATCAAAGGCCTTAGGGGAAATCATTAGGCTTGAACGTAAAAAGCAGACTTTAACGCAAGCAGAATTGGCGGGGCTTTCAGGTGTAGGGATTCGGTTCCTGCAAGAACTTGAAAGAGGAAAAGAGTCTGCACAAATTGGTAAAGCAATGCAGGTGCTTCATACGTTAGGACTACACCTTTCTGTTCGTTCTAGAGAAGAGTGAAGATGAAAATATTAAACGTATTTTTTCACAATGCTTTTGCAGGAGAACTTATACAGCATAGTTCAGGACAACTAGCATTTAAGTATGATGACTCCTACTGTGCCGCAAATGGTTCTCTCCCCATTTCCGTTTCTATGCCTCTCCGTCAAGAGGCTTACGAAGAGGAGATCGCACGTCCATACTTTTCTGGTTTACTTCCCGATGATTTTGCTCGCCATCGCCTTGCTCGTTATCTTGGTGTTTCTGAAAAAAACCCTTTTTCACTTTTAAAAGCTGTAGGAGGAGAATGTGCGGGGGCATTAACCTTATTGCCAAAAGACATGGTACCTCCATCCCCATCTTCAGAGGACTTAGAAGAGCTTGATGATCTAAAGCTAAAGGATATTCTTGAACTCCTGAAAGTACGACCCCTTCTTGTTGGAGCTGATAATGTCCGTTTGTCTTTAGCAGGGGCGCAAGATAAAATTGCCGTTTTTTTTAAAAATAGGAAGATATATCTTGTTCATGGAATGACTCCTACAACTCATATTTTAAAACCTCTCATAGGAGATATAGAAGGTAGTGTTCATAATGAAGCCTTCTGCATGCAGCTTGCAGCCTCTTTGGGTGTGGAAACTCCTAACACGATAATTCAATATATTGACGATACACCATATTTATTAATTGAAAGGTATGATAGAAAAGAAAAAGCTAATGGAGAAATTTATAGACTTCATCAAGAAGACTTTTGCCAAGCCATGAGTATTATGCCTGAACTTAAATACGAAAGGGAAGGAGGGCCATCTATCCAAAGCTCGTTGAACTTAATATCTCAATATTCTGTATCCCCGGCCAAGGATCAAATTCATTTTCTAAGGCGAGTAATATTCAACTTTCTTATTGGCAATGCAGATGCGCATGGAAAAAATTTTTCTTTTCTTTACAGGTCCAAACTACCAGCTTTGTCTCCAGCGTATGATCTTCTTTCAACGGCCGTCTATCCAAACTTATCTCAAAATATGGCCATGAAAATTGGGGGGAAATATGACCCCAAGCGAGTGTTACAACGTCATTGGCTCAAACTTGTTCCAGATACAAAGGTTGCTCATAAAAACCTTTCAAAAGAGATTACAAAAATGGCGAGTAAAATCACAGAAGCCTCTGATCAAATCATAAATGAATTTAAGGATAAAGGACTTTACGAGGCTATTTTAAAGAATATATGTAAGGTTATTCATGCTCGATCGGAACAGATAAAGCTGAGTTTTTAAACACTGGCCTCAGAATAAACTTTGGAATACATCCATCTATACCTATATATAAATAATGTATCCGTTCTTGCATTGCTTTACTTGAGTCATATCCTGAATAGAGTTTTCAAATTACCCCTTCTTTTTTCGTGTATCCATTTCCTAGCAATTCCAATTTAAGCAAATATCATAGATGAAACTGATAGTATTATGCTCAAGATGATAATAAAGGCATCTTTATTAAAGATTTCGTGGAAGCTTGGTGCAAAGTTATGAATGTGGATCGCTTTGAGACTATGTTTTAAGTGGCGCGCCCGAGAAGAGTCGAACTCCTAACCTCCTGATCCGTAGTCAGGTGCTCTATCCAATTGAGCTACGGGCGCTAATAAAGTACTGTATTAGTGGATAATGCTTGAAAGTTCAAGGGCTAATTTTATTTATAGTTTGAGCGTTCTGCGGTGAAGAGAAAAACTAGGGCGAGGATCAGAAGCCTTGATAATTTGGTTCTTATCGCTTGCTCTAATATTTCTCGCATTGATAACCTTTGCTCGTTTTGAAGCAGCCCCTGAATGAATGCTATCAGAAGCATTCGGTCTCAGATCTGCCAATATAAGAGCTATATCCTTCCCTTGATCCCAAGCATTGAGTACCCTGTTACGATAGGGAACATGAAACTCAGCGTTCGCTGAATGATAGTATGCAATCGCTTTGTGCCATGACTCGTGAGTCGTTTTAAGGCTTTTTAAAAACCGAGAAGCATAGGCCACATTAGTCTGTGGATCAAAAGCATCATCAAGGGTTTTAAACGCCTTTGGATGATACTGGAGGTTAACCTGCATACAGCCTACGTCAATGTTCTTTACGCCATCTCGTTGCATTTTTTTGACAGCTGCCATAGCCGCTTCTTTTGTGGGAAAATAGTTACTTTTGCCACCGGAATTGACTGTCCAGGGCCAAGAAACAATTTGACCTGTTTTATCTTTTCTCCCCGATTCAACTTTCGATATCGCATGAAGGAGCCCTGAGGGAATCTGATGTTTCTTTTCATATTCTGCAATATGAGCTGCGCAATTCAGTTGTGGAACATTTGGAACATGGGATGCACTTGATCCCAGATGTAATACTTTTTTGGCTTGGACTTCATTGTATATTGCAAAAAAACAAATTAAAAGAAGCAGAAGGCCACATCTAGAAAGCAAAAAACAAAAGGGCATTGGTTATTCCAAATTCTTATTTATTGATTTTTTAAACATATCTTAAATATGGTTACTAAAGTCTTAACGATAATCCACAACTTGATATGATGCTCACCATACAAGGGCCTTTTAATCAATGCAATAAAAAGGTAACGTACCTCAAACCTTGATTGGAATGGTTTGGTAGATGGATAGATTAACTCAGATTTCACATGCTTTTTCAAAGGCTGCACATACATATGATAACCATGATTTTGTCCAAAAATATGTGGCAGACAATTTAACGCAAAAGATTTCTTTAGAAAACTCAGACCTTTTTGGAACCGTTCTTGAGGTCGGGTGTGGCACGGGCTATTTGGCGCAACAACTTTATGAAAGGGCGAAAGATTACGTATTATCTGATATTTCTTATGAAATCCTGGATATAGCCAAACAAAAAGTTGTAGGCGATAATGTTATGTCGGTTGTGGTCAATGGTGAGTCTCCTTGCTTCACTGCTTGCTTTGATATGATTGTCTCGAACCTTGCTTTCCATTGGTTTGAAAAACCGAAACAAGCCCTGACTGCCCTCACAGCCTGTTTGAAGCCGGGAGGGCGATTATATCTCACAGCATTGGGTAACAACACCTTTAATGAATGGCGGACCGCCCACATGGAACTGGAAGCATCCTGTGGGTTACTAGAGTTTGTTACCATTGGTCAACTTAAAGAATGGCTCCCTCTCTCAGGAGAACGAGACATTCAAGAAGAGTGGATTACCATGCACCCCAAGAATGCTCATGAGTTTCTCAGACATCTCAAAGGCATGGGTGGATATGTATCTCATCCTGGGCATCGCCCTTTGCCCCTCAACACATTTCGTGCCGTTATGGATAAGTTTGATTCTATTCCAAGGTGTTCATACCAGATTCTTTATGCAACATATGAAAAGCCCCAAAAGATGAGAGAAGAATAACTATTACCATTTGCCGTTGACATATAGTATAAAATCAATTTTATAAATAGGAAAAATAAAGGGGACCATGAATAGCTACGAGTTTAACAAAATTGCAGCAGCTGTACTCATAGCCTTGTTAACGGTTAAGGGAGCTGATCTTATTTCAGAAGCCTTGATCAGTCCTGTCCTTCTTGAAAAAAACGCATTTAATATTGAGGGTGTATCTAAAACACCTGACGATGGACCTACCTCGGGAAAACCAGAGGGCCCTGAACCAATTGAACCTTTGCTAGCCCATGCTAATGTTGAAAAGGGGGCAACTGTATTTAAAAAGTGTACCAGTTGTCATACCATTGAAGCTGGTGGACCTAATCGGATAGGTCCAAATCTCCATAATATCGTAGGGGCCAAAAAAGCAGCCCATCCCGGTTATGCCTATTCAAATGCCATGGAAGCCAAGGGCGGAACATGGACCTATCATGACCTCAATGTCTATCTTTATAATCCACGTCATTTTGTGCCTGGGACAAAAATGTCTTTTATCGGCGTCAAAGACAATCAAGAACGCGCAGACCTTATCGCCTATTTAATGAAAGAAACAGACAACCCACCGCAAGTTCCAGAAGTAGCCCCGAAAGAAGATGAAAAAAAGCCAGAAGAAAATGACCCAGATTCACCTGACAAACAAACACAAGAGACAAGCCCAGACAAAGAAAAGGAATCCAATCCATCATGATTAAATTATGCCTATCATATGTAGGAATTTTAACGTCAATCACAACCATTCACCTTCATGCTGAAAGGGAAGCTTCACAAGCTACCCACGGTGTCGCAATCTTTGGAGACCTCAAATACCCCGAAAACTTTACTCATTTTGACTATGTGAACCCGGATGCTCCTAAGGGAGGGAAAGTCACTTTAGGCGCTTCTGGTACCTTTGATACTTTTAATCCCTATATTATTAAAGGTACGCCGGCCATTGGCTCTACTTTATTACACTGTACACTCCTAGAAAATTCAGCCGATGAGCCCGATTCAATGTATTCTTATCTTGCTGAAAAGATTCAAGTTGACCCTGATCATAAGGGAGTTACGTTCACATTAAGAGATAATGCTAAGTTTTCAGATGGAAAACCTGTCACAGTTGACGATGTCATCTTTTCTTTTAATACCCTGAGGGAAAAGGGAATCCCAATTTTCGCCCAGTATTACAAGGATGTGAAAGACGTCAAAAAACTTGATGCACACCGAGTACGTTTTGAATTTACGACTGATAAAAATAAAGAGCTTCCAAACATACTGGGACAGTTTCCTATATTTTCTAAACAGTTTTATGCGTCCCATAGTTTCGAAAAAGCTGATTTAACAAAACCTGTCGGTTGTGGCCCCTATACAATTGAAAGCTACAAACCTGGCCAGCTTGTTAGTTATGTAAGGGTGCCAAATTGGTGGGCTGAGAATATTCCTTCACAAAAAGGTCTTAATAACTTTGATATTGATTATGTGTATTATCGAGATCAAAACGTTATGTTTGAAGCCTTTAAAGGAGGAGACTATGATTTTAGATCTGAAAATATCGCCAAAAACTGGGAGACAGGATACAAAATTCCATCGGTCAAAGAAGGCAAAATCATCCTGAAAGAAGCTGAAAACCAGCTGCCCATAGGCGCTCAGGTATTTTCAATGAATACACGTCGTCCCATTTTCAAGGATCGCAGCGTCAGAGAAGCCATTACAAAAGCCTTTGACTTTGAATGGGCGAATAAGAACTTTTTCTTCAATGCTTATACACGAAGCAAGAGTTACTTTAACAACTCACCGCTTGCCGCTTCAGGCCTTCCTGAAGGCGAAGAGCTTGAGGTCCTAGAGCCCTTTAAAGACCAATTACCAAAAGAGGTTTTCACCGAAGTCTTTACGCTTCCTACAACCGATGGAAAGGGGAGGGACCGCGCCCTTATTAACAATGCAAGCAAAATCCTTCGAGATGGAGGTTGGGTTATTAAAGATGGTAAAAGGGTAAACGAAAAGACAGGCGAAGAACTTACCTTTGAGCTGTTACTCAACGATCCTTCCTATGAAAGAATAGCTTTGGCCCTTCAACGGAATTTGGCTGCGCTGGGTATACGCATGACAACACGGACAGTTACCCCATCTGAGTACGCATTACGCGTTGGGAATTATGATTATGACATGATTTTTTCCATCATTCCACAAGGTGAAACGCCGGGCAATGAACAACGTAACTTCTGGGCATCCCCTTATGCTGACTTAAAAGAAGGATTCAACTTTTCTGGGATAAAAAACCCCGTCGTAGATAAACTTGTTGAACTGATTATTACCTCAGATGACCGTGAAACCCTCAAAGCCCGAACAAAGGCTCTCGATCGCGTTCTCTTGTGGGAATATTATGCGGTTCCAACCTATCACTCAAAATTAAGCCGGTATGCATATTGGAATAAGTTTGATATGCCTAAGGTAAAACCTAAAGATGGTGTGGGCTTTAGAACCTGGTGGGTGAAGCCCGAAGAGCAAAGGTAGTTTTTAATGCTTTCTTATTTATTCAGAAGGTTGTTGTTGGTAATACCAACGTTGTTTGGGATTATGGTGATAAACTTTATCATTATACAGGCCGCACCAGGTGGGCCCGTTGAACAAATGATTGCCAAGATCAGAGGTTCTCAAGTTGATGCAACAGCCCGCATTACAGGCTCTACGATGGAATCAACAGCTGCCTTTGAAGGTTTTTCAGATGCAAATGTGTATGAGTCCAAATATCGAGGAGCCCAAGGACTCGATCCTGAATTTATAGCAAAGCTTGAAAAAATGTTTGGGTTTGATAAACCGCCTCTCGAACGATTTCTTCTTATGATGAAAAACTATATAACCTTTAACTTTGGGGACAGCTATTTTAAAGATCGGTCTGTCATCGACCTGATCATCGAAAAAATGCCAGTGTCTATTAGTATAGGTTTATGGACAACCATACTTGTCTATCTCATATCAATCCCCCTCGGAATTCGAAAAGCCGTTCGTGATGGAACTCCCTTTGATGTTTGGACAAGTGGGGTCATCATCGTTGGCTATGCCATCCCAAGCTTCCTCTTTGCCATACTTCTAATCGTATTGTTTGCAGGCGGAAGCTTTTGGTCCATATTTCCTTTACGCGGTCTCGTCTCAGACGATTGGCATCAACTCGATTTGGTTTCAAAGGTGCTTGATTATTTATGGCATATGGTCCTTCCCATTACAGCTCTCGTGATTAGCGGCTTTGCAAGCCTTACGCTTTTAACCAAAAATTCCTTTCTCGAAGAAATTAATAAACTGTATGTCACAACGGCTCGCGCTAAAGGATTAACCGAGAAAAGAGTCCTCTTTGGTCATGTTTTCAGAAATGCGATGCTTATTGTTATTGCTGGCATGCCCGCCGCCCTCATCCATGTTTTTTTTGCAGGCTCTCTCTTAATCGAAGTTATCTTTTCTCTTGATGGCCTAGGTCTTTTGGGCTTTGAATCCGCCGTCAGCCGGGATTACCCTGTTGTTTTCGGCACACTCTATATATTCACACTTTTAGGTCTTTTGCTTCATATTATTGCGGATCTTTCTTACACAGTCATTGACCCACGCATTGATTTCGATCGGAGGATCGGTTAATGACATTTACTCCTCTCACAAAACGCCGTATTCAACAGTTCAAAAAAAACAAGAGAGGATATTATTCTCTTTGGATCTTTTCCTTCCTTTTTATCGTCACCCTGTTAGCAGAGCTAATCGCGAATGATAAGCCACTCGTTGTGAACTATGATGGGCATTACTACTTTCCGATTGTGAAGAGTTATCCCGAAACAACATTTGGTGGCGAATTTGAAACGGAAACCAATTACCGAGACCCCTACGTTGACAATCTTATCGATCAACATGGGTGGATGATTTGGCCTCTGATTCATTATAGCTACAATACAGTTAACTATGATCTTCCTGTGCCAGCGCCGGCCCCACCATCATCTGAAAATTTATTGGGAACTGATGACCAGGGGAGGGACGTTCTTGCGCGCCTCATATATGGATTTCGGATATCCGTTCTTTTTGGCCTTACCCTGACGCTTTTCAGCTCTCTATTTGGTGTTACTGCCGGTGCGATTCAAGGGTATTTCGGAGGCCTCACTGATTTGGTATTCCAACGCTTCATGGAAGTATGGTCCGGCATGCCGGTCCTCTATTTGTTGATTATTCTTGCAAGCCTTGTCCAACCCAACTTTTGGTGGCTTCTCGGGCTTATGCTCCTTTTTAGTTGGATGGCTCTTGTGCCCGTTGTCCGCGCTGAATTTTTACGAGCCAGAAATTTGGACTATGTTAAAGCCGCACGAGCTTTGGGCCTATCTACACCGCGTATTATCTCGCGACATGTATTACCCAATGCGATGGTCGCAACTCTTACCTTCATGCCCTTCATTCTAAATGGATCCATTACCACACTTACTTCCCTCGACTTCCTCGGATTCGGCCTACCTTTAGGGTCACCTTCACTTGGAGAAATGTTGAATCAGGGAAAGAATAACCTTCACGCGCCTTGGCTTGGAATCACGACCTTTTTTGTTCTCGCTATCATGCTCACCCTTCTTATCTTCATTGGAGAAGCGGTCCGTGATGCTTTTGATCCAAGAAAGACCAACCTATGAGCAAGCCAATACTTAAAGTAGAAAACCTAAGCGTTTCTTTCCACCAAGACAATCATGTTGTTGAGGCAGTTAAATCCGTGTCATTTGACCTTCACTCTCATGAAACCGTTGCATTGGTTGGCGAAAGTGGATCAGGCAAATCGGTTACGGCACTTTCAGTTTTACAGCTTTTACCTTATCCAAAAGCATCTCACCCCACAGGCAGTATAGAATTTCAAGGCCAGGAATTGGTTGGTGGATCAGATAAACAACTGCGTGAGATACGGGGCAATAAGATCGCGATTATCTTTCAAGAACCCATGACATCGTTAAATCCGTTGCAAACCGTTGAAAAGCAAATTAGTGAAGTTTTGCAGATTCATAAGCATATAACGGGTGAAAAGGCCAAGAAACGTTGCATTGAAGTTTTAGAAATGGCAGGATTCAAAGATGGGTCAGCACGCTTAGGAGCGTATCCTCACCAACTTTCGGGAGGCCAGCGTCAACGTGTCATGATTGCCATGGCTTTGGCTTGCGAACCTAATATCCTAATTGCAGACGAGCCAACAACCGCCCTTGATGTCACCATTCAAGCCAAACTCTTAAAGCTTTTGAAAAAGCTTCAAAAAAAGCTGGGCATGTCCATGCTCCTTATCACCCACGATCTGGGGATCGTTCGAAAAATGGCAGATCGCGTCGTCGTTATGAAGGACGGCAATGTTGTTGAACAAGGGGAAACCAAAGAAATTTTTTCTAAGCCATCTTCTCCCTATACCAAACAGTTAATCAATTCATTCCCGAAGGGACACGCCGTTAAGATAGCTAAGGATGATAGAGAACTCTTAAAAGCTGAAAACCTCAAAGTTTACTTTGACGTTCGGAAAGGTATATTTCGACGGAAAGTTGATGAAATTCGTGCCGTTGATAATATTCAGCTAACTTTAAAAGAAGGGCACACTTTAGGCATCGTAGGCGAAAGTGGTTCGGGGAAAACGACATTGGCTATGGCCCTACTAAAGCTAGAAAAAAGTAAGGGTAACATATGGTTTCATGGACAAAATATTGAAGGTTTTAATCGAAGGCAGCTGCGCCCCTTACGTAAGGAAATGCAGATCGTCTTTCAGGATCCCTATGGATCACTCAGTCCAAGGATAAGCGTTGGGCAAATTGTGGCTGAAGGGCTTCATATTCATGAAAAAGGATTATCAGAGGAATCCATTGAACTTCAAGTTATTAATACCCTGATGGAGGTTGGCCTAGACCCGGACACACGCCATCGATACCCCCATGAATTTTCAGGAGGACAACGCCAACGCATTTCAATTGCCCGTGCCTTTGTCCTAAGACCCCGATTGATTGTTTTGGATGAACCCACATCGGCCTTAGATCGTTCAGTTCAGGTTGATATCCTTGAGCTCTTAAAAAAGATTCAACGCAATCATAATCTGTCGTACCTATTCATCAGCCATGACTTAGCCGTCGTACGGGCCATAAGTCACGAGGTTATGGTGATGAAAAAGGGCAAGGTTGTTGAAGCAGGTGACACTGAAAAGATTTTTGCCTCCCCAGAGAAAAAGTATACCCAAGCCCTGATTAAGGCAGCATTTGATTTAGAAGTAACAAATAAGTAATCTATTTATCCCTGTCCAAAAGATTCAGCCTGATCGCTATATAAATAGGCGCTCTCCTCAGGTGTATTGTCCCGCCCCAATATTTTGTTCCGATGTGGAAAACGGCCAAACTGTTTTATGATTTCATAGTGGCTTTGGGCATAATTAAGGGCGTTTGAGTTGCCCAAAGCTTTGAATAATTCTAAGGATGCTTCTTGATCCCTCAAATCCTCACTATGTTGAAAGGGCATATAGAGAAACATCTTTTGTACGCCATTCATATTCATATCGAATCCTTTAGAAATAGCGTTCTTTGCGATTTTAAGAGCCTGTGAGTCGGCTAAAAAGGCATTCTGGTCTCCTCCTATAGATATTCCTTGGAAATTGATCCAGAAGGATAATGAGGGCCAAGGAGCCTTCAGGCGTTTCAGAAAGTGTATCCAATTCTCCTGACAAAGCCATAGTATATGCCCCTTCAAATTTTTCCTTAATTTCTTGATCAAGGGAAGGGCCTCCACTAAACCAAAAGGGCTTGATTGAAGAATAGTCTGGAGAGCTGGGCTCTCCAAACCAAAAATTCAGTATATGACTTTGTATTTCAGAAGGCATCCTTACTGACTTTTTTTTTGCGTAGGCTTGCCTAAAGCTTTCCATTCGCTGATGCCACCATGGTAATCGAAGACATTTTTATAGCCAACGTCAACAAGTCTTTGAGCAAGCTGTTTACTGGCGGGGCATTTTTCACCCCCACAGTAAACAATGACCATTTCTGTTTTATTCGGTAAGGTTTGAGCTATTGTTTCATCAGATGCGTCAGCAGGAAGGCGCTTGGCGCCTCTGATAAGTGTGCCGTCAAACCACTTATCCGTACGAGCATCTACAAGTTCATGGGGTACATTTGATGTGATAACAGCTTCTAGCTTATTCGCGTCAACTTCTCCCCATGGTTGTGCCTCAGCTTGAAGGGAATAGGGAAGGACGCAAGCCATCGCTATTGCAGCTGTCTGTTTCAATATGTTCATATCTGTCTCCTAATTGTGGGTTATAAAAACACTATACCTGATGCATTTGCATAATAAAATTGGATTCTTTTAACCAACATGTTAAGCTGTACTTAACATGTTTTGAGGATATATGCATATTGACATACATGATATTGATTTAATTGACAAAATAGACAAAACAGGTTCGTTTTCGGGTGCTGCGAGTCAGCTCTTTAGAACACGCTCTGCCATCACACAGCATGTACAAAAATTAGAGGACCAGCTGGGCTTTCTTATTTTTGATCGTTCTTCGTACCGGCCAACGCTTACGCCAGAGGGGCAACTTTTTTTGGAGAGAGGAAGGCCTTTCCTACGGGGATTTGATCGATTTAAGTCTGAGGTCCAGCATATACAGCAAGGCTGGGAGTCTGAGTTTTCGATCGCTGTCGATGATATCCTGGGGGCTGAAAGCATCTATTTTCTGATTGAAGAATTTAGAAAGGTCGCTCCACAAGTCACGGTTCGAATTAGCAGAGAAGTCCTTAATGGCTGCTGGGATGCTCTCCTTAATAATCGTGCCGATCTCGTTATTGGCGCATCTGGTGATCCACCTATGGAACTTGTCTGTAACCACGCCCCTCTTGGAACGGTTGATTTTGTCTACGCAGTAAGCTCTGACCACCCCTTAGCTCAATATAAAGGTGATATTACGCCTGAAATTCTTTCAACTTATCCAATGATTATTGTTCCGGACACATCTTTTTCCATGCCAAAAAGAACCTCTGGCGTCGTTTCCCAGCAAGCGAAGATATTCGTTCCAACAGTCGCGGATAAGGTTACAGCTCAATTAAAGGGACTTGGTGTTGGGTTTGTCCCTCTCCCAAAAGTTCAACACTTTCTTGATGAAGGGAAAATGGTAAAGCTTCAACTTCCCCATAATCCGAAAAAGAAAGGGGAGTTTAAGGCTGCTTGGCTTAAACAACCTGAAAACCGTTCATTGAAATGGTTTTTGAAAGCTTTGTCTGAAGAATCTATAAAACAAAAGATTCTGCAATCCTAAAAATTAAACTCATCAGCAAAAGCCTGAGACAAGTTAGTCCGACGACGTGTAAGCTCTGTTTTTACATCGTTAATATTTCTTGCATTCTGCATTACTTCCTCAAATTGACCTTCATCATTTTGATTGAGGAGAATATGCTTAGTAACAGCTGCTCTTTGATCGTGCACAACTATGGAATACAGAACTTCGGATCTGCTTAAGTCCATCCTTTCAAGAGGCAGAGTATTGCCAGAAGAAATAAGCCTTGGATCAACAACTACACTCTGTCGGTTTCTCGTATTATGTATGGACAGAAGCCCCCTTGCATCTAGAAAATTATCAGCAGGCTGATGTTGAAGGGTTGGCCCGCCAACTCTTTTCGGGAGCACCGCAACTTTTGTATCAAAACTTTTCAAATAATAAGCCGGCCTTAATGCAGGTTCATTTGGGGATAACCAACCTTGAGGCCTCAGCAACAAAGACACACCCTGCCAAGGCATTTCCTGGACGCTCACATAGGATTCAATGTTGTGAAGTGGAACACCTGCTTTTTGCAATATCCCTTCAACTTCAGGGGAAATCAAACTTTTCGATACTTGCGGAAATGAAATATTTAACAGAGATCTTGGGATTGCATTAGCAGGCAAATTCAACCCAGGGTGATAGGGATGAAAAAATGGAATCGTTGGCAGTTTACCAAGAAAAACATCTGAATATTGATCAGTTCGGGCTTTTTTCCCACCAAATCCTAGATCAGCAAAGTATATATCCTTCGCTGCTAAAGGATCGTACTCACGGCTCTTTACAAAGTTTGTCCGTAAAATAGTGCCGTCGACATTTTGAGGAATTACAAGTCCAGAAGGCGTGTTTGGAACAGAGGTAACTCTAGGCTGATTTTGCTGGGGCTGTGCCGGTGTCGATTGAACGCGCTGAGGTTGTACCGGCGTCGATTGAACGCGCTGGGGCTGTGCCGGTGTCGATTGAACACGCTGAGGTTGTACCGGCGTCGTTTGTGTTGGCGCCCGAGTATCATGTATTTGCCTAGATAAAGCAAACACTTCTTGTAACGCAGGTAATGCAGGACGCTGTGAAACCACGTTAGGGCCGCGAATAGGTTTCAACGCTTGATTTAGAAAGGGCATGCTGCTTTCTGCATTATGATGCTTGATTTTTTTGGCTTTAACTCTTTTAATTTTTTGCCGTTTTTGCTTTTTGGCTTTAACTCTTTTAA
>CAYYRQ010000007.1:0-66788 GCA_964474215.1 uncultured Alphaproteobacteria bacterium
ATGTGGTTTCGTCTTTGCGCGGAGGGACAGTGTCCCGACAAAGCAATCCAGAAAAGCGATTACCCTAGATTCCTGCCTGCGCAGGAATAACATTGTAGGTAAGGCTGAATGTACAAGCCCTAAATCATGGGCACTGGGTGCATAAAACCTTGATGCTGCATGAGGCATAGCTTCACATCCTTAGGAAACTCACCTTCCAAGTCTTCGTCCAATTGGCAAAAGGCGAATACAATATCATCTTTGCAGGTCTTATATGTAATCAAAAGACCTTTTTGCAGAGATATGGAAAGGGGATCTGACTTTCCCTCGAGGATGATTTCAGACTGCCCTTCCACAGGAAACTCTTGCTTCCAAGGGAAGCCCGCAATGGACCGCATGGAGAGCATACCAACATTGGCCTTATGAAGTACTTTCATGACTGATTGTTCGATATTGATTTCCATCTTAACTTGAATTTGTTGCATGGGATCGCAAATTACGTGTGAAGCTTTATACTCGGCATGGAGTTTTTCCCCAAACAGCAAAGTGATAACTAAAAATGATAATTTAAGTAAGGTTTTCATGGGTGTCTCCCCGTTAGATTTTTTTTAAATAAATTATTAACTTAGTTTTTATATCATAGAATATAGGAAAAACCCAAGGAGGAAATCAAATGAGAAAATATCTATTAGCAGTGAGTGCATTGGGCATGTTAGGTGCAGGCCTTTCTGTTTCTGCCGAAGTTGACTTGAGTGCATTACCGAGTGAGGTGAGAAGTAAAGTTGAAGCAGCTATTCGGGAGGGGGAGGCTCAACAAAACCCAATTCAAACTTATGTTGATAAATCTAAAGAGACTTCCGGAAAATATCAAAGTGCAGCAAGTTCATTTGTTGCTAAGCATGCGTACCTAAAAGATGATGATCAAGCAAAAGCATTTGTCGACGGTATGAAGGATTTAGATACAGATTTAACGACCCATACAGAAGCAGTTAGTAAAGTTATAGGTGATGCAACCAAGGTTCAAGGTGATTTAAATGGTATGGATTCTCTTTTAAAGAATCTCGAAGATTTGGCATTTCCTTATCGTTGCAAGACATACGAAGGGGAGACCAAAAAAGGCTATGTTATGAAAAAAAGTGGCAGTAGAACGGAATACGCGTTGTATGCATCAAAAAATGTCGAAACTAAACCAATTGCAGAATTTTTGAAAGTTGATAATTACTACGAGGTTGGACAAGTGGGCAAAGAGGGAGAATTTTCATTGAGCTCTGCCGCTACCAATGGTAAAGAGGCGGAGTTCATGACATTTACAGATGGAAAAGCTGTCTGTTTTGTAAAATATCTATGATTAAACTTTGGAAAGTATGAAGGGAGCGCTCAGCTCCCTTTTTCTTTATGAATGCTCAGGTTTGTGTGAGGTGGGATAAGGATCATCCATGTCTTTTAAATGACAGCACAACTTATCCACCTCGAGCTTGATCTCTGATCCGCCTGAGAATACCAAGTTGATGCATCCTTTTTCTTGATTATGAATGGTTAAAAGGTTCATGAGGTGACCCTTTTTAGTTTCATCAATGCCTTTCTTTTGCACGTTTTTAACATGCTGAAAAGCAAGGCCGGCTGCAACGCGGGCATGGCTCAGCTCGCCATCCACATTATGCGGCTCACATTCCCAGCAAAAACGGTTGGCGACGATGTTCAGTTGTTTTGCTTCTGGATCATAATTGATGCCGGAAAGAGAGATTAGAGCGTCTTGCAAGCAAGCGGCAATGACTTTCAAATCTTCTTCGTCTTCGACGCGCATTTTTAAGGGTTGGTAATCCATATCCTCTTATACCTTTATATTAAACTCTATCTTATAATATATTACTGCACACGCGAAATGTCAGCCCCACACGCATTTAATTTTTCTTCCACCTTTTCATAACCGCGATCCAAGTGGTAAACCCGGTTAACAATGGTCTCGCCTTCTGCAACAAGTCCAGCGAGAACAAGGGACACAGATGCCCGCAAATCGGTAGCCATCACAGGCGCACCGCGCAAATTCTTTACGCCCCGGACAAGTGCGGAGGATCCATGGACCGTAATATTCGCGCCCATCCGGCATAATTCAGGAACGTGCATAAAGCGATTTTCCCAAATGGTTTCCGTAATCATGGAGGCTCCATCCGCAAGCGTCATGAGGGCCATCCATTGGGCCTGCAGGTCTGTAGCAAAGCCAGGAAAAGGTTCGGTCATGGCATCTACGCCGTGCAAGGGGCCTGAAGGGGCTGTGACGACCAAG
Source organism: uncultured Alphaproteobacteria bacterium (assembly GCA_964474215.1). Taxonomy (GTDB): domain Bacteria; phylum Pseudomonadota; class Alphaproteobacteria; order UBA9655; family UBA9655; genus UBA9655. The sequence continues at coordinate 2,264 of CAYYRQ010000007.1, forward strand.
TCATTTTGATCTTCCTCAAGCTTAACACCCGCTTGCTCCAGCAGTTTTGCTGTTGTAGGAATCAAATCAAGGTGCGCACCCTTAAGGCGGACGCAACCTTTGGTGATCGCAGCGGCCATAGCGTAGGTTCCCGCTTCAATGCGATCGGCAATCACTTGGTGTGTTGTTCCTTCCAGGCGATCAACGCCTTCGATTGTCAGGGTGTCAGTTCCCATGCCCGTAATCTTTGCGCCCATCCCATTAAGGCAATTTGCCAAGTCCGTAATTTCAGGCTCACGCGCCACATTGATCAAGCGGGTTTGTCCCTTTGCCAGAGTGGCAGCCATCAACAGATTTTCCGTGCCCGTTACAGTTACGACAGGGAAGGTAAAAGTAGTGCCTGTGAGCCCTTTAGGGGCTGAGGCATGCACGTATCCATCTTCCAGCTTTATAGTAGCGCCAAGGGCTTCTAATCCCTTCAAGTGAAGATCTATAGGACGCACGCCAATGGCGCATCCGCCGGGCAATGAAACGTGGGCTTCGCCGGCACGCGCCACAAGGGGACCAAGCACAAGGACGGAAGCACGCATTTTTCGCACAATATCATAGGATGCGGTGGTACTTTTCAGATCTTTTGCGCAAAGCTCAAGGGTTTGGGATTCGGTGCGATTGATGGAAATTCCAAGTTCGCCGAGCAGTTCCGTCATGCTCCCCACATCAGAAAGCTCAGGAACATTTGTAAGAATAAAAGGCTTGTCCGTTAGGAGGCATGCAGCCATCAAGGGAAGGGTGGCGTTTTTCGCCCCACTAATTTTAATGTCACCTTTTAAGCAGACACCCCCACGAATCCGAATTTTATCCATTAGAAAGCCTTATATTATCTGATATTTTTTGAATGACTTTGGGGAGTGTAACCCCTTGTTGTCCCATATATTTTCCTTGACGATCTCGATAGGAAACCTCACAAGCCCCTTCGCCTTTAAGGAAAAGGAACTGACACGCGCCTTCATTGGCATAAATTTTAGCCGGTAAGGGTGTCGTGTTGGAAAACTCAAGGGTAACGTGACCTTCCCATTCCGGTTCAAGGGGCGTCACATTGACAATAATTCCACAGCGGGCATAGGTGGATTTCCCAAGGCAAATGACTAAGACATCTCGGGGAATGCGGAAATACTCGACCGTACGTGCCAGCACAAAGCTATTGGGCGGGATGACGCAAACGTCCGTTTTACGATCGACGAAACTATTGGATGAAAAGTTTTTTGGGTCGACGATAGCGTTATCAACATTGGTAAAAACCTTGAATTCATCGGACACCCGCGCATCATATCCATAGGAAGAAAGTCCATAAGAAATAACACCTTCTTTTTCTTGGTTTTCAACAAATGGCTCAATCATTCCATTTTGAGCGTATTCACGTATCCAATTGTCTGGTAATATAGGCATAAAGTTCACCCTAACTTGTAATGAGAAGATTATCTTTTCTAGAACACTGAGGCTGATCCCACAAGAGTGGATTAAAAATTTTATAGGCCATGCATAAGGAGAATTTCGTAAGATTATGAAAAAGCAGGAAATTTATGTTTTAGATATGCTGAGGGGGCCCTGTGCGATTGTTGTCCTCCTCTATCATTACTTTATCTTCTTTTTTGCCCATCAAGATTTCTCAGCGAGCCTCATTTGGGTTGAGTCACCCTGTTTACCTGAGCCCTTTTATCTTCCTTTTTTCCTCGATCTTCATTTTGATATTGGTCACTTTGCCGTCTCCTTCTTTTTCCTTATGTCTGGTTTCTTTATTTTGCCGTCTCTTCGGAGATATGATTCTCTGAGAATCTTCCTTATTCACAAAGTGTTCCGTTTATGGCCAACCTATGTGGTCGGATTTGGCACAGCCCTTCTATTTATCGCCCTATTTCACTGGATGGGTGACTCCCCTTTTCCCTTTAATTTTGAGCATATCTTGGCTTATTTCTTTTGGGTCCGGGACTTGTTCCACTACTCCTTCATTGATGGGTCCGTATGGACCCTGGAAATCCAAATTAAGTTTTATATCTTAGCGGCCTTGATTTGGACATTGGGCAGCAAACATTTTTTTGACAAAATTGCCATTTTTACGCTTGTGATGAGTGTGCTGGCTTACGCGTATTTTGACATGATTCAGGATCATGAATCGCCCGCTTATTATCTGACTTTGGTTGCGCTCAAAAACCTAAAGTATTATTTGCTGATTTTGCTCGGAACCTGCATTTATTCCCTCTACAAAAAAGAAATCTCGTGGCTCAAAGCCATCATTTATATGGTTCTTTTGGGAGGGTTCTTTTGGTCGCCCCTCTTTTATTCTCCGGATATTTCAAAGATGTCAGGCTATACGGCCGGCTTTTTTATCTTCTCTTATTTGATTCTTCGTCATGCCCAATATCGTCCAGCTGAAGGATGGGTTACCCGCTCATTTGATTGGGCGGCAGGCATTAGCTACCCCCTCTACGTGGGTCATGTGATTCCAGGATATGTGATGATGTTCATCGCCATTGAATATGGAGTAAGTGTCTACTGGGGCGCTTGGGTGGCGGTTGTATATTCCCTCGCAATGGCAACCCTTGTCCACCGAAAAGTTGAAATTCCGTTCTTAAAGTTCAACAAGAAAATGGTGGCTCACGCACAAGAGAGGAATCTCCTAAGGAAGAAATAAAGCTATAATGAAAGACACACTCGAAAAACTTAAACACAAACGAGAAGCTGCAAAGCAGGGCGGTGGCGAAAAGCGCATCGAGGCCCAACACAAAAAGGGCAAGCTCACGGCGCGGGAGCGGCTAGAGGTACTTCTCGATCCCGATTCCTTTGAAGAATGGGATATGTTTGTCGAACACCGCTGTCAGGACTTTGGCATGGACAAAAACCGTGTCCCTGGCGATGGGGTTATTGCGGGCCATGGCACCATAGAGGGACGCCCTGTCTTTGTGTTCTCACAGGATTTCACTGTCTTTGGGGGGAGTCTCAGCGAAGCCCATGCCGGTAAAATAGCCAAAATTATGGACAAAGCCATGCAGGTCGGTGTGCCAGTGATCGGACTTAATGATTCCGGTGGGGCACGCATACAAGAGGGGGTTGAATCCTTAGCCGGTTATGCCGAAGTTTTTCAACGCAATGTGCTGGCCTCTGGTGTGATTCCCCAAATTTCCGTGATCATGGGCCCGTGTGCGGGAGGGGCTGTTTATTCTCCGGCCATGACCGACTTTATCTTTATGGTAAAAAAGACCTCCCACATGTTTGTGACCGGACCTGATGTGGTGAAAACCGTCACCCATGAAACGTTGACCCATGAAGAACTTGGCGGAGCAAGTGTTCATACAACTAAATCAAGTGTAGCGGATTTAGCATTTGAAAATGATATCGAAGCTATTCTCAATGTGCGTCGCTTTTTTGAATTTCTTCCTCTTTCTAACCGCGAAGCGTCGCCTGTCAAAGACACCACCGATGACCCCAAGCGCTCTATTCCTGTTCTTAATAATATCATTCCTGCCGACCCATCTCAAAGCTACAACATGAAGGATGTCATTTCGCAAATTGTGGATCACAAAGATTTCTTTGAGCTCCAATCCAATTATGCCGCAAACATCATTATCGGCTTTGGCCGTATGGAAGGGCAGACCATTGGTATTGTTGCCAACCAACCATCCGTTCTCGCCGGATGTCTTGATATTGATGCATCGCGTAAGGCAGCGCGTTTCGTGCGCTTTTGTGATTGCTTTAATATTCCGATTTTGACCTTTGTTGATGTCCCTGGGTTTTTGCCAGGTAAAGCCCAGGAGCAGGGGGGGATTATCAAACACGGGGCGAAACTTCTTTTTGCTTTTGCCGAAGCGACCGTTCCCAAGGTGACGGTGATTACCCGCAAGGCTTATGGCGGAGCTTATGATGTGATGAGCTCAAAGCATCTGCGTGGGGATGTGAATTATGCTTGGCCATCAGCGGAAATTGCAGTGATGGGACCCAAGGGGGCGGTTGAAATTATTTTTCGGGATCAACTGAATGATTCTGAAAAAGTCGAAAGCTTAACAGAAGAATACCGGCAAAAGTTCGCAAATCCCTTTATTGCGGCAAGCCGCGGGTATATTGACGATATTATTGAACCCCACACAACGCGTGCAAGAATTTGTCAATCTTTACTCTTTCTTAAGAATAAAAAACTTGAAAATCCATGGAAAAAGCATGACAATATTCCATTATAAACAACAATAAGGATAAGAACATGAACGAAAAAGACGCCAGGGAGTACGTCAGTAAACTACGCCGATTTTACACAGATGCATTTATTTATGCCGTTGTGAACCTAGGTCTCATTCTCATTTGGGCTATCTCAGGTGGCGGATATTTTTGGCCGATTTGGGTAATCGTTGGTTGGGGTATTGGACTCGGTGTTCATGCTTTTTATCTTGGGCTTATTCCTCAAATTAATACGGTTGCGCCTTTCATGACCAAAGAATGGGAAGAAAACGAAGTGCGCCGTGTCATGAAAACAAAGTCCGCACCGAAAGAGCCTGCAGCCAAGGCAGCGCCCATGGCTGCGCCCAAAGTTGAAATGAAAGCTGAGCCCGTTAAAGCATCAGCTCCTGTGAAGAAACCGGCACCCAAAAAGAAAGTGACCAAAAAGGCGGCCGCTAAAAAGCCAGCGGCGAAGAAAAAAGCCTAGCTGAAGGTGTTTAATAAAATTCTCATAGCGAATCGGGGTGAAATTGCTTGCCGCATTATTCAAACCCTGAGACGCATGGGAATACAGTCTGTTGCTGTTTATTCTGAAGCCGATAAAAATGCTCTGCATGTTGAAATGGCAAATGAAGCCTATCCCATAGGCCCCGCGCCAGCGGTTGATAGCTATTTAAACGAAAAAGCTATTTTGGATGTGGCGAAAAAGTGCCAAGCAGAGGCCATTCATCCTGGCTATGGGTTTCTTTCTGAGAATGCTCATTTTGCCAAATCCGTTCAAAATGCGGGTATTGTTTTTATTGGTCCAGATCCAGAAGCCATTTTAACAATGGGAGATAAGCTCAAAGCCAAACACATGGCTTTAAAAGCGGGTGTGTACTGTCTTCCAGGAGGTGATAAGGCTTTATCTGAAATCTCAAAAGCAAAGAAACTCGCCGAAGAAATTGGCTATCCCTTGATGGTTAAAGCTGTTGGGGGTGGCGGTGGAAAAGGTATGCGAATTGTTCGGAAGGCTGAAGATTTGGAGGAGGCCTTCAAAGCAACCATGCGTGAGGCTGAAGCTAGCTTCGGTGATAAACGCATATTCCTGGAAAAATATATTGATAATGCGCGCCATATCGAAGTGCAAATTCTTGCCGATAAGCGGGGAAACGTTATCCATTTGGGGGAACGGGAGTGCTCTTTGCAAAGGCGTCACCAAAAGGTGATTGAAGAAGCACCAAGTGCTTTCGTCACCTCAGAGCTTCGTGAACAAATTACCTTTAAGGCTGTTCGCCTTGCCCAACAAATGAATTATACGTCGGCGGGGACCGTCGAGTTTATTGTGGATCCAAATCGTAATTTTTATTTTCTTGAAATGAATACGCGCCTTCAAGTGGAACACCCCGTCACAGAAATGATTACGGGCATTGACTTGGTTGAAGAAATGATTCGCATTGCGGCACAAGAGCCCTTACGTATGCAACAAAAAGATGTGCAATTTAAAGGCCATTCGATTGAAGCGCGTATTTACGCTGAAGATTCTTCTCGTGGTTTTTTGCCGTCAACGGGGTATATCCATGCCTATAGCCCCCCCCCATGAAGGACGTCTCGACAGCGGCTTTTAAGAAGGGGATACAATTACGTCTTTTTATGATCCGCTGGTGGCAAAAATGATTGCTTGTGAGGTGTCACGTGAACAAGCAATTACGACACTTCAACGTGCTCTAAATGAGTATTACATCAGGGGCGTATCAACAAATATTCTCTTCCTCTCATCACTCATTCATAACCCATTTTTTAAAGAGAATAACTTTGATACCACCACATTGGACCAGAAGTATGGTGAGGGGTTTCAGCCGACAGCTCCTGCGGATCTTGAAATTCCTGTTGCGACCGCTGCTGTGATGCATTGTATTCGCCAAGGCCATACATCGGATGAGATTACTGTGTTGGTTGGAGCTGATCCGGTACTCGTGAATATTTCTTATGAACAGGGGCGGTATAATGTATTCGTTAATCATAAGAATATAATTGTCGAAGCTCATTGGAAACCCGGAAACCCTCTCTTTAGAGGGATATATAATGGTGAAAAAAAGGTGGTGCAGATCGATACCCACGGCATTCATGAACATCTCTTTTGGGATGGGTATTTTGTTTCGACCGCTATCGTGCCTTCCAAGGTTGCTGAGCTTGTTGAGCACATGCCTCCTCAGGATGCAATAGAGAAATCAAAAGATATCTTATCTCCTATGCCTGGGCGGATTATTGAGGTCAATGTTGGCGAAGGTGATGTTATCAAAGAAGGCCAGCCGATTGCGACTATTGAGGCTATGAAAATGGAAAATATCATCCGCTCCCGATGTGACGGGACGGTTACCAAAGTTCTCGTCAAAGTCGGTGAAAGCGTCAACTTGGATCAGCCGCTCGTTGAGGTGAATTGATTACACTCTTCTATTTGAAATAAATCCATTTTCATTGTTGTCTTCTTTGGAAAGCAATTGGTTTGTTTTTCGAAGAAAAACCTTATCAATGCTTGTCCGAAGATCTGATCAATCCTCTAGATTCTTGGGGTAAGTAGTCCCATTCATTTGCTTCACAAATAAAGTCCCTCTAGCCCAAAGGCTTTCCCTTGCGCATGCGAGGGATGACATGCGGACACGAACGAGTGCGTAGATGCAGCTGCCCTGGAACAGGCTTTCAAGGCAAATTCCCCCTTATTGAATCACACACTTTTCTTTCCGATCAGAAGAATCATTTCCCCCTTCTTTGAGTTTATTCTTCTTAAACTTTTCGGAGTTATTTAATAGATTTCTAGCATCGCTCAAAAGAAAAGGGCTAGCTGATGGAAATTTTTCCTTAGAGGCTGCTTTTATCAGAAAATATTGAGGAATATCTGTACCTGCATACTTTTTAGAAACATTCATTGCAAAATCAGAAATTTGATCTTCGGAAAGAAACAGAGCGGCCTTGCAGATATCTCGAATATTGTATTGAGGAAGGGAGAGTAAATGACCTATCTTCTTGTGGTAGAGAAGAGTACTGCCAACCAAACCATGGGAATATCTTACGATCAGCCTCTTCCTTTTTATGGCAGGGCTCTCCTTATATGCAGGAGGTCCATCCTCATCAAAGGGATTCCAATGCGCTTTTGGATTGTTAAGGTAATAGGTAAGATATAGCTCTTTGAGATTTAAGTGTTCTACAATGCAAAAGGGATTATATTTATTCATCCAAGGGACATAAAAGTCTGTCAAACGAGTCAGAGCTTGAAGCTTTCCCTCAGGAATATCATTGTCCCATTGGAACTTGATAGCTTCAGCTATATCTTCCAAACGTGGTGCGAGTAACTTCATTCTCCTTTCAAAGGCAACGTTCATTGCAATTTGCTTCATTCGTTTGGAAGCTTGCATAAAGCGGCCTAAAGTTCGATCATCCATATATAAAAGAGTGAGTCCAATGGCATCATTTTCAACGCGATCCAAGGAATGTAAATATCTTTGGAGTCTCTTTTGAGCAAAAAGAGGGCGTTCAAGGATGAATTGTGGGTCCATATAGAGAGTGCCAAGTACAGGAAACTTCTCCATAATTTCATCTCTGCCGATTCCGCTTTTCAGAAGAACATAAATATCGAGGACATCCTGGTAAAGCGCTGAAAATCCTAGATTATGAGTTTTTGTCATAGGGGGCGCTGAAACAGTTCTTTCAATCTCTTCAAACTGAGGAATAAGGGGTAAATGGGGGTAAAACCCTGGATCTCTCACCAGTGGCCATAGTCCCTGCTCAAGTACAAGCAAGGCTTTGTCTTTGAACAGAGAAAATTGGCAAGGTTGTAAAAAGAAACGACAGGTTTGCATCAGACGGCCCAGCGTTTTATCATCAAGCATAGGCAAGAGAACACCTTTTAGAATAGGTCCTGGAAGACGATGAAAAAAACCAAAGTACCATGTATTCAGCCATTTTTTGTCGAGATCTGTTAAAGTTACATTTTTTGACTTTGCAGCCTCAATAACATCTGTCGAAAAAGTTGTTGTTCCTAGAGTGTTATAGATCTCGTTGGTTTCATTTAAATCAAAAATGCCGAATTTGAAAAGGATGCTGAGGTCCCGCGCACAATCGTATACGCGACGTAAATGAGGATGGTGGTAAAAACGAAAGGCATTTGGGTTTTCAAGATTCCTAAACAGAAAATAAATTTGATTTTCTAATTTCTGTGATGACCGACAGGTAGATAATAATAACTCCTGAATGCCTTGTTGTTTTGCCCGAAGCAACCATTGCTTTAAGGTCAAGAAGCAGAACCAAATCCTGCATTTTCTTAGAAACTTGCATAAGGTGAGCCTTGGAGGGTTCATCAAGTTTAGAAAAAATATTCAGTAAAATCTTAGGGGGAAGATGTTGCAGAGAAGGCGAAAGCTTACCCCAATCAAGGACTTCTGAAGCTTGCGTTTTTAAAGGCTGGATATTGATTGCGGCGGTTTCAGATTCATGTTCAAGGCTTAAAGAAGATGATAATTCCCCAGATTGATAATCTCGTGCTCTTCTGCGCTTCTGTGAGCTTGGGCCCCAATCATACGAATTTTCATCGAACTCATCACCTGAAGACCCGGGGTATGCATGCGTCAGAGAGGGAAGGATCAAAGACATACACAAAATAAAAGAAAAAATACGTTTCATAATAACACCTTTATTCCTGACTTGAGTTATTCATCCTCAAAGATGAGTTCAAGCTCGTCGGGGAGATCGTTTGTTTTTAGGCCTTGTAATTTAAGGGAAACTTGATCAACTAAATCATCGATTTCGTCATCCTCTTCCGTGTTTTCAGCATACTTGAGAAGAGCTGGATTGATGCCGATGGCCTTAGATTCTTTTATGCAGACGTTCTGTTCCATTTGGAAATATGAATGTTCTTTGAAGTCATTTAAGACCTCTTCAAGAATAGGGTTTTGAGAGACAAGTAATTTAATGCCCTTGAGCAGCGCATCGTCACGATATTGATTATCAAGCAAATGCCCTTTATCCCGCAGTTGCTCACATGTTTTCCTGAAATAGAGCTTTGCTTTATGTTTCTGGTTTTTTGTGAGAGCCTGCTTAGTGAGCTCGAAAGTTGCCCCTGGAAACCCATCCTCACTTGCTTTTTCAATCAACTTATAGGCTTTTCCCTCCTTTTGTTTTCTCAAAAGCTGATCGGCATCAAAACAACGCATGCGATTTCTCGTATACCAGTCGTTAGAGGTTCTCTGCAGTTCTTCAGGGCTATGTCCCATTTCCATTTTTTTTCGCATATTTTGGGAACGTGACCTTGTAGGTAATGAAAAGCGGGAATTTTTGGGTTTTTCTTCTTCATCATCAGAACTGGACCATTCGTCGAAATCTTTGTTAGGTAAAGGATTTGCATTAACAACCGAATTTTGAGGAGGAGAAGAGCTACGTATTTTAAATAGTTCACGTGAATCTTGACATAATTTTCTAAGCAATCTGTGCTCTTTAGAAGATTTATCGAGCTCCATTCCATAACAAAAATGAGGGTTTGCGAGTAAGAAACCGAGAATTAGGGAAGAAAGTATTAGTGGGCTGCGGACGATCATATAAAGTTCCTATATATTAACAACAAATTTAAACCAAATAAAATTACATTAAAATAACAAATAGTGATGAAATGAAAAAAATCAAGATAAAAATTGTTGGGGGGTTATAGAGCGTAAAGTTGATGTTGTCTACCTCTTCAACTTATCTCTTGACTCGTTGGATGGTCTATACATGGCAAAGAAGGGGCTTAAGGATGACGACAGAAGAGAAAACCCCTTGCCAAGGATGTGGAAGCTTATTACCTTCACTCTCCAAGTTAACAAGCTGTCATTTTCTCCATTAAAGTTCTTTAAAAGTTGATAAAAATGAGAGGGATTGAGCTTTATAAGTTAAATTCTCTTAATCATAAGAAAACTGTTCTCCTAGTATTCTCTGTGTTATACATTGTTCATAAAAAATATGCAGGCAACTGCAAACAATAACAATGAGCTAGGGGATGCAAATTTCCAACATAAGAATAAACTTAGTTCGGGGTATTTTTGTAAGCGTTCCCTTGTTATTTTTGTTGTCTTTTGTAAGCCTTTACCAAATTTACCCTGTCGTTTGGCGGTATCCATGGGTGCACGCTTTGAATATAGAATTGGCGTTTCGGCTTGATGCGCTGAGTTTTCTCTTTGCGGGACTCATCAGCTTTATAGGTTTTTTAATCCAAATCTATACATTGGGCTATATGGACAAACCAAAACCTGCATTTCGCCTGCATCTCTTGCTGACGTTTTTCATGTTTTCAATGCTGGGTCTTGTGTTGGCTGATAATTTAATTCTTCTGTTTGTCTTTTGGGAGCTGACAAGCTTGTCGTCTTACTTGCTGATTAGCTTTGATAGTAAAAAACCTAAGGCGCGTGAAAATGCTCTACAAGCCCTTTTGGTCACAACGGCTGGCGGACTTGCTGTCTTAGTGGGCTTTATTTTGATGGGTGAACAGTTTGGCACTTATTCTCTAAGTGAAATTCTGTTGCTGAAGGAGAGTGTGTCAGGCCTTTATCTGCAATCCGCCATCATCGTTTTAATTCTTGCGGGAGCGATGACCAAATCAGCCTTATTTCCATTTCATTTTTGGCTTCCCAATGCCATGGTGGCTCCAACACCTGTAAGCGCCTATTTGCATTCAGCGACCATGGTAAAAGCAGGTATTTATCTTCTTTTTCGCGTGTCCCCGCTATTCTCTGATCATGTGGTTTGGACCTATGGATTGGGGTATGTTGGGGCTTTTACAGCCATTTGGTGTGCAAGTCTTGCTCTTCGGCAAAACGACCTAAAGCTAATGCTTGCCTACAGCACAAATACGGCTCTCGGCATATTAGCTTTTCTGATAGCTCTCGGAACACAATATGCTATTTTTGCTGCTCTACTATTTGTGATGGCCCATGCCATATACAAAGCTTCACTTTTTATGGTTGCTGGAATGATTGACAAGGCCGTAGGCACGCGCGATATCCGAAAGTTAGCAGGGCTTAGGGCGGTGTTGCCAATGAGTTGTTTCTCAGCTGGACTCGGCGCTCTTTCTATGGCTGGAATTCCCCCTCTGCTTGGTTTTATTAGCAAAGAATATCATTATAAAGCTGGCTTTGGAACAGGCTGGCAGGCTGCGATCATTCTGCTTTTTGCGAATACTGTCATGGCAGCCATTGCCTTTCATTTTTTCATTAAATCCTTTACGGGCAGCCAACCATCCCCTCAGCCTGTCGAAAGGGTAGAGAAAAAAGTGAGTTTATGGTTGCCTGCTCTTTTTCTTTCAAGCTTTGGTCTAATTATACCTCTGATCGGCTTACGCTGGATCGATGAATTTATCATACATCCGGCGACACGCGTAATTTTAGAAAATGTCCCTCTTATTGAAATTCTTCTATGGCAAGGCTTCAACGCAGAATTTTTGTTCAGTATGTTAACCATACTTTTGGGAGTCTTATCGGCATACTTCCTTCCTGAACTTCAAAAGTATATGCTTGATAAATTGGAATTCCTTCCAAAGGCATCGGATGTTTATACTCAGCTTAAAGATAAAACTTTGCAACTTGGTGCCTGGCTCACAGGACAGGTACAGTCCGGCTTTTTAAGTCAATACATTCTTGTGTTTTTTTCTCTCCTTTCTGTATGCCTCGTATTGGGAACATTTGCTTCTTTTCACGTATCTCTAAAAGTTATCTCTGGAGAGCTTGTATTTTATGAAGTGACCTTCGCCATTTTAATGCTTGTTTCTGCTGGAGTTGCTGCTTTTACTCGTTCTCGCTTGCTAGGCCTTGCCGCTTTGGGTGTTGTCGGATTTATGATTACGCTGATCTTTATGCTTTATAGTGCTCCCGACCTTGCAAAAACACAGTTGCTTGTGGAAAGCTTGATCATCATTTTCATGGCACTCATTATGGGAGAAACGCCACCAATCTATAGTGTTGAAAATTTTGGTAAATTTCGCCGTATTGTAAATTTTGCTCTGAGCTGCACGATAGGTATTTGTATCGGGGTGGGACTTTATACCGTGAGCCAGCAACCCTTTGACGATACAATTTCGAATTTCTATGCACTGAATAGTGTTTCAGGTGGGCATGGGCGAAATATCGTGAATGTGATTCTTGTCGATTTTCGAGCATTCGATACTCTTGGGGAGATCATCGTTGTATTCATCGCTTCGCTTGCGGCCATGCGTCTTTACTTGAAATTTAAGAAAAGGTCATATGCATGAATTCGATCATATTCAAAACAACGGCACACATTGTTACAGGATTGATGCTTGTTTTCTCGGCTTATCTTGTTTTTCGTGGACATAATGAATCGGGAGGAGGATTCATCGGTGCACTCGTAGCGACAATTGCATTTGGTGTTTTATTGCTTGCAGAGTCAGTTTCCTATGTAAAACGCCGTCTAAAATTCACCCCGACACAAATTGCGGGAATTGGTCTCATACTGGCCATTGGATCAGGCCTATTGCCGATGCTTCATAATTTACCTTTTCTAACAGGGCTTTGGTTAGAAGCATTTATTGTTATAGGAACGCCACTCATATTCGATATTGGTGTATATCTCACAATCCTTGGCAGCATACTTAGTATCTTGCTTAGAATATATGAGGTGCTTGGATAATGGAAATTCTATGGTGCAGCGTTGTTGGAATTCTCTTTGGAATAAGTATCTATTTGATGCTTGAACGGCATCTTTTACGTGTTGTCTTTGGATTAATACTCTTGAGTAATTCTGTGAACTTAAGTTTGTTTATTTGTGGGCGGTTAACCCGTGCGAATCCTCCTTTGATTCCAAGCAATATGAATATTCCCTTATCAAACAGCGCCAATTCATTGCCTCAGGCCCTTGTTTTGACAGCTATTGTCATTAGTTTTGGCTTTATTCTCTTTACCTTAAGCATTGCCTACAGATTTTATAAAGCAAATCAAACGGCTGATATCTATCGTGTTCAAGAGGCAACCCAAGAGGAAGAAAAGTCGTGAGCGGAGAGATGGCACTTATTTTTCCCATACTTTTGCCTTTTTTCGTTGGGTTGACAGCGATCATTTATAAGCGGAGCAATTTCATTCTATATACGATATCTATTATAAGCGCGCTGTTAAATTTAATCTTTATAACCTACATTTTGCACAAAGTTGTTTACAGTGGGCCACAAGTTGTTTTTATCGGAGACTGGCCTGCACCTTTTGGGATATCCCTTGTTGCAGATCGTCTCAGTGCTTTGATGATGTTTGTGATTGGCTTTATTAGTCTCACTCTATTGCCCTATTTTAAAGTCGACTTAGGTCAAAAGAAATCCCATCGACTGTACTATGTTTTGATTCATTTTTTGATGGCTGCTTCTTATGGGGTAATTCTAACGGGAGATTTGTTCAATCTTTATGTTTGGCTTGAGGTCATTCTTGTCTCTTCTGTTGGGTTGATGTCTCTCGAAGGTGGTAAACAAAACATACAAGGTTCGCTGAAATATCTCATTTTGAATATCATCTCCACGTTAGTTATTCTTTTGGCGGTGGCCTTTCTATATGGCAATACTGGCACCTTAAACATGGCAGATCTTCATACAAAAGTTTCACTTTTACCTGTGAGCACCTCTCTTATCATAGCGGGGCTTTTTTTATTCGGCTTTGCCATTAAAGCAGCATTATTCCCTGTGAACTCCTGGCTACCTGCCTCATATCCCACACTTCCAAGTGCGATAGTTGCTTTTTTCGCAATGCTTCAAACAAAGGTTGTGATTTATATCTTTTTGCGCGTCTATACCCTCATTTTTGTTTTAGATTCTTTGGGCCTACAACCTCTCCTCTTTTTGCTTGCTGGATTTACCATGGTAATGGGTGTTCTTGGGGCAACAAGTCGCGAAAGCATTAAGGAGATTTTATCTTTTCATATTATCAGCCAGATTGGATATATGATTATGGGGCTTACAATATACACACCGTTGGCGATTGCGGGCGCGATTCTGTTTATGTTTCATAACATGATCGTTAAGACCAACTTGTTTTTAATCGGAGGCATTCTCGAAAGAAAATATGGGACAGATTCCTTGTTAAAGCTCGGCAATGGATACAGAGTTTTGCCCTGGCTTTCTATATTGTTTATAATTTCAGCTTTCTCTTTGGCTGGTTTTCCTCCTTTGTCAGGCTTTTGGGGCAAGTTTGTCCTCGTCAAAGAGAGCTTCAGAACGGAGAATGTTTTGATTGCGGTGATAAGTTTAATCGTAAGTATATTCACGCTCTATTCTATGACAAAAATTTGGGCAGGGGCTTTCTTAAAGTCTTCTGAAAACAAGCGTGTTTATAAACTGTCTCAAATGGAGCGACTAGAATACTATCTTCCGGTTGGTATCCTAGCTTTCATTGCTATTAGTGTTTGTATAGCAATGGAACCTCTTATCATTCTATTAACAAAAACAGCACAAGATTTATTGAATCCTCAGGCATATGTCCGCGCTGTTATGGGAGGGGCGTGATGGCTTATTTCTTTTTGAATCTTTTATTTGCATTGGCCTGGGTTGTTGTAAATCAATCGTTCTCCTTCATTAATTTTCTGTTTGGTTTTTTTATTGGCTTTATTAGCCTTTGGATTACACAACCTCTGGGGAAAAGATCAACGTATTTTAAGCGCCTTAAAGCATTCGCTAAACTAGTGTTCTACCTTATTTGTGATTTAGGGGCTTCAGCTTCCCGCGTAGCATGGGAAGTTCTAACACCCCACATTACAAGTCGTCCCGATATTATACATTTTCCCTTGGATGCAAAAAGTGATATTGAAATTACATTGCTTGCAAACATGATTTCTCTCAGTCCTGGATCCTTAACACTCGATGTTTCAGAAGATCGAAGTTACTTGATTATTCATGAGATGTTTGCGGATAACCCCAACAATGTTATTAGTTCAATAAAAAAGAATCTTGAAAAAAATATGCTTGAGGTAATCCGTGGCTGAAACATTTGACTTTATTATACAGTTTACGTATTACTCTCTTCTCGTGAGTTTTATTTTATCTTTTATTAGATTATTAAAGGGTCCAACACTCGCAGATCGGGTTATCGCACTTGATTTAATCGCATACTTAACCATAAGCTTTATCGCTATTTATACTCTCGAAACAGGACAGGAAGCCTTTTTAGATATTGGTGTATCTTTAGCGTTAATTGCATTTTTTGGAACCATTGCATTTTCTAAATACATTTTCCACACTCAAAAAAATAGGGCCAAATGATTTTACAAATTATTATTTTTTCTTCGCTCATCATCGGATGCTTTTTTAACTTTATCGCGGCTCTTGGAATATTGCGATTACCTGACCTTTACACGCGCATGCATTCGGCAACGAAAGCAGGAACTGTAGGAATAGCCTTTATTCAACTTGCAGTGTCCCTTTCTTTTCAGGAGGCTTCCATTACATCTCGGTGCGCAAGCACTTTACTGTTTGTTTTCTTAACTGCCCCAGTCGCTGTTCATATTTTGGGCAAAGTCATGCTGGATAAAGGATACAAGATTTGGCGCCGATAATGGTGCATTAATTTTTCTTTGTTCTTGAACTAGATTCTTAGCTTTCTGATGAGGTTATTACCAAAATACAAGCCTTGCCAAGACAGGCGCGTTTGATTAACCTCTCTCTCAACAATTAGAGGTCATTATGCGCGCGGAAATCGAATCACTTGTGAAAGACATTGAGGAGGGGCTCGTCCTCCTAAGGAGGCGGGTTTGACTGGGATGAATCCCTAAAACGCCTCGAGCAATTGGAACAAGATGTCCAAAATCCAAACCTCTGGGATGATGCAGCTGCTGCCCAAAAGATTATGAAAGAGCGTGAGCTCCTCTCCAACTCCATCAATCGTATTAAAGCCGTTCAACAGGAATTTAAAGATTCCATTGAGATGCTCGAGCTTGCTGAGATAGAAGACGATGCAGCTCTTATCGAGGCCTCCGAAAAAGATATAGAAACACTGGCTTCTAAAATTGCAAGACTCCGCCTTGAAACTCTCCTTTCCGGTGAGGCTGATGCCAATGATTGCTTTATTGAAATTCATGCCGGGGCGGGAGGGACGGAAGCCCAAGACTGGGCCCTGATGTTGACCCGGATGTATAGCCGGTGGGCGGAAGCCAAGGGCTATAAGGTTGACTGGATTGAAGAAAGCCCTGGTGAAGAAGCGGGCCTTAAATCTTCAACCTTTAAAATTATTAGTCAAAAGAATGCCGACCATCCTTACGGTTGGCTCAAGGGTGAGAGTGGGGTTCATCGCCTGGTGCGTATTTCCCCTTTTGATTCTAACGCTCGCCGTCATACAAGCTTTGCCTCCGTTTGGGTCTATCCTGAGGTGGATGACTCCATCGAAATTGAAATTGAAGACAAAGACATTCGCGTGGATACCTACCGGGCTTCAGGGGCAGGGGGACAACACGTGAACAAGACGGATAGCGCGATTCGGATTACCCATATCCCCACAGGGGTGGTTGTCCAGTGCCAAAATGATCGATCTCAGCACCGCAACCGGGCGCAAGCTATGAGCATGCTGAAAGCTCGCCTTTATGAGTTAGAGCTGAAGAAGCGGGAGGAAGAGGCCCAAGTCTCCGAAGCCTCAAAGTCAGAGATTGGCTGGGGCCACCAGATTCGTTCCTATGTGCTGCACCCCTATCAAATGGTGAAAGATTTGCGAACCCAAGCGGAGAAGGGCAATGCCCATGGTGTGCTTGAGGGCGACATCGATACCTTCCTTGAAGCCACCCTGGCCCACAAAATTAACCAGTAATCGTGCTGCGGAGCATCCATGCCGCTTTTTCAAGCGAGCCTGCCTGAGCTGTCATCATATCGGTGGTAACACGATCCAAGTGCTTATCGGCAACTTCGCCCGCATCATGGGCATTTTTAGCCAGCTCTAGAAAATCTTCCTTAAGGATTTTCACCATATCGGTATGGGCGGGAGATGACGTGGCTTCACGGATTGTTGAAAGCTTCAAGAGCTCAGTCAGGCTTTCGGGGGCCTCGCCTCCCAAAGCGCGGATGCGTTCGGCTGTTTCATCCAATGATTCCCAAATTTCTTGGTAAAACTTTTCAAACAATAAGTGCAGGCTGTAAAATTCAGATCCTTTCACATTCCAATGAAACGCATGGGTTTTATAATAAACCACCGTTGAGTTTGCGAGATATGTTGTGAGCGCTTTAACAACTTCGCCTTGGGCTTCTACGGTTAAATATTTTGTCATATTTCCTCCTTTATAAATGAATTAACTTTCTCTTAGATTCTTATCATGCTCTTGTACTTGGTCAACCTCGCGGCCCAGAAAAAAGCTAATGACGGTGCGGATGCCGACAATCGTTGCCAGAACGATCAGGTCTTCTTTGCTGGGTTTAATGAATGTGTGGATAATATCTCCCGCAATCATAAATTCCAGCCCGAACAGAATATAGGTTCCGAGGACCGCGCGTATTTCATTGGCTTCCATGAGGAAAGAGGCAATGCTTTGTCGGTGAAATTTCATACGAATAAAGCTGACGGCGGCAACCACGAATCCCCAAAACACAATGGTAATGCCTACAAGGTTGATGCCAATGACAGTCATACCCAGCAAATCAAATAAAAAACTTTGAATTTCCATCTCCAATCTCCCTTTAAAGCTCTGTTAAAGATATTTCCATGGATCGCTATAACCCATCACAGCCCAAAGCTTCGAAAGGCCCACGATGATTCAGATTCAGGTTAACACGTCATTGCGAGGAGCTGTAGCGACCCGGCAATCCATAAAAATTTTAGTAACAGTTGCTATTAAATTTATCATCTAGAATACACGAATTAAGAGAAATTTAAAATTGTAATCATCTTTGTGGGCGCAATGTGAAGTTTTTTTGCATTCTAACCTATTGATAAAAAACGATTTCTATAATTTTCCGCAAAAAAATTTTGTTTTTAATAAAATATTATCAATTTTTGGATAAAGTGGTCACATAACAATAAAAACAAAAATAGAAAACATATAAACTCGAAGGAGAAGAAACATGAAAACTTTAGCATCTTTAGCTGTATTAACATTCGTAGGCTTTACTGCTGCAAATGCAGATATGTGTGGACCTACATGTGAACCTGCGTGCCCACCTGCACCATCATGCGAG
This sequence comes from uncultured Alphaproteobacteria bacterium, assembly GCA_964474215.1. Lineage (GTDB taxonomy): Bacteria > Pseudomonadota > Alphaproteobacteria > UBA9655 > UBA9655 > UBA9655. The sequence goes on from CAYYRQ010000007.1 coordinate 20,589, forward strand.
CCACCTTGCCCTGCAATGATGAAGACAGAGTGTGTTCCTATGGTTCGCGTTGAAGGACCTTGCTGCACAACAAAGTGCTGCCCTGAAGTTCAAGGCATCTTTGGAACATACATTTTCGGTAAATATCTTTAATCGATAACCGAAAAGTAAATCTTTTGGCCCCTCTCGAGGGGCCTTTTTTTGATTTAAATTTATGCTCATTCATTGTTGTATGTATCTGGAAGTTGCAACTCTTGATCTATAAATTGGCGGTCAGAGTCAGTCGGTTGATTGCCATATGCTCCCTCAGTTGGCTGATGATATAACTCATCTTTTTTATGCTCTACCCTTTGCGGGTATAGAGACTCAATCTGCCTGCTTGCATAAACAACATCGCTAGGCTTTTGATAGAGTTGATCTCTGGACATTTTGGGCAACCCATGGGTTTTACTTGCTTGAGACTGGAAGCCTTTCAACAATTGTACAAAACGTGCCTCCCTATAATTATCCGGCCATAAAAGGGTAGCGAGTTGGTTCGCCGCTTCCTCTGATGAAATGCGATTTGTTGGGTTTACTTCTAAACAAAGTTTAAGGGTAGATAAGAAAGGAGCTTCACTTGGGATGACGTCCAGTCCCCCTTGAATATGCTTATTAAATACTTGATATGTCCATTTAGAGACACGTGTTTGAGCGGAGAAAACTCTATAACTATAAAACTCTGGATTGTCTCCAAAGGCTTCGATTACCGAGAGGCCGGTTGCAAACGTGTCCAATTTGCTTCCCTGCACGGTCTTAACCCTTTCTCCCATAACTTGTTCAGGAGCTTTATCTCTTAACAATGCTGTCGCTTCGGGGGCAAGCTTTCTTACATCTCCTAGCTCAAGTGGATTCGATATTGATAGGCTTTTTAGTTTTGCTTTTCCAAAGTCCCCTATTTTTATACCTCCATTAAGGAAAACGAGTAGATTCGCCAGTTTCATATCATGATGTTCCACGGTTTGATGAAGATGCGTGAGCCCCGCCATGATTTGTGCAAAGGCATCTCCAATGAATTCAACACGCTCTTTGGGTGGAAAAGCGGTCAGCATTTTCGCAAGATAATCGCCATTGCAATAGGCAAGTTCCATGACCTGATTAAGCGTCTCAATTCCTCTCTCGGGTTTATTATGCCTGAAGTCAAGTAAACGCATAACATTTTTGTGCGGGGGAACGGAATTCATAAGTTCACCTTCAGTAAGCGAATCTTCTATTCCCTTGCCCGTTACAACTTTGATCGCAACTTTTTGATTTTCTGTGAGCCCAAGATATAGGGTTCCAAAATTCCCTTTGTCGATGTGAAAGTCGAATCGAGGATCTTTCAAGAGGTTCTTTTTCTTCTTTTGCTTTTCAAAAACAGATTTCTCTTCGCTGCCTTCTGGTTCAATTGGTTTTGCAAGATCGGGTTGGAACTCTCTGGCCTCATCTTCGCTTACTTGATCTAAAAGGACATATGTTTTTCTTGTTAGATTTCCTTCAAAGGTTAAGCGACCTTCTGTATACCCTGTATTTTGTGGGTCGAATAAAGATGGTGCCCTTTGCTCACTCATATGAATAGGGATTATTGTTTCGTTTGAATCCGAATGGTTTACAGGATGGTGAGTCTGCTCTTTATGATCCCTATGAAGCAAACAATAGCTAATTCCTAAATTTGTACAGCAACAAACCGAGAATACGCAAAGTGTTACACCGGTTGCCACGCCAGCAATGAGAGGTGTATCGTCATTTCCAGCATTTGGGTCAAAACCTTCTGTGGTTTCTGAGGTTGATGATGTTGTGCTTGGGAATTCTCCAATCAGACTGCGCAAGAATGTTTGGTTTAAAAATCTTCCAAAACTACTTTGGGTTGAATTTTGCCAAGTTGCAAAAACCAATCCATCTGACGATACGGATAGAGAGGGAAATCCATGAAAGCCGACTTGATCCTCGTTCAAAATAAATTCCTCAGAAAGCGCAATAAGATTTCGGGTCATGAGCCTTGCGTAAACATCTGTATTACTTGCATTTCGGCGAGTCCAAAGAATGAATGCTGTTTGTTCAGGAAATGTTTCAAAAAGTGTATCAGGTAAAATTCCAACCATAGGGTTCATATTATTTGTTGAATTGAGTCCACTGATTTGTACTTCCATAGTTTGTGGGCTCAAGCCTTGATCCAGCATCTGGCCAACGATTTGATCATCTTGTTCATATACTGCTATGACACCATTATCATCCAATGCACCAACGCTTGGCAAAGTTGCTAATGAGGAAACAAGAACTTGCTGACTGAGTGGATTGAAACTTGTGTCGAACCGACGTGCCACTGATCCACCATCTAGAGTTTCACTAACGACTACCAGTTGACCATTGGGAAAGCGCGCATGATCAGGGTTTGTTGCATTTGAAAACAGCAAAGCATCTAAAATGAGTTGAGTTTCACCTGCGGCGTTTACAACTTGGCCATACACCTCATCTGTATCAGGGTTGAACCAGACAACGGTGTGCCGTAGGCCTAAAGAATCAGTTGTTGTATCTGGTCGGAAACCACGGCCGCTTGAGCTAATCGGTTGAATGGGTGTAGAGGCTGTACCATTCGTCAAAAAGTATCCTCTACCAGCAATGATGTCTGATGGAGAGCCGGTATAGACTTGAAAAATTTCATCCTCTGAATTTCTAATTGGTGGGGCGGTGAAAAAAGCCTGATTAGCAATTACTTGTGAGTTAATTTCTCCGGTTATGGGGCCATCGATTCCATAGGAACGCGTCGAAAAGCCGGAAACACTTCCTCCTGACGTTGCTCCAATCCAAGAAGCAGCCGTTGTATTACTTGTCAAGAATACAGAGTGAGGAAAAGAACTACTAAAAGGGTCATGTTCATTTAGTTGGATCACATTCGAAGCCATTGCACCTGGTGAAAAAATGAGTAAGCCGGCAACAAAAACTCTTCCTGGATTTTTCTTAATAAATTTGGCGCATTCATAAAAGACCTTGAATGTTCCTTTCGCAAAATTAAACATGGAGCGCCACAAAGGCTGGGGCGTTAAAATGACTTCTTTTTTTCGTCATGGATTTGAGAAGGGTAAGAATAGTTAACATCTTTACTTTCATCTTCGAAATATGGATCTGATTCAGGTGATTCTGTGGTCTTCAATGGTGCAAGTTCAATAGCATCAAAAAATTCTTCATTGTCTATAGCTGGTGGCTCTATGGCATCATAAAATTTGTCGTCTTCTTCATCCGCTCGAATCGATCCATTAACTTTATGATCTCCGGCATGGTTTAACTTAACTTGACCAGACTCACTATCGCTATGAAGAGGCTGCTCAGCTTGAAATTGTCTCAAGCTATGAAATACCTCAGGCAGATCAAATGTGTTAACGCCAGGATGTGCGCAAACCGGCTGAAATGTCGTCGTTATCATAGACAATATGAGAAGATAGGCGATATAAGCGCGAAGATGTTGAATCATTTGATGTCCCCTTGTTAAATTACATAGGACAATTTGCCCTATACATTATTTTTATTTCATTATATATCAAATTATACATCAGGTAAATGATCATTATTGTTGATTTATGTCAACGAGAAAATTTTACTTTTTGTAAACCGTCGGTTTTCGTTTGACTTCTTGCACAGCTTCTTGGACAATAAATAAAACAAAAACATGCAAAGTCATGCTATGGGTGGGTAATAATTCAAGGGAATCATGGACGCATGAAGTCTTCAATTTTTCAAGAATTTGGACGCGTTTGGGTCCTTTCGCTCATCAATTTGCTGTTGATTGCCCTCTTAGGGGGTATGATGCTCGTCTTTGCCGATCGCAAAGAATTTATCCTTTTAACCATCTTGATGATACTTACAGCCTGCGCCATGGTTGTAATGCTCCTCTTTAAATTGCAGCGCGTTAAGGTAACAAGTGAAAAACAAGAAGTAGAGGCCAAGGCCTATAATGCTTTGCCAATCCCCTTATTAATCTTGGATGCTGATCTTCATTTTTGTGGGGGAAATATCCATTCGCGAGAACAATGTTGGTGGGCTGAAAGCATTCCCTTTTTGAAAAAAATTCTATCTAGTGATACAGATCAAAAAGCCCTTGATCGTCTCGTTGAAGGGCTCATCCACCAAGATATTCGGACAGAAGTCTTAAACTTTGTCGGGCGAAATGGGACAGAAGTTTGGCGAATTCAATCTTTTCCCTTTCAAGGGCAAAGCATGTGGAAATGTGTCAATGTCACACAAAAGAAGGAGGAGGAAAAAGCCCAGCTGAAGCGGGATGATCTTTTCTCCTTGTTTTTAGATTACGCCGAAGATGGCCTGTTTTCCATTGATGAAAAAGGGGTCATCTTATTTTGCAACGAAAAATTTGCGAGCTGGTTAGGGTATAGTAAAAAGGAATTAGTGGGGACGTCGCTTTCCAAAACTCTTGTAAAGCCCAAAGGGTTTGAGCCCGTAAAGCTTTGCGACATCAAAGGTAAGTGCGATTTTATTGCTGCAAACTCTCGCATAAAGTCCGCGTTTTTGGAACAAACTGTGATTCCTATGAAAGAGGGAAGCATTACCCGCTCGCTTGTCAATATTCATACCCCTTTTGTCAACCAAGAAGACATGAGCAAAGTCCTCGAAATGACTCCTTTACCAGTCATTTGCCTTGATGAGAATGGGGTTATCCAAGACTCCAACATTTTGTTTCGGGAAAATTTCACCCAAGATGCTAATCCTATTCGGGGAACGCCCTTTACCGACTTGGTGATTCCATCCAAAAGGGACGAAATCAAAACGAGCGTGAATGACTTTATTAAGGGAATTCTGGAGGTTGACTCATTTGAAGTCCACTTTAATGATGCCCGTGAGTCTGTAGCATCTTGTTATTTTGCGCGCCTGCCTGTGAAGAATCAAAAAGGATGCTTTATCCTTTTCCACGATATTACGGAGCAAAAGCGCTTTGAAACCCAACTCGTCCAATCTCAAAAGATGCAGGCTGTGGGCCAACTGGCGGGCGGCATTGCCCATGACTTTAATAACCTTTTGACGGCTATGATTGGATTTTGTGACCTCATGCTTTTGCGGCATTCTCCTGGGGATCAGTCCTTTACTGACATTATGCAGATCAAGCAAAATGCAAACCGGGCCGCAAATCTTGTTAGGCAGCTTTTGGCTTTTTCCAGGCAACAAACCCTGCAACCCAAAGTCCTTGATATTACGGAATGTTTGGCCGAGCTTTCTGCCCTCCTTCGTCGGCTTATTGGCTCCAACATTGACCTGAACATTAAGCATGCCCGTGAGCTTGGGCTTGTATTGGTGGACCAAGGACAATTTGAACAAGTCATTATTAATATGGTTGTGAATGCGCGTGATGCCATGACAAGCGGTGGAACGATTTCTTTAAGCACATCAAATTGTGAGTTGAAGAAAGCCAAGCGCTTTGGTCATGATGTGATTCCCCCAGGATTTTATGTGCTGGTTGAAATTTCAGATACGGGAAGCGGTATCAATTCGGACATCATTGACCGCATTTTTGATCCTTTCTTTTCAACAAAAGAAGTAGGATCAGGAACGGGTCTTGGTCTTTCAACGGTATATGGAATCGTTAAACAAACGGGAGGATTCATCCATGTTGACTCCACTGTTGGAAAGGGCACAACATTCTCGATTTACCTTCCCCAATATACGGAAGAACAAGTTGTTTCTCCTTCTGAAAAGGAATTAGAAAAATTGCCACCACAAGACTTGACTGGATCCAGTACAATTATGCTTGTCGAGGATGAAGACGCGGTCCGGCTCTTCAGTGCGCGAGCATTGAGAAGCAAAGGCTATCATGTCATTGAGGCCATGGATGGGGAAGAAGCTTTGAACTATATTAAGGCGAATGATGAGCCGATCGACCTGGTGATATCCGATGTTGTTATGCCTCAAATGGATGGGCCAACTTTTGTGAATGAAATCACAAAACTGAACAAAACGCCGAAAGTCCTCTTTATTTCAGGTTACACGGAAGAGACCTTCCAGAATCGCTTGAAAGACGAGCGTAACATTCAGTTCCTGGCCAAGCCTTTTAGCTTGAACGACCTTGCCATTCGGGTGAAAGAAATTCTTGATGGGGACTCGTCTAGTCTCAAGAACGTATCCTAAATTTGCTTGAAACTATTTAGGGAGAATCATTGCCGAAAGTTTGTTGTCTTTCAGCTTACTGCCGCGGGAGGATCCAAACTCAAAAGCATAGGCATCTTTTAGGCAAGATCCAAAAATTCCTGCGATGGTTGAAATAATGCCGACCGCTTCCCCAGGCAAAGTCGTGCGAAAAAAGGTAATGGTGATCAAGCAGATGACAAGCCCCAGGGCAGCTGAGATGACCATGATATCTGCCCTTAAATTTGAGCGACCTGCCTGGGCAATGGCCACGTCCCTCAACCGAGCACTCTCCCGATCTTTTGTGACGGCCAGATCCATCTCATGCGCTATTTTCAAGATACTTTTTTGGAATTCTATTAAGCATTTAGGGTCCGTCCTCAAAACCTGAAGGATTTGATTCGTTTCACGTTGACCTGTAACTGCTTGAGCCATATGAACGGCAGCATTGGCAACACGCTCACCATCATTCCCGGCCAGCCAATGCCCAAGCATGGGAAGGAATTCCACAAGTCCCTGGGCCAGGTTCAAATAGGGAAAGACCATGATTTACCTCACACATCCAGTTTGTAGAAAATATGGTTGCCAAGTTCCAGCCTAACCTTTGAGTTGCGAGACCAATAGGGGCGCATAGATTTAGCATGATAGTGGTCACTATTTCGCGTCAGATCAGGCCATCTCTTGTCCATCAACATTTGCGCTACCTTGAGGCAGCATTTAAAGAGAGTGACGCCATTTAAATTGATGTCTTGGATCAGAATGCGATTGGGGTCCCCTTGATTCCAGCAGGAAAACTGCCGCGGTTTCAGGCACACGTCAGCAATGGTGTCACCATATCTTTTTCGCTTAAATCGATTCATGATGACATTGCCAACGGCAATAAAAGCACCAACGCCACTGGTGGTGTACTCCCCGCGAGCTTCACCATAGAGAGTACGCGCAAAAATATCGAGATCGTTTTGGGTCATGGGATGTCTCCTTTTTTAAGTGTATTCCATTTTTGGCCGTCAAAAAAAATGAGCGCTAACCCTTCCGCGCTCATCAACAAGGCGAAACGTCCTACCTGTTCGCTTGTAGGCAGGGTATCTTTCTCATAAACTGGCAGAGGAGGATACGTTTGCTGGACTTCTACCTTTGGTAAAGTAACCGTTCCAAAAATGGTTCCATAGCTTCCCATAAACGTAAGTTGGTTGCCTTCAAGCTCGACTTTCCCAATTGTTTCGCCGGTATGATTTTCAAGGTTCTGAATACGTCCTTCGAGTTCTTTAAAGTTACTATCCAGTTCTTCCACCGTGAGGGGGGCACCTTTTTGATTGCGGTAGGTAAGAGGCATGGGTTTTCTCCTTTATTATTTTTTAAAATAAACGTTCGCGTGATGGGGTGCGTCGGCAACTTTTTCGGCGAAATAGGATTGGTACCTCAATGATTCTCCTCCCACCTCCAGATTAACTTTTCCATAACCTTCCGTAAGGGCGCCTGCTAGTGACAGGCGCTCTTCTGTCGTTGGAGTAGGGTAAATGGTAAAGCCTGCAGGTGTTAGAGAATATAGCCGCACCCTTGTTTCGTCCTTCAAAGAATGGAGGGAATAGTAGACTTGCCGAATCTCATCGAGGGGGAGGTCAGGATGATAAGCCCCTCCATAACCTCTCAAAATACGCGTATTTAAAAGTCCAGGTGGGGAGGTCAAAACCTGACCAGACGGGAAGGTTGTCTGCCGCTCCTGCACATTTCTCTCTGCATAGCGAAATGATTTTGTGTAAAGAGTATCCGCGATTGTAAGCTCACCCATTGGCAGTTCATACCCTTCAAAGTCTATTTTATTACCATCTCTGATGAACTGCCCCATACCTGCATATGTTAAATTGACGCTGCCATAACGCGTGCTTTCCCAATCTCCAGAAAGGAGGGATGACTTTTCATAAAGAGGTGTAGCATTCAATTCATCTCCCTCGAGCGTAAGCTGCACTTGATCCCCTAATTGGGTAAGGCGCGTAGGTTTTAATACGCATCTTAAGATCAAAACTTCCGGTGCTTGATTGAGGGTTTCAATGAATTTTCCTCCTGAAGGGTGAAAAATATCAAGCAACCCCACCTCCTCATTAAAGTCATGGGGTTGGGGTTCGTGCCCTTCTTGTGCGGGCAGGCGGGGAAGTATTCGCATGGGACTTTCCTATTTTTTTTGATCTAACGACTGCCCCTCTTTTGTCATTCCCGCGGAAGCGGGAATTCAGGGCTGCCGTTTTTATGGATCCCCGTTTTCACGGGGATGACGACAAGCGAGTAGATATTTGGGATGTTATTCTTGCTTCTTCCCTTGTAACTCTCCCCCTTTTTTTGTCATTCCCGCGAAAGCGGGAATCCAGAGGAACAACCTTCCTGGACTGCCACATCGCTTTGCTCCTCGCAGTGATGACCGTTAATAGGTCATTGCGCGGAGGGGCATCGCCCCGACAAAGCAATCCAGGAAACACAAGCAACTGGCACTTCATTTTGCTTGCGAATTCCAAGGCTCGGCCATTCTCACTGTAATAGAATGCTCGAGCCTTTCATTTGTGCGAATATCATTAAAATAAAGCCGCAGGCTCGTTGCATTTTTAGCAAGTTCCTTTTCAATGTCCTTCCGACTCTTAAAGGTCTGATTAACTAACTGGTCTTCTTGTTCCTGAGGCCCATGGGTGAGCTCAATACCCCGCAGGATTCTATGATGCTTGAAATGTTTGGGCGGCGTTTGATCATCATACCGATAATAGCGCAGGCCTGATGCCGTCTCACATAGCTGATTTTCAAAAGCCTGACAGCTCTCTTCACAATAGGCGTCTTCAACATAACCTGGTGTAGGCATAAGCGTTTGTTTTTCTGCCATTCTTGACCGTGGGGTAACCACAATCGTGGCTTTCCCCCATCTCTCACCTGATTCGCCATCCGCAATTAGGGTACACCTGATGACTTTTCCCTTCACTCCTCCCTGAGGAAGACTCGGGTCTAGTATCTCAGCCGACATATCCGTCGTTAGGTTTTCCAAAAGATCCCATGTACTTTCAAATGATACTTCCAAATACCGTGCACTCTTGGCCAGTTCATACTTGGCCCGCTCCATGGCATGTTCGGCAGCCCTGTATCCTTCAACTGTCAGGAAAAAAGACTCCCGCGCCGGATTTCCAAGCGGCGTCCAAAACCTCTTTTTTAACTTCCAAACGTTAGGGATTTGAAATGATAAAGCAGAAGTATGATTCGTGAGACACGTGTAAATACCGTTGTCATAAATGACCTCAGAACCTCTTGAATAATAAGTACAAGGCTGCCAAGCATAGACATTTGGATTAGGGTTAATATTCTGAAGGGTATACGCGAGCGTCTTCGTTTCAAATGGAACGGGATATACGGCATCAATATTGTGTTCAAGCGTCACAGACAGGGTTTCAGAACGCTTTTGTTTATACTTCCATCCGATCCACAGATTTGGCTGATACCATAGACGCTGGATACGATAGGTTTGCTCGCCTTTTTCTTTTGATGCCACTTTGATCGGAGGCGAGCTTCTCTTAAAAACTTTTCCCAAAGGGTTCATTGGTTTAAGTTTACTTTTCAAAATCCAAATACCGGACCGGCCGAGTCTCTTTCCCTCCTCCGGCCATTTTTTTAAAAGGGATTGAGGTGTAAACGTACTCACCAGATGATGGGGAAAGGCACGCCTTAAGGCAGAGCTTACATTCTCAACGCCCCAATCAGATTGGATCCAATGAGCATTTACATTGACGGAGCAACTCTTTAGGGGCGTTCGGACGAACCTGAACTTGAGGCTATCTAAGAAAAAATTTGAACCGACGTTTACCTTTTTTCCCTCGTCAAACCAGTCCGACCAGGAAAGTTCTCCTGTGACGCGATCGCAGTATAGTGAGGCTGTTTTTATAGCTTGAAGTTCTTGATAATCATTATGTTTCTCGGGCTTTACCCAAAGACCACTCCAAAAAGGTGTATGTCGAGATTCCTTTTGAAGCATTTCATTCTGCAATTGAAAATTTTCGGGACAAGCGACTAGCTCAATTTCAGCAAGGTAGGCATCAACCCTCACCGGGACTCCAATCAGTTGCCCTTGCAATAGACGTGTACCATCCTCTTTATCAAGTAGTCCTAATGTTCCAGAGGTCGGCAATTTTATTAATGCATCAATGGTGAGTTTCGCCCGCGCAAAATGGTCTTCTTTTTGTGAAATTTCTAAATGAAAAATAGGAATATGGCTTTGTACAAACCCACTCTTTTGTTTCCACTTTAAATAGATATTCATGCGTTTTTTTCCTGATTTGATTCATGTTTGTAATACAGAAAGTTGTTGACGAATCACTAAAGGATGATTATTTAAGACAGGTCTTTATATGTTGGCAAAAAGGAATACAGTCATGATCCCGCAGCTTTCCTGGTTTAATTCAAAAGGATATTTCCAAGGCATCTTTTGGATGCTGATGGTGTGTGTTGTGAGCAGCATGAATGATGTTCTCACAAAACAAGTCGGGACGCGCTTGTCAGGGGCAGAGGTTGCCTTCTTCCGTTTTTTCTTTAGCACCCTCGTTTTGTTACCCTTTATGATGGCAAAAGGCAAAGGGGCTTTTGTAACGAAATACCCTAAGGCCCAATGTATTCGTGCAGTGCTCTTGGTTATGGCCATGACAGCCTGGAGTTATGGTGTGGCTCAACTCCCCCTTACGCTTGCAACAACAATTAGTTTTACGACCCCTTTCTTTATCCTTCCTCTAGCAAAATTCTTTCTTCAAGAACGTGTGGGTTGGCAGCGTTGGGCTGCGACTCTCTTTGGGTTTGCGGGTATTATCGTGAGCATTCACCCAACTGGAGATGCTTTTAACCCTATGGCCCTAGCGCTTGTTGCCTCGACATTTATGTTTGCATCGCTCGATATCATTAATAAAAAGCTGCTTACGGAAGATGAAACTTTGCTGAGCATGTTATTTTATTCTGGTCTTGGAACCGCTATTCTTGGTCTTGTGCCGGCTATTTTAACGTGGCAAACACCCACAATATCTGAACTATTTTTCCTCTTGCTTTTGGGCGCTGGCGGGAGTCTAATTTTGTTCTGTCTCTTGAAAGCATTTGCCGCGACCGAGGTTTCCGCATTGCAGTCTTTCCGCTATACAGAATTTATCTTATCAGCCTTTTTTGGTCTCCTCATTTTCCAAGAGTGGCCAGCCTACAGCACTCTTTTAGGGGCAGGCATTATTATACCTGCAACCCTTTATATTGCGGCATATGAGTCCCGGGAACAAAAGAAGAAGAAAATTCGACAAGAGCTGGAGCTTAAGAAAGCAGCTTAAAACTATTGCTATTCTTCCTCAAGGTCGAGCTGCCATCCAACGGAAAGCCCCCATTCGTTCGTCTCAATCGTGTAGCTTCTTACAATCATCATAAGCGATGGTCGATAGGCGATATATCCTCCTGGGAATGGAGGAGTTAAAAGTACGTTTTTCCCTTCAATCTTAGGTGGTGGATAGGTCTCACCTTTTTGATCGAACAAGCGAACAGCAACGGCTGGTCTCTCCAGATAGAAAGGATGTTCTCTTGGTGGGACAATTTGTGTGATCCACTGAAGACATCCCACTTTCAGGCGCGTCCCTTTCCAAACCCCGCTTAAAGCTGGCACGGCCTTATCCTTGCACGAAATGTGAGATTCATATTTTTGATGTCCCGTTCGGCCAACGTAAACAAGATTCCCATTAATGGTTCTTTTCAAAACACCCTGAGGGAGCAGGGCAAGAGTTTGCGTACATTCCCTTGCGCAAAATTGTGTGAGGATACTTCCTTTGTCGATAATTTCGAGAGTCAATTCGGTTTCATTCATCGGGGGCCTCATGGTAGCGAAGTCTGATAGAGAACGTATGGGTCCGGGTTAGCTTATCTTTTTGTAAAGTAAGGGAGCTTTCTACAATCTTTAAGGCAATCTTCAAAGACTGGGGAATCTTCATCAGAAGCATTTTTTCAATCTTACGGGTGAGTTTCAGAATCTCCATGGTCCCTTTGTATTGGCTCCACAGGCGAATTTTCATAACCAGAATGCTAGGTCCCGAAGGCAAGCCCATCAGGTTGTTTTCGGGCTCAAGGGTAATATATGGGTAGGGGATATCCTCAGGGACTTGAACGAATGTAGGGCAAAGCTCATTGAGTGATTTTCTTATATTATTTATCAGCTTACGCATGGGTGTCCTCTTTCGTGGTGATGGATAGGAAGCGATTATTTTCAATAAGCAAGGGTTTGCTAAGGGGAATAAGGCGCTTTGACCTTCTGAAGCCATGCCAAAGAAACGCAAACCTCTTGGGCAGCTGGTATTCTGCCCGAATTGTAACGCGATAGTGAGGTTTAGCATCTTTCGGGGCGGGGACAAGGGGCCAAATGGCACCGTGCAGTTGCTTCATGTGTTTCCAATTTTCATCCCATCCCCCTTCACCGTCATCGCGTGTTTGTGCAAAAAGTAGTGTGAGCAATTCTCGTAAATCTTTGAGGGTTGTTTTTTGCATGGTGTCTCCTTTGTTTGATACAATATACTTCTGGTCCTCAATGTGAGGGGGAAAGTGATGCGGTCATCCACAAAAAGCTAAAAAAGTAATGTTTAGACTCACACAACATGAAATACTTTGAAGGATGAAAGCAGACTTAAGTCCACCGGCTCCTGGAATTCAAATAACCGCGTTGCAATGAGAGTCCCCATTTTTAGGTTAATGGGGAGGTCCTCTTTTGTATTGCCATACCCCGCCCAATAGGTAACCGAAATCTCTTTCTCCCAACAAAAGGAAGAAAGAAAAATGGTATCTCCCTCAATAGTATAGTTGATCGGCTGACTTTTTAATTTGACCGAGTCAATGGATATCAGGGGCGGGCGGGGGAGATGAATCTTTAAATGCTCAGTCTCACGTTTAGCGAGTGGAGAGGCTTTTGGATAGGGCGGCGTCAGCTTGAGTTGCCACTGTTGCTTTAAGAGGGCCCGTCCTGTCGTTCCTTCCACATAGGATCGGGCAGATGCAATCAATCCCTGAATGTGTTTTTCTTGCGTTTCGTCGGGAAGGCGGAGATACCGTTTCACCTCATCAGGCGTGATTGGTTCATGAGCAGGGGGTATGAGGCACGTGAGTTGCATAAAGTCTCCTTTGTTCTTAGTGATATAATGAAGATGAAGACATAATTGGTTGTCATTCTTGGGAAGCGCATGGTTTGTTTTTCTAAGAAAAACATTACCATTGCTTGCCCGAGAATCTTTTGGGCAGGGATCCTCGGTTTAAGAAAAGCTATAATTTTCTCTGAAAATTAAGCTCTTCTAGACCAAGGATGACGAAACAAGTAGGGAAATCCAATTTATACTCATAATTCTTAAATAATTAATGGAATTTTTACTTATAATATGTCATAATAATAGTATAAAGAAAGGCCGGTGATTAATATGAGATATCTTCTTATGCTACTTTTAGTCATGGTCGTTTCGGCACCTGTATTGGGGGCGACATATAATACCATTCACGTTGATAGAAAAGGCGCTTTGCACCAAGGACAAGGGCCTGTTGAGCAGCCTTATGAAAGGTATGATATTATGAATCCAAATGGCGTTCCTTATGATGCTAAGGGTGCCTGGAAGTAAGAATGAAAAAGCCGTTGTTTTAATTTTGATATATAGAAAAGCCTAACCCCGCCTTTGAGCGGGGTCAGCTTTTTGTGGGAAACTATTCTTTCTGATGTCATCCTCTTTTACCATGTCATTCCCGTTTCTTTCCCTGTCATTCCCGCGTAGGCGGGAATCCAGGGCAACCGTACAAGTGGATCCCCGCATGCGCGAGGATGACGAAGGGGAGCAGAAGCAAGGACAAAGGAAAACCAGCGCAGCAATTACCCCTTAAAATTGAGCACCTTAATCGCCTCAAAGTTCAGGACGTCCCCTCCCACACGGCGGGTGGTGTAAAATTCCACATAGGGCTTGGAACTATAAGGATCCCTTAACACGCGCATTCCCGTGCGATCTACAATCTGATATCCCTCTTGGAAATTCCCAAATAGAATGGATTTCGATGGAACCCCTGCAACCAAGCTTGGCATATCATCACAGAGGTGAATGGGATACCCCAACAATGTTGGCGTCGGAACGCCTGCGAGCGGTGGTTGCCATAGATACTGATGATTGTCTGGATCTCGTAAGGTCCTCAAGATTCCTTGTGTAGCCCGAGACATGATCCAGGATGCGCCTGTCAAGTAAGGTGCCTTCAGACTATGGAATAGATCCAAAAGCACATTTGCAGCTCCTTCATCGGGAAATCCACCGTCTTCTCCCGACGGGGTCTCTTCTAGCTTCCCCCATTCCCAATCCCGCAGAGAACAGGTCTCATAACTCAAAATCCCTTTCGGTTTATTATCTCCATCTCCCTGCAGAAAGGCTTCATTTTCCATGGTAGCCATCTTTTGGGCAATCTTTTGAGCCAGCCAATCCTCCACGTTAACGTTCGCATCATCTAACAACTTTTGCGTAGCGCGTGGGCGGGCATACATCTCATGCACCGGAATACGCATTTTTGCGAGCTCTGGGGTTTTCGTTTCTTCCCGCTCTTCCGTTTCGGCGACCCAACCCGCATCTGCTGAATCCTTATCGATCAACATCTCAAGGGCTGAGCTCGAGATTTCACGCACATTGGCCAGACTTCGCATGATGTAAGTGCTTTGAAGAGTACTGTAAAGGCGGTCATGCAGACCAGAAGGAACCAAATAACCCCCATCCCGATCCGTCGTCGTCGAAAGGCTTTTTTGTTCGTAATGATGCAGTGGAGCATCAACACCTTTACGAATATAGTCCATGAAGGCATGAGTATGATTGGGAAAGGGATCGGCTTCCTGGTCAATGGCTGGACGTTGGTGGGCTATATCCATACGTTGCAGACGTTCTTCAGTTTGATCCAAATGGGTTTGAATTCGGTCCATTTTTTCTTGAAGTAACGCATCCACATGTCCTGATTTTTCAAGAGCATCCAGGCGTTCATCATTTGCTTTTTTGAAGTCTTCAAAGGTTTTTGACATATCGTCCAAAGTTGTTTGCTGATCATAATCGTACATTCTTTCCTCATTTGTTGATGTATGTAAAAGGAACCGCGTTGAGGGCGGTGATATTCCCGTTTCTCGGGAATGGCGCTATATAGTTTTGATATGATGAATGCGGGCTTTGTGATTGGCCGCGTAGGTTACAAGGGAGACTTCAATAAGATCAACTTCTTGGATAATGCGGCTCCCTGTTTTCTGGTCTCGGCGGATTTGTTTGGCGCGAAAGCCAATGGATAAGCTATCCAAGACACCTTGTTTTAGTAATTCATAGGCTTCATTAGCACGATGGGTGCCGAGAGCCAGGCGCCCTTGCACATAAAGTCCATGATGATCTTCCCGAAGCATCGTCCAAATACCGATGGGTTGGCGAATATCATGCTGCCATAACATTTTGGGAAAACTTCGAATTAACTCCCAGGTTTTGAGGGATTTCTTAAAGGCTCCTGGCGCAATTTTGTCTCCATGTGTGTCACGAATATCAAAGAAACTTGCATAGCCTGAGACCAGACCTTTTGAATAAATTTGCTCAGATGGGCATTTTTGAGGTATACTCAACTTCATAATTATATCCTTTCAGGGGAGGGAAAATGAAAAAAATTCTATATACGCTTGTGCTCGCTATATTGGGATATGGGGCGTTTTTTAATACATTTGTAAAAGCTGCGTGTGGGAGTGGATGCGAAAGCGGTTATCGCTGTTGTGTCGTTCAAGATACGTGTGTTCCACCTGGATCAAAGTGCGAAAATATTATCCCTGGAAATTCTTCTTTCATCGTTGGCATTATTCCTGGCTTAAGGTTTACGTGCGAGGGGAATGCAGATTTGGTTGTAGATAGTCACACCATTAAGGGTCACTCCCCACTGAGTTGCGGCATTACACCTGATAGTGCTGCTCCTCAAAGAGTAGAATTGTTTGATAAAAAGTTTTCAAAGGATATAACCTACATTTTACAAAAAAGCTTTTTTTATGTGTGCTCAAGTGGAAAGCCAATATATGATCACCAGTCTAAAACATGGCGTTGTGCTGACTCAGAAGACAAAAAGAAAGCGATTATTGAAAAAAGACGTACCAGAAATAAATAAGCTTTTCTCTATGGTTTCCGAGCCTTTGCGATCGTTTCAACGTTAAATCTCTTCTCTGAAAAATTTTTATTAATAAAATATTATATTTTTTAAAATATAATAAAACTAGAACAATAAGAATAATAACATGACGTAAACCTAAAGGAGACGGAAAATGAAATCATTAATCGCATTTGCATTTGTCGGTGCACTATTTCTAGGTCAAGCAGCAAGCGCTCACCTACTACATAAAGAAGGTCGTCAAAACTTTCTTTACTACTTTGGTGATCCTTGCCCTTGTAAAGTAGAAGTTTGCAAGATGGAATGTCCTAAGCCATGTGACCCATGTGCGGAGCCAGATCCTTGTGACCCATGTGCATAAGGATAGACTTATTCTAACCGGTCGCCGTTAGGCATCGGTGAGTATCCGAGAAGGCTTCGTTTTTCATTAATCGTGAGAAACGAAGCTTTTTCAATTTTCCCCCACATTTTCTCTCGCTTCGTAGCTAAGGCGGGGATGGCATCCGTATTATAATCCAAATACAAACTCTCTTTATAAAATCCGATGAGCCATTTGTTGAGTTCCGTTTTGAACATTTCGAGGTGAGGAAGAATCGTATCTTCCCACAAGTGGTAGCGGGCTTCTTTATAGTTTGAAAACGTGGCGTCCCCTGGGACCCCAACCAGCATCGGGGGAACGCCATAGACTTGTGCAATTTCCCGAGCGGATAAATATTTGCCCTCAATAAAGTCCAAATCCTTAGGTGAAAGCCCCATCTCTTTCCATTCAAAGTCCCCTTCAAGAATAATAATCCGACCTGCATTGTCAGCGCCTTCAACCGCCGACTTTAATTCTTCACGAAGTCGCTGGCGCTGTTCCTCACTCAGGTTTTCTCCGCGTTCATTAGGGCGGAACTGCAGGGCACCTGAAAGCCGTCCGCCGCTTTGAAGCAGAGAAATGTTATGGGTCGCAACCGCATTATGTTGGTCAATCGCATGGGCTGCTGCTTCAATGGGGCTCATCCCATACCAATCATTAAGGGGGTTAAAGGCCTTAATATGCAACACTCGTGATTTGCCCGAATAGGCATCGACAGGAATGGATACGGATTTCCCTCCATTCGAATAGACAAACGCCTCTGGCATTCCCCCTATTCCGGGCACGATTTTCATACGATCCGGTCGTAGCAGGTAAAGCTCCAGCGGCTCTTTCTCAGGCACAACCGCTTCGATGTAGACATTTCCTGCTAGCAACAGATAGGCGGTTAGTGTTTCCATAAACCGGGAAAGGCCTTGCTGTGGGTTTGGATTTTTGAGCAAAGACAGCAAGGGATGGTCAGATATTTTCTCTCCGTTCTTATAAAGCTGCCAAGGGACACTGCCAACGCCTCGCGCGATCAGACTCGCGCAGCGATAGACGATAATATTCTTTTGATATCCTTCCTCAGCCAGCGTGTCATATTGACGTGGCGTCCACAGAGGCTGTCGAGATCCGGTTGTAACCAAAAGGGGGGCTGTTGAACTTGCTTTTTGTTCGCGCGCGCGGACGAGTTTATGGAACCATTTTTTCATGGGATGTCTCCTATCGGTTGAAGTCATGGTGGAAAATAAGGAACTAGATTGCTTTGTCGGGATGGTGTCCCTCCGCGCAATGACGAGAACTTAGTAAAGGTGCGTCATTGCGAGGAGCTTAAGCGACGCGGAAATCTAGAATTATTAGAAATTTTAAATTCCTGCTTGGGTAAGATTCAAATATCGTTTACAAGTTGCATAAGCTATTCACGAGATGAGCCCCAAATGCATCTACCCTTATCACCTCATAACCTCATTTTATGGCTCCAAAGTTATCCCGCAGAAGTTGTCACACTCGGGCTGATTCTCAGCTGTGGGATTGCCATCATATTTATGATGCGCTTTTTTGGGGCAGCGGGGCTTATGGTATATAGTGCCTTGGCCGTGGTGATTGCCAATTTACAGGTCCAGAAAGCCGCAGATTACGTTTTGTTCTCAGAGCCCATTACTCTCGGTGAGGTTGTCTTCTCCTCTGTTTTCATTGTGACGTCCATTTTGACCGAATACTACGGAAAAGCTCAGGCGCAAAAGACAGTTTGGCTCTGTTTTACAGCGATGATCTTAGTCACGTTTTTTATGCTGCTCACCCTTGGGTTCAAACCAGCTTTGGGGTTTGAATCCTGTCATGAGGCCATGTGCACCCTCTTCATCCCAACGCCAGCTCTGATTGCGGCAAGCCTGATCGCCTATGCCGTGGGGCAGTTCAATGAGATTTGGATTTTTGCTGGCCTTTCAAAGTTAACGAAGGGGAGGGGGTTGTGGCTCCGGACGTTCTTGGCGACCATGATTGGCTCCTTCCTTGATAGTCTTGTTTTTGGTACACTAGCGTGGGTCATCTTTGCGCCTGAGCCCTTGCCGTGGACAACAGTATTTTATACTTTCATTTTGGGCGCTTATATATTAAGAGTAATCGTGGTTTGCCTAGGCATTCCCTATGTTTACTTAGCACGATATATGGCCCGCTGATGAATTATCCAAATTTTAACTTCGAAGTGACATTTCGCGCTCCAGGTTCAAAAGCCCGCCTTGGGACGTTGACGACTCCCCATGGTGTGGTCGAAACACCCTCCTTTATTTTTTGTGCGACCAAGGCAGCGATAAAGGGCGCAACACCGCAAAGCATGCGGGCGGAAAACACCCAAATTATCTTAGCCAATACCTACCATTTGATGCTCCAGCCCGGATCCGAGGTTGTTGCCAAGATGGGCGGTCTTCAGCGCTTTATGGGCTGGAATGGGCCGATGTTGACCGACTCGGGAGGTTTCCAAATTTTTAGCCTGGGCCATGGATCAGTGGCGGAAGAAGTCAAAGGGCGGCGGATGAGCACGCGTCCCAAAAGCTTGGTTAAAATTAATGAGGAAGGGGCCACCTTTAAATCCTATTTGGATGGAAAAAGGCATACCCTGACACCCGAGCGTTCTATTCAAGTCCAACGAAATTTAGGGGCAGACCTTATTGTTGTTCTGGATGAATGCACGCCTTTTCACGTCGATAAATCCTATACGGAAAAGTCCATGCACATGAGCCATCGCTGGGCTGTGCGCAGTTTGCAAGAATTCCAAAAAGGACCCACAGGCGTGCAAGCCCTCTATGGAATCACTCAGGGTGGTGTATATCCAGACCTGCGCAGGATTAGTACTGATTTCGTGAATAGCCAACCTTTCTTTGGTCATGCCGTAGGTGGATCGCTGGGAGCGAACAAAGACCAAATGGAAGAAGTGGTTGAGATGGCCGTCGAAGGCCTCGATCCCTCGCGTCCGATCCATCTGCTGGGGATAGGCGGCACGCGCGATATTTTCTTCGGTGTTCAGCAAGGTATCGATACCTTTGATTGTGTCCATCCCACGCGCCTTGCACGTCATGGCGGCGCCCTCGTGCCCGTGTCCGTGTGGGAAGAGCTTGAGGAAGATCCAAAGGGCCGGGAGCATCTAAACCTGCGCAATGCGCGTTTCCGTGAAGATGCAGCACCCATTGATTCAACTTGTGGGTGTCATACATGCCAAAACTTTAGTAGAAGCTATATCCATCATTTGTTGAAAGCAGGTGAGCTTTTGGGTATGCAATCCCTCACCACCCATAATGTTCATTTCATGAACCGCCTGCTCGCTGCTATTCGCAGCGCCATTGCAAATGACTCTCTTGAGGACGAGCGAAAGAAGTGGGTGGTGTTCTAAGGGGCTTAAAAATAAGGGGACTCTGATGGACACAGCTTTAACAGCATACATTTATGAATACACATATCGGCAAAAGAGTGCAAGTTTTCGAATTGCCCATTTAACGAATTTTTAAGCAAATGATGGCAAAATAGGCCTATTAAAAATTTTTATATGAGGATCGTTATGCTTCAAACAATTATTCGATTAAGCCTTATAAGTGGAGCTCTTTTAAGCACAAACGCATACTCTGGTGCTGTTCGCGCGCAAGAGATAATGGAACTTAGAGGAACGTGTGAGTTTTTGGTTGTTAATGGGTCATGTAGCCATTCACGAGGAAAATGGCATCAAGTTTCGGAACCGACAGATAATTGTAAATCAAAAAGTGCTTGTTGTATCACAAATGTCCCAGAAAGTTTGTGCAAAAATATCAGCTTTGGTCCATCCACACCCCATATCCGCATGTATGAAGGGTAAGAGCTATTTAAGTAAGCTGCTCACGGTATCTATAATATAACTTTGAGAGCTTTCTGTAAGATAGGGATGCATCGGCAAGCTCAAGACATGATTTGCCAAGTGCTCACTTACTGGTAGAGCACTACCCGTTGCTGTGGGGTAGCTCTTATAGGCAGTTTGCATATGCAAAGGCTTGATATAATACACTACACTTGGGACACCTTGCTCCGTCAATTTGTTTATGAGAGCAGATCGATCCACAGATTCAGGCAGAACAAATGTGTATTGCGCCCAAACAGAGGTTGAATCTTCGCGAACAAAAGGCGTTTGAACAAGATCTGCAAGTCCATCCGAATAGCGATCAGCGACAACTTGCCGTGCTTTGATTTCTTCTGGAAAAATCTTCAACTTTTCAATAAGAATGGCGGCCTGTATCGTGTCGAGACGCCCATTGATACCAATATTCACATTATCATATTTATCTGACCCTTGTCCGTGTACGCGGATGCTTTTAATCTTTGCAGCTAAAGTATCATCATCGGTGAAAATAGCCCCACCATCACCATAGCAGCCAAGTGGTTTTGCTGGGAAAAAGCTGGTTGTTGTCATGTGGCCATTGGTGCCAACATTCTTGCCTTTATATGCTGCTCCAAAGCTCTGTGCTGCATCGGCCATAACCCATAAATCGTGTTTTTCTGCAATTTGAGCAATGGTATCATAGTCGGCAGGCTGGCCAAAAAGGTCGACGGGAATAATCCCCCGGGGCTTCAATCCCAACTTTTTAGCCTGGTCAATTCCTTGTTCGAGGCTTTGACAATCCATATTAAATGTATCGGGCAAAACATCCACAAAAATGGGAGTCGCTCCGGCCCAGGCTACAACTTCACCTGTTGCACAGAATGTAAAGCTGGGCACAAGAACGGCATCACCAGGTTTCAGATCTTTAGCCATGAGCCCTAGCGCTAAAGCGTCGGTTCCGTTGGAACAAGAAATGGAGTGCTTTGCACCACAGAAATCAGATAAATCTGACTCGAGCTCAGCAATCTCCGGCCCCATAATATAGCAACCATGATCAAGAACTTTTTGAATGGCAGCATCGATTTTAGAGCGTATTTGAAATTGTTGGGCTTTTAAATCAATAAAGTGGATGGGCTCATCAGAAACTTTAGGCTCTAACAACATGATCTTTTCCTCTCGATTCGCCTTTGACAGCATTGCGTGTATCGATAACAAGTTTGCTATTATTGACGATCAAATCATAGTCAACATCATCATGATCTGTACAGATAACAACAGCATCGTATTTTTGAAGTTGCTCTTTAGTAAAGGGAACAGACTTTTCACCTGATAAGGAAGAATGTTCTCGCAAGTAAGGAACCTCAGAAATGTGGGAGTCATAAAAGTCTACTTTAGTTTGTCTGCTTTTGAGCAATTCGAAAATAACAAGCGCTGGGCTTTCCCGTAAATCCTCTACGTTTTTCTTATAGGCCAGGCCAACAATTAAGATATGGGTGTCTCTTAACCCTTTGGCAAAACGAATGTCGAGTTCTTCACGCAAACTTTCAATAACGTAAAATGGCATGCCCCCATTTATTTGTCCTGAAAGTTCAATAAATTGGGTTGTCATGCCGTATTCCCGCGCTTTCCATGTGAGATAAAAGGGGTCAATAGGAATACAGTGTCCACCTAAGCCTGGGCCGGGATAAAAAGGCATAAAGCCAAAAGGTTTTGTATTTGCGGCTTCAATGACTTCCCAGATATCAATACTCATTTGATCAAAGATCGTTTTAAGTTCATTGACGAGACCTATATTGATGAACCTAAAGATGTTTTCGGTAAGTTTAACGGCTTCTGCAGTGGCTGAACAACTGACTTGTGCCACTTTTGGAACAACTTGGGTGTATAGGTTAACGGCAAGTTGAAGCGAAAAGGGGTCATCAGCGCCCACCACCTTAGGAATGCTAGAAGTTTCAAACATACCATTGCCAGGGTCTTCGCGCTCTGGTGAATAGGCAAGAAAAAAGTCTTGACCCGCCGTTAGGCCCGATTTCTCAAAGATAGGCTTGAGTAACTCTTTTGTTGTTCCTGGATAAGTTGTTGATTCCAGGACAATGAGTTGGCCTGGGCGAATTTGACTGGCTATATTTTTTGCCGCATCGACAACGTATTCCATGTTTGGTTCGCGGTTTTTTGTAAGTGGTGTTGGAACACATATCAATAAAACATCCGCATCATGTAAGTCTTGAACCGTGACCGTAGGGTGGAATCTTCCACTTTCGTTGATTTCTTTGATACTTTGGTCAGACAAGCTTTTGATATAGGACTTGCCAGCTTGAAGAGAATCAATTTTGTTCTGATCTGTGTCAAACCCAATGACTTTGTAATGCTGTTTGTTTAGGGCTTTAACGAGTGGGAGGCCAACGTATCCAAGCCCTAAAACAGCAATCGTTGCTTGGCGATTTAGGATTTGGGCATCTAAATCCTTAAAGTCAAATTTGATGTCTTTGTTTAGCTGCATGTTACTTTTGATCCTCTTTCTTGAATTTCAACAAGTTGGTCGTCAACTATTTGATATGATCGACCTTCTCTTGGGCAAATTAAATCGTTGCCAAGTTTTTCTCCTGCATGGCTTACCCACCCAATTTGCTTGGCGGGCACTCCAACCATCAGAGCGTGGGGCGGTACATCCTTGGTTATGACAGATCCAGCACCAATAAGGCAATAGGAACCTAAACGAACACCACAAACAATGGTTGCATTGGCCCCAATTGTTGCTGCTTTTTCAACGTGTGTTGGAAGGTATTCGTCTTTTCGTTCAATTTCGGCACGGGGTGTATTCACATTTGTAAATACGCAGGAAGGTCCGCAGAAAACACCGTCTTCTAGATAAATCCCTTTATAAAGACTTACGTTGTTTTGAATTTTGCAGAAATTTCCAACTTGAACGTCTGGACCAATCATCACATTTTGACCGACCACAACGCTTTCCCCAATTTCGACGCCGGGAAGGATATGACTAAAGTGCCAGATTTTGCTGCCTTTACCGATCTTAGCCCCTTCGTCGACATAAGCAGATTCATGCTTGAAGTAAGGTTCAGTCATCATTGCAACTTTCAAGTGATGCTTGAGCTTGGCTTAATACGTTTAAAACTTCTAAGGACTCAGAAGCATCAGTTATGGGCTGAGAGTTCGTTGTAATGCAGTCGATGAAATGTTGGCATTCACTTTTTAACGGCTCTTTTTGTGCTACAGGTATTGGATAAGGGTCTGCTTTGTTGACAATAGGCGTACCATTTTCAATTCTAACATCGTGCGTATAAAGTTGAAGTTTCTGATCCCAATCCAGGGTATCATCAAATACAGCCATAGCCTTGTCGCCAACGACCACAAGTTTTTGTTCTTTGAATGGATTTAGCCATGAAACGAACACATGAGCTTTAACTTTATTTTCGAATTCCATATGAACATTCACGATGTCACTGTTTGCTTTATCAAGGCAGTTTGCACCAGTTGCAGAAACTTGAACAACTTGGCTTGGAACCAGGCTTAAAAGCATAGTTAAATCGTGGGGGGCAAAGCTCCATAATACATTTTCTTCCGTCCTTACTTTGCCAACGTTCAGTCGATGTGAATAAATGTACTGAAGCGTTCCTAGTTTTCCGTCAGCAATGATTTCTTTAAGTTTTTGGAAGGCAGGATGATATTGAAGGATATGGCCTACCATAAGGATTCGATTCTTTTGGTCTGCAAGATCTTTGAGTTTGTGGACATCTTCCATGTTCAGTGCAAGAGGCTTTTCTACAAAGACATGTTTGTTTGCATTTAAAAACTTCACGGCATGCTCGGTATGAAATTCTGCTGGAGATGCAATCGCAACCCCATCTATATCCGGCGAGTTTGCAATTTCATCCATCGATTTGATGGGTGGGTTCCCGTGCATTTCAGCAATTTTCTCAGCTTGAGCTTGATTGGCATCGCATATAGCTGCAAGTGCTCCGAGCTCAGAAAACTTCCGAACAAGGTTTTTACCCCAATATCCGCAACCTATGACGGCGATCCTGGGAAGGGATGTGCTCATGTGTTCACCACTTTAGTTTTATAAATATAAATTCTACACAAACTTATAGGGGGCATTTTCGTTTTTCGCAACCAGTCTTATCAAAAAGAATTAACACGTTGTTTGGGCACAGTTTCCGTGCGGATTTTCGCTTCAGGAACAAGCGCTTTAATATACTCTAATAGTTGTTCAATATCATTTTCCATAATGCAGCGTTCTAACTCAGGTATAAATTTGGCGATTTTTGGAACATTGGCAGATATTGTTTGTGCTAAGAGTATCTTTTTATTGGAGGTGGGGATATGTTCTTCATTCTTATAAAAAAGTTCCTCATACAATTTTTCTCCGGGTCGGAGTCCCGTGTATACGATGTCTATATCTTTATACGGGCGTTTACCACTCAAAGTAATGATCCTCTCAGCGAGTGTTACGATTTTTACGGGTTCTCCCATATCTAATACGAAGATTTCTCCACCTTTGCCCATAGCGCTGGCTTCCAGAACAAGTTGGCTTGCTTCCGGTATGCTCATAAAGAAACGGGTAATTTCAGGATGAGTGACCGTAATGGGTCCCCCTTGTTTAAGTTGCTTTTTAAAGAGAGGAACTACGCTTCCTGCGGAATCTAAAACATTGCCAAAACGAACCGTAATAAATTTTGTATTTCCTTCTTCGTTCAGACTTTGACAAAAAATCTCCGCCATTCTTTTTGTTGTTCCCATGATATTTGTTGAGTTAACAGCTTTATCAGTAGAGATCAAAATAAACTTCTCACTTTTGTATTTTGA
This sequence comes from uncultured Alphaproteobacteria bacterium, assembly GCA_964474215.1. Taxonomy (GTDB): domain Bacteria; phylum Pseudomonadota; class Alphaproteobacteria; order UBA9655; family UBA9655; genus UBA9655. Next base: position 45,869 of record CAYYRQ010000007.1, read on the forward strand.
AGAAAGCTCAGCTACGATTCTTGTGCCAAAAAAATTGTTTTGAATGGCTTGCTTTGCCTGACCTTCTAATAAGGGCACATGTTTATATGCGGCGGCATGAAAAACGATGTTAGGCTTATGTTCTTCAAAAATCGATTCCATAAGGCTTTGATCAGTTACAGATCCGATGCACGGAATGTGATTTCGAAAGTTGAATTTATGTTCTAGGTCCCAAGAAATAGTGTAGAGGTTATGTTCACTATGATCAACTAGAATGAGCTTTTTAGGTTGAAGCTCTATAATTTGGCGGCAGACTTCAGATCCGATAGATCCTCCAGCTCCTGTGACCATGACTGTTTTATTGCGAATAAAAGAGAAAACTTCTTCATTTTTCAGCTCGATGCTGTCTCGACCCAATAGATTTTCGACCGAGATTTGTTCAGGGAATAGTTCGCTTAGTGTTATGAGCTTTGAAAAGGTAGGCAGTATTTTGACATGTAAATTTAACTCTTCACACATTTGGGTTATTTCCAAGAGCCTACTTCTGTCGATGGATGGTATAGCAATCGTAACTGTCGTAACCTCTTCATTACTTGCAAGCTTAGGAAGGTCTTTGATAGGGCCATAAACCTTGTACCCAAAAACGCGCTTACCCCACAACTCGGGGTCATCATCTAAAATTCCTTCGATTTCATATGATAAATGTTGTTTTTTTCGCGCCTCTCTGAGAAAGAGTTCGCCGCCTTTACCTGCTCCAATTAAAACAATTTTGGTCTTATCATCTGTATATAGCTGTTTGTTTTTTTCATTAACAATGCGTACACAGATGCGTGCTAAACTAAGCAAGCCAAAAGAAATTAAAAGGAAAACAAGAGTGAACTTAAAGATATCTTCGCCGGATGAGTTATAGAAAACGCACCATACAGCATACAAAATGCCAATACTTATCGCGTATTTTGCAATATGACGAAAATTATAAAGAGAGATTGTTCGCCACAAATGATTATGAATTTCAAGGAAATAGGAATTGAATAGAGCGATAAAAGCAATAAACATCCCATCAATGAGAAGCCTGCTTTCAGGAGGAAAGAGAACAATGTAATGCGCGATATAGAATGAAAGAAGAATGGCTGACAAATCGCAAAAAATCTTGATCAGATTTTTAATAATCTGCCTTGCTGGAACACTTCCTAAATTTTGAATGTTTAAAAAGCTCATGATAAATTCGGGTTAATTAAAACTTTCCTCAACATATACCCATTTGTATCCAAAAGTCTAAGAGAAAATTGTTTGTTAACCAATGACACAAAATATTTTCCAAGGGTACACTCAAAAAACTTCATAGATATCAACCTACGTCCGCCAGAAATTCGGCATAAAGAGGATGAGCAACGTCAACAGCTCAAGTCGACCCAGCAGCATGCCAAAGATAGTCAGCCATTTTGCGGGCTCGGGGAGGTTTCCGTAAAAGCCAGATGGCCCTATCTCTGTGCCCAGGCCAGGTCCAACGTTCCCAAGAATAGTCGCGCTGCCGGAAAGGCTGGAGACCACATCCAAACCGCATAATGAATATCCTAAGGCAAGAGCCGCGTAGCAGAAAATATAAAGAGCGAAGAAGGCAAGGACCGACATAAAGTCGGTTTCCTTTAATGTTTGGTTATTAAAGAGAGGTACAAAGACGCCATGGGGGCGGCGCAATTGCAGGATTTGTTGGCGCGCCGCTTTGAAGAGAATTTGATAGCGGAAGATCTTGATGCCGCCTGCTGTTGAGCCGGTGCATCCTCCCACAAACATCAGGAGGAAAAAGAAAATCATCGCAAAGCTTCCCCAATGTGAAAAGTTCTCTGTGGTGAATCCGGTTGTAGAGGCAATGGAAGCTACCGAAAAGAGGGCGTAGCGGAAAGAATTTACGGCGTCATATTGATCTGTTAACCAAAGCCAGAGGGCCATGACACTCGCCGCTGTCAGCGTAAGGATCAGGAATACACGAACTTGGGCGTCTTTCAACAATGATTTCGTATCCCCTTGTAAAAAACGTGTGAAGAGGAGAAGGGTTATACTCCCCAAAAACATGAAAACAATGGCAATCCATTCAATGGTTGGATTGTCAAAGGCGCTAAAAGATAGATCGGACGTGGCAAAACCCGCCGTTGAAACGGTCGTCATCATCATGCAAACGGCTTCAAAGGGCGTCATGCCCGCAAACCAATAAGCAACGCCGCAGATTCCAGACATAATGAGGTAAGTTGAAAGGATGGCGGAGGCAATTTGGGAAACGCGGGGAAAGTATTTTTCTGAGCGGTCGGAAAATTCGCTGCGAAAGAGCTGCATACCACCGATTCGGAGGGCAGGTAAAATGGTCATGGCCATGACAACAATTCCGATACCACCCAGCCATTGGAGGAGAGACCGCCATAACAGGATTCCCGGTGGTGCATAATCAAGGTCTTTAAAAACGGTGGCGCCCGTTGTTGTCAGGCCCGAGATCGCTTCGAAAAAAGCATCTGTGAATGTGGGAGCAGCGCTTGATAGCACAAAGGGCAAAGCTGCAAAAACGGAAATCAATACCCAGCTGGAGACCGTTAAGACAAAGGTTTCTCGGACTTCAAAGCGGGGTTCATCTTCGGGACGAAAGCCAAGAATAAGCAATACACCGGTGAATCCTGTAATGGCGGCTGATTCGCCAAAATAGACCCAGTCCGGATCGCGATAGAGCAAATCCATAAGCGCAGGGATCGCCATGGCAACCGCAAGGATGCTTAAAAAAATACCAAGAATAAAAAGGATAAACCGTCCCTGAATCATGAAAACCTTATATTTTTTGAAAATTATAACATGAGGTTAAGAACGAGAATAGGCCTATGAAAAATTATCTTGTATCTGTTCTAAAAGATATTTCAATTTTAAAAATCTGGATCTCCGTACCCACCGTCTCCAAGGCTTTGGCGGATTCGCAATGACGGTTTTCAAAGATTCTCGAGCTTGTCCTCTTTTCACTTTCTCTTAACTATTTTCCTATATCCTATTTTTAGAAATTAGGGAGACTTCATATGCTGACACGCGATAAAATTGCCGAAAATGAACATACTAAAGATGACAAACTCTCAACGCCTCTCGCTGGTCGGTATAGTATCAGCGATATTCCCAAGTCTGAAATTCCTCCCGAGGGGATTGTGGCAGGCGATGCTTATCAAGTGATTCATGACGAGCTCCTGCTCGATGGAACGCCTAACCTAAACCTTTCGAGCTTTGTGACCACTTGGATGGATCCTGAAGCGGAAAAGCTCATTCAAGAAAACCTCAATAAAAACTTTATAGATCACTTCCAATACCCTCAATCTCAAGTTCTCGAAGGGCGCTGCATACGCATGTTAGCAAAGCTTTTTCATGCCCCTGAAGAGGCCAACTATGCTGGAACTTCAACCATCGGGTCCTCTGAAGCAATTATGTTGGCCCTGCTTGCTCATAAATGGAAATGGAAAAATCGTCGGGAAAAGGAAGGCAAATCAACGGATAAACCCAATATTGTGTTTGGTGCTGAAGCTCACGTATGCTGGTACAAATTTGCAAAATATTTTGATGTAGAGCCGCGCATCATTCCCCTCAACAAAGATGACTATATTATGGATCAGGACGAAGCTTATAAACTGATCGATGAAAATACGATCTGTGTGGGTGTTGTTGCTGGCACAACCTATACAGGACAAGTTGACCCTGTGGGGAAAATTAACGATATGCTCGTAAAGGTGAATAAAGAAAACGGTTGGGATATCGGAATTCATGTGGACGGGGCCAGTGGTGCATTCGTCATGGCATTTGCCTTTCCTGATGAAAAATGGGATTTCCGCTATGAGCGTGTGCGCAGTATCAACACCTCCGGTCACAAATATGGACTCGTTTATCCAGGCATTGGATGGCTGATTTTCCGAGATGTGGAGGACCTTCCCACAGATATTATTTTCTATGTGAACTACCTTGGACAGACGGAAACGTCCTTTACCCTAAACTATTCAAAGCCTGGTACGGGAATTATTGGCCAGTACTACAACTTCTTGCACCTTGGCCAAGAAGGGTATCGCTCTATCATGCTATCCATCATCAATAACGCTAAATACCTGGAACAGCAGATTGAAGATTCAGGAAAATTTAAAATCCTCAAGACAAAGTCACGTTTACCAATAGTTGTCTTCCAGCTTAAAGGTGGAGAAGACTTTACCGTCTTTGACGTGTCTTATTTGATGAAGGAAAGAGGCTGGATTATTTCCGCTTACAATTTACCTGCAAACGCTCAAGATGTGAATCTCTTGCGTGTGGTTGTGCGTGAGAATTTCTCTCATGATATCGCCGGTATCTTTATGAAAGATTTGATGAATGTATATGATAGTTTGTCCGGTAAAGGGCGATCAAAAAAAGACATTTCTCAAAAGGTTGATAAGTCCAAAGAATCCGTAAATGTATGCTAAATAGAAGGAGACTAAAAATGAACTTGAATAAGCTTTGGATGGCTACCCTTGCAGTTTGTTTTTCATCCGCATGTCAGTCCAAAATTTATGACTGTCCAAAAGAGATCAATCTGAACGATTCAAAAGTTTGCCAGTCTATGGATGGTGGCAAGAAATATAGATGTACTTTTAAAGATGCTAAAACTGACAGTTCTTGGGTGGGCGAAATATATGTCGGGAGTGTAACTCGATCTGAAGCGAGAAAATCCGATAAAAGGTTAGCTACTGAAAAGCCGATGGTTGCAAAGTTTTTTGACATTGACACCATGAGTGGGTTTGGCTGCGAAGTTAAATTTGAAGTTGGTGGTCGGAACTATTACACGACTTTAAAAAATGATGATGTGACCGAAGGAAAGTGTGAAAAGCATGGTAATGCAGCCTTTAGTTGTAAGGAGTAGTCGGCTTATTTTTAGCTAGGTGATATTCACCTAAACAGACTATCTAAATAAATTTTCTTCATTATATGGATAAATATATTTCATTAATATTGCTCTTGCATAAAGCAACAATAATGGAGAAATATAATGAAAAAAATTATCAGCCTTTCATTCATTTTGGTTACAACCTCTTTTTTGAGTACTTCTGTGCAGGGTGGTTCAGACCAGAGAACGACGTATAATTATGAATTGAGGAATGGGCACACAGTTGTTTACCGAGGCATTTCAACGGATATATCTCGACGGGTCAGTCAACACAAAGCTAGCGGCAAGAAGTTTACTTCAGTTTCTCAAGTTGGCATTGCTAAAACCAGAAAAGGAGCTCGCAAAGCTGAGAGTGCTTCTTTGCAAAGGTACCGTAATAACCATAGCGGAAATAACCCGAAATACAATAAAACGGATCATGGGTAACATTAACCCCTGGGGGCTTCTTAAAACGCCCCCAGTCCCGTTTGGGCGCGTCCTAAAATAAGGGTATGAATATCAAAAGTTCCTTCGTAGGTATTCACCGATTCAAGGTTCATCATATGGCGAATCACATGGTATTCATCTGAGATACCATTAGCACCCAGCATATCCCGCGCAGTGCGGGCTATTTCAAGGGCTTTGCTCGTATTATTTCGTTTCATGAGAGAGACCAACTCAGGTGAGCAATCCCCCCCCATCTTTCATCCGGCTCATGCGCAGGGCCCCTTGTAGACCTAAAGAAATATCCGATTGCATTTGCACAAGCTTGGCTTGGATCAGCTGGTTGGCTGCCAAGGGTTTCCCAAATTGGGAACGATCAAGGGTATAGCTTCTCGCGTGATGCCAGCAAAATTCAGCGGCTCCCAGCGTTCCCCAGGCGATTGTAAAGCGGGCTTTGTTTAAACAAGCCATAACATCCTTCAACCCTTTTGCTTTAGGAAGGATATGGCTCTGCGGAACGGTAACATTCTCCATGATGATCTCGCCTGTAGGGGAGGCTCTTAGGCTAAACTTCCCTTCAATCTTGGGGGCAGAAAGACCTTTCATGCCTTTTTCAAGAATGAATCCTCGGATGCCCTCTTCCGTTTTGGCCCATACAATAAAAATATCTGCCACAGGACTATTGGTAATCCAACTCTTTGCGCCCTTTAAAACCCATCCACCGTTGGTGGAGGTTGCATGGGATTCCATGCTTGACGGATCAGAGCCATGATTGGGTTCAGTCAAACCAAAGCAACCTATGAATTCGCCCTTCGCGAGAGCAGGTAGGTAGGCGGCTTTTTGCTCGTCGTTTCCAAATTGGTCAATCGCTCCCATGACAAGCGAAGATTGAACACTCATGAAACTACGATAACTTGAATCGACCCGTTCCAATTCGCGAGCGACAAGTCCATAAGATGTGTATGAACTCCCCGCACACCCGTACCCTTGGATCGTCATGCCGAGAAACCCCAGCTTTCCAAGCTCTCGAACACTTTCAGCATCAAAGGTTTCATGACGGTTAGCTTCAAGTATGCGCGGCATCAGCTTGTCTTCAGCATATTTATGGGCCGTGTCTCGGATGAGTTTTTCTTCAGGCGTGAGTTGATCTTCAAAGAGGAATGGATCGTCCCATTGAAAGGTGTTCATTTGCTATCATCTCCAAACTGGATGCCTTGCGCCAGAGGCAACTCATCTGAAAAGTTGATCGTGTTCGTCGCACGCCGCATATAATTTTTCCAAGCATCACTTCCAGATTCGCGCCCGCCGCCCGTTTCTTTTTCACCGCCAAAGGCGCCCCCAATTTCGGCCCCGCTGGGGCCAATATTCACGTTCACGATGCCGCAATCGCTTCCCCGTGCTGACATAAATATTTCCGCTTTATGCATATCATTTGTAAATATGGATGAGGCCAATCCTTGTGAAACATCATTGTGAATTTCAAGGGCTTCATCAAAATCCTGGTAAGGAATGACATAAAGGATAGGTGCAAAAGTTTCTTGGCGGACAATTTCTGTTTGCTTCTTCATCTCAACCAGAGCTGGCCGTACATAGTAAGCATGTGGACATTCCTTTTTAAGAATGCGCTCGCCGCCAAAGACTTTCCCTCCCTCTTTCTTTGCGTGTTCCAAGGCATCCTGCATAGCTTCATAACCCTTTTTGTCAATAAGGGGCCCCATCAAGGTCCGTGCATCGAGGGGGTTACCGATAATGACATTGCTATAAATCTCTTTGAGATGTTTGACGATATTTTCATACATGGTTTCATGCACAATTAGGCGCCTTAGGGTCGTACACCTTTGGCCTGTTGTGCCAAGAGCTGAAAAGGTAATGGCTCGAATGGAGAGTTCAAAATCAGCTGAAGGTGTCAGAATCATCGCATTGTTGCCGCTGAGCTCCAGAATCGAACGGCCAAACCGACTGGCTACGCCCATACCAACAGCCCGTCCCATGTCTGTGCTGCCGGTTGCTGAGATAAGGGGGACATCCTTGCTTTGAACAAGTAGCTCCCCAAGACCTGATCCCACCATGGTTTGCAAAAGATGTGGCGGAGTCTCTCCAAATTTTTTAACAACATTTTCAAAAAGTTGAGTGGCCGCCAACGCAGTCAGGGGTGTTTTTGAGGAAGGTTTCCAAAGGACTGGATTGCCGCAAACAATAGCGATGGCAAAGTTCCAGCACCAAACCGCAAGGGGAAAGTTAAAGGGCGAGATAACACCCACGGGTCCTAAGGGATGCCAGGTCTCCATCATGCGGTGCCCTGGCCGTTCTGAGGCAATCGTTAAGCCATAGAGCTGGCGGGACAGACCTACCGCAAAATCGCAGATGTCTATCATTTCCTGAACTTCACCAAGCCCTTCTTGCAGAATTTTTCCCGACTCAAGTGTCACAAGAATGCCTAAATTTTCTTTGTGTGTGCGAAGTTCATTTGCATAGAGTCGGATCAGTTCTCCGCGCTGAGGGGGAGGGACCATTCGCCACTCTTTGAAACTGAGAGAGGCTTTCTTTATTTTATCTTGGGCTTCTTTTTTAGAGCATTCTTGAACTTTGGCAAGCAGATCACCATTGATGGGCGACCTAACGGAAAGAGAGCCTTTTTGAAGGTCTTTCTGATTAAAGCCGAGTCGCATAAAAAGTGTTTTGATATCCATAAAAATCTCCCTTTTCTATTATGCCAGAAAGGGGAGATTGTGACAAATTATTGAGGGTATTTAATTGCTCTAAAAGCCATCTTCATCTTCGGTGTCAAAATCAAAATCGACTTCACTATCCGAATCATCATCAGAGCTTGAGTTACCGGGAAGTCGCAGCTTTAATGTCATTGATTCACCAAAATCAAGATCATCATAGTCCTCTTCTTCGTCTGTGACGATTTCTTCTTTTTTCTCCTTAGGCTTATAAATGAGGAGCGCGTCAGCCTCACTGTACTCTTTTAACATGTCTAGGTCGCTATTAAGTCGAGCAAAATTAACGAGGCTTTTTGCAAACTCTTTTCTTGTCGCTTCTGGAACATCTTCTTTTGTATCAATGAAACTTTTCAGGGCTTTCTTAAAATAGGTATGCGCTTCATTCATTTCACACTCTTGTATTGCCCTTTTGGCTAGTTCTAAGCTTGCCGGAGCATACCTCTCCTTATGAGCCGCTATGATGAGTGAGTATGCTTCTTCGTCCTTGCCTGCATTCCTTTTGAGCAATGCAATGACTCCTCGTGCATGATTTCTTGTATACCAGTCATTTGAATTGACTTGGCTCTTTATTGCATCTTCAGTAGACATTTTCTTGAGAGCTTTCAACTGCTGTTTTTTGCTCATCAGAAAACAGAGGTGGAGTTTTTTTTATGGTTAATAATGGTTCTTTAACAAAGTTTTCCGCCATAGAAAAAACGGCGTAAGAACTAGCATTTAAAGTGAGCAGGGTTGCAAGCGCTGAAAGTGTCGATAAATAGTATAAATTCATAATATCTCCCAAATATATAAAAATCATGTACTATGTTTTATATAGTGATTATTATAAAAAAATCAAGTAAAAGCTTTCTGAGATTTTTTAAATTTTAATACTTGAAAATATTACCTAATAGATAGATTAGGAATTATAAAAGTCTTAATGCTAGAAGGGAAATGCACTAAATCTCTGGCATTGCGATCTGCCGTAGCCTAGGCGAAGGCTGAGAAGTAATCCAGGCTAAAGATAAATCTAGGAATTTTGCTGAAGGCTTAGATATAATACCGTCGGTAGTCGTTGCGAACTCCCCCAACCCCCACAACATTTTGAATTTTCCGCAAAATGAGGTACACTGAGAGGTATAAAACAGGGGAGAGACCATGGCTTTGCGCACGGTCAATTTAGAAGACAAATACCTCGTTGATGAGGGGCAAATCTATTTAACGGGCATTCAGGCATTAGCCCGCCTTCCCATGATGCAACGAAAACGTGATTTAGCCGACGGTTTAAACACAGCCGGGTTTATTTCCGGATATCGTGGCTCTCCTTTAGGGGGACTTGATCAGAATCTTTGGAAAGCTCAAAAATTTTTAGATGAAAACCGCATTACCTTTATTCCGGGTGTGAATGAAGACCTGGGTGCGACAGCTGTTTGGGGAAGTCAGCAAACGCCTCTTTTTGAAGGCTCTCGTGTCCAGGGCGTTTTTTCCATGTGGTATGGAAAAAAGGGCCTGGGGTGGATCGCAGTGGAGACGTCCTGCGCCATGCTAATATGGCAGGGAGCTCCCAGTATGGTGGTGTCCTGGCGCTCGCAGGTGATGATCATGCCTGCAAATCTTCAACCCTTCCGCACCAGACGGAATTTGCCTTTATGGATGCCTCAATCCCCATTCTGGTGCCTTCAAATGTGCAGGATATCCTTGATCTTGGACTCTATGGTTGGGCGCTCTCTCGGTATTCTGGGTGTTGGGTTTGCTTTAAGGTCATCTCGGATACGGTGGATACGTTTGCATCCGTTCTTGTTTCCCCAAAAAGATCACCTATTTTGCTTCCCGATGATTTCAAAATGCCAGAGGATGGCCTGAATATTCGTTGGCCGGACGGACATAATGATCAAGAAAAGCGTTTGCGCCTGTATAAACTTGAAGCTGCCAAAGCCTTTGCAAAAGCAAATCACCTTGATAAAACACTGTTTAAAACCCGCAAGGCTCGGTTCGGGATCATTACCTGTGGGAAGACTTTCCACGATGCGCGCCAGGCTCTTGAAGACCTTGGATTGAAAGAGACTGAAGCGGCGGAGATGGGGATTGCTCTCTATAAAGTAGGCATGAGCTGGCCGCTTGAACCATCGGGCATTCGAGAGTTCGCCGAAGGGCTGCAGGAAGTCATTGTTATTGAAGAAAAGCGTTCCTTTATCGAAACCCAAGTGCGTGACATTTTATATGATCTTCCCGAAAACAAACGTCCGCGCGTCGTGGGGAAAAGAGATGAAAAAGGAAATCATCTCGTCTCCGAATTGGGTGAGCTTGATGTCGTCGAGGTTGCCCATGCCATTGCGCAGCGCTTCCTGCAAATCTCAAAATCAACGAAAGTTAAAGCAGGCCTCCAAAGGCTTGAGAAGTTATATGGCGCTCAAATGAAAAGAGAGCCTGAGCTCGTGCGCCTTCCGTTTTATTGCGCCGGTTGTCCCCATAATACGTCAACTCTCCATCTGCCAGAGGGAAGCCGGGCTATGGCTGGCATAGGTTGTCACTACATGGCGACGTGGATTACCCCGCATACACAAACCTTTACCCAAATGGGTGGGGAAGGGGTGCCATGGATTGGCCAAGCGCCTTTCTCCGATGTTGAACACGTATTTGCGAATTTGGGAGATGGGACGTACTACCATTCAGGGATCCTTGCCATTCGTGCAGCGGTCGCGGCGGGCGTCAACATTACCTATAAAATTCTCTATAATGATGCAGTCGCCATGACGGGTGGCCAACCGGTTGATGGTCCTCTTGATGTGGCTATGATTTCAAAGCAAGTCCATGCAGAAGGGGTCCGCAAAATTGTTGTGTTGAGCGATGATCCCCATAAATATCCCATCAACTTTGGCTTTGCACCGGGTGTGGAAATTGGCCATCGTGACGAAATCGACCGCGTTCAGGAAGACCTTAAGAAATGGCCGGGGACATCTGTTTTAATCTATGACCAAACTTGCGCTGCTGAGAAAAGGCGGCGTCGGAAACGTGGATTGATGGAAGATCCGGACCAAAGGATCTTTATCAATGAGCGGGTTTGTGAAGGCTGTGGAGACTGTAGTCTTAAATCAAATTGTATTTCTGTTCAGCCCATTGAAACAGCCTTCGGCAGAAAGCGGAAGATTGATCAATCTAGTTGCAATAAAGACTACTCATGTGTGAAAGGCTTCTGTCCCAGTTTTGTAGCGGTTCATGGTGGAAAGCCCAAAAAATCCAAAACGACTGTAGATATCGTTTCTTTAGCTGAAACTTTCCCCAATCCTAAACTTCCCTCACTTGATACGCCATACCGAATATATCTTACAGGTGTAGGAGGAACAGGTGTTGTAACGATCGGTGCGATACTCGGCACAGCGGCATATATGGAAAAAAAAGCCTGCTCCGTTGTGGATATGACAGGTCTTGCGCAAAAGGGTGGGGCAGTTGTTTCAAACATTCGAATCGCGAAAAAAGCCGAAGACATCCATGCCACGCGCATCTATACGGGGGGAGCCGATCTGATCCTGGGTTGCGATCTTGTTGTAACGGCCAATCCAGAAACACTCAAACTTGTCAGTCCAGGACATACCCATGGCGTTGTAAATGCAGATCAAACGATTACGGGTCACTTCGTTGATACACCGGATTATAACTTCCATCATGAAGAATTATTGGATTCAGTTACAAAAACATTGAACAAAGATCACGTCAGCTTCGTTGATGCACAACGCCTCGCAACAGGCCTTTTGGGAGATGCGATTGCAACCAACATGTTTATGGTCGGATATGCCTATCAAAAAGGGCTGATCCCTCTCTCCGATGAAGCGATCGAAAAAACAATCGAGCTCAACAATGTTGCCGTTCCCTTTAATATCCAGGCCTTTCGGTGGGGGCGCTATGCAGCCATTAATTTAAAGGAAGTCGAAATTGCTGCTGGCCTTCGGACGGAAGAGGTTTTGTTCGAAATTCCAACATCATATGATGACATCGTGGCTCATCGGATAAAATTCCTGACGGATTATCAGAACAAGGATTACGCCGATCGGTATGAAGCATTCGTGCAAAAAGTCAAAAAAATTGATGATAAACTCAAACGCAAAGATCTCTCGACAGCCGTTGCCAAATATTATGCCAAGCTTCTTGCTGTAAAGGATGAATACGAAGTCGCACGTCTATATACGGATGGCACATTCATGAAGGAGCTCCAAAATCAATTCGAAGGGCCAGTAAAGCTTGAGTTCTATTTAGCTCCGCCCTTGCTTGCGAAGCGCGACCCTCAAACGGGCGAATTGAAGAAGAAAAAATATGGTCCCTGGATGATGAGAGCCTTTCAATTGCTGGCTAAATTTAAATTTTTGCGGGGAACCCATCTTGATATTTTTAGCTATACCAAGGACCGCAAGCGAGAGCGCGCTCTGATTAAAGAGTATGAAATGTTAATCAATGATTTGCTTGAAAAAGTAAATCCTAAAAACTATGAACTTGCTGTGGAACTCGCATCCTTACCAGAACATATCCGCGGTTACGGGCATGTCAAAGAACGCCATCTACAAGACGTAAAGCTTAATGAAGACGTGCTGAAGGCAAAATTTCTTGAGGCCTCATAAAGAGGGGATTTATCTTATATATTTTCCGTGAAATGAAAAAAAGGACCTCCTTTGGAGGCCCCTGTTTTATTTATAGAGATAAATTATTGAGCATCGTAAGGATCTTTTTCTGACAAATCAGGTGTATTTGTATCGGCTTCACTACCAAGTTGTCCTTGACCAAGATGATGCTCCTCTGTGAGAAGTTCAGCTTTTACAACATTTGCATTGAGAGCGCCGAATACAATGACGGCTGCAAGAAGTGTTAATTTATTCATGGTAAATTCCTTTCTTTATATTTTAGACGGAGCTTCAGATAAGCTCCACAGTCAGGAGAGTATAGCGGGAATTCTTTAATATTTGGTGAAGCTCATTACGGTATGTAAATTTAGTTTTAGCCCTCATTTCCAAGAACCTATAAAGTTTTGAAAATCATCTTAAGTTTATTGAGATGGTGCCTCTACTTAGGGGGTATCCACATTGACCGTAAACTTTAATTCCTTTTCTTCATAGGGAGGCAAGTAGTTGCCTGTCTTGACCATGACTGTATTTCCTTGAATAGATACCTTTGGATTGCTCCGATCCCCAAGGGGGTAAGAACCGAGCTTTTCAATGACGATCATCTTTTTATCTAAGGATAACTTTTGCTTTTCAATATTTCCCAAACTGAGGCCCTTTCGTATACGCACGAGCAATAAATCGTAAAATACAGCGGTCCCCTCACCCCGGCTGGATGTGAGAATAACAAATAGGCCGCTATCTGTTTTGCCAATTACGGTGTAACTAAAAAAATCATCTTTTTTCATATTTGAAATGGTTGGCCCTTTAGGGTCTATTTTTAAATTCTCACAAAAATACCTATTACTATCTTGTGAGCCCAATAAGGAAATTGAAAGGACTTGATTTCCTATATCAGAGGGCAAGGGAAGCAAGTCTTCGATGATCCTGGGATTAATAGGCTGTCCTCCTATACAGAAGTGATCTCGGACACATTGAAAATTTTGCTCAAAGTTATTTGTATGAGATTGACACTTTTTAGGTAAAGTTTTGGCATAGTCTATGAGTTCTTTTTTGTTAAGGGCAACCTTAAGTGATAATTGAGCAGGTTTAAAATCTGGATTTTTTGCCAGTGCCCTTTTATAGGACTCGATGGCTTTTTCAAAGTTTTGTTCCTGGCTAAACTGATGGCCTGAATTTAAAAGCTCCTGAACAGATCCTTTCTCTTGTGCAAAAGAATCGCAAATCAAAATACACCACATTATAAATACGAGAGAGATACTTTTTGGAAGTTTTCTATTCATTAGAACGATACCTTTCTATATTTCAGGTTTATCACAAGGTACCTTCCTTAAAAAGGGTAAATATATCGAAATGCTATAAAAATATAGATAAAAAAGGGCCTCTTGTTGGAGAATCCCTCATTTTATAAAATGACGCATTAATAGCTACCGGCAGGATCTACTTTTCTCATCTCTTCAATTTCTTTTTTATCTGGTTTTGGAGCTTCCTCGGCCTCAGATATTCCTCCGCCTTTAGTATAAGATTCTTCTGCTTCGCTATTTGGTCCTTGGTGTAAGGCTTCAGCTATTTCAAAATTTACATTGATTGCACCCAAAAGAATGAAAGTTGGAAAAACGAATAACCTATTCATTGTAAATTTCCTTCTTGTTTTTGAAGAACTTGAAATTATTAACTGCCGTAAGCCGTTTCTTCGTTCACACCATCTATGATTCCACTTTCACTAAGGGCTTCTTTGACCTTTGCCATAAACTCTGCCTCGCCACCTTGAACAGCAGGCTCTGCAATGACACCATTCCCCTGGAAGGCGCTTATAAGAATGACAGCTGCAAGGAGTATTAACTTATTCATGGGTATTTCCTTTTCTTTTTTGTTTTTAAGGGAGCTTGTATGGGCTCCACGTTTAGAAGAGTTTATCGAGGTTTCCTTAAGAATTGGTAAAGATTCAGACTTGATTCAGAGCAAAACTTTACCCAAAAAAAGGACCTCTCATTGGAGGTCCTTTTTTTGTCTATAAAGATGGATTAGTAGCCACCAGTTTCAGCTGGTACTTCTGTCAATCCTTCCATATGTTTGTGCGTTTCTTCCAAATGTTTGTTCATTCCTTCTGCTGGAACATCTCCAGGATGCATCATGCCTGATTTTGGATCGTTTTGTCCTACAGTCGCTCCATATTCGTGAGTTGCATCAGCTTTTACAATGTTTGCATTGAGAGTGCCGAAAAGCATGATTGCTGCAAGAAGTGTTAATTTATTCATGGTTATTTCCTTTCTTATTGTTTATTGAGAAGCTTGTATAGGCTTCACATTTAGAAAAGTGTATCGGGACTTCGTTAAAAATTCGTAAATAAAATTCTTTATGTGCAGGTCAAGGTATATTCCACTAACGAAGAGCCATACCTCTTATTCATACATTTCTTTAAATGCCTCTGTAGGCGAGAGCTCAATAATAGATTGTTTAGCGGTCCCTGCTTCTGGGTTTTCGGGGAGCCTTAACGTTGGCTCATCATTTTCGTTCGCTTGTGCAAATACATTGGAATTTGCGATTCCAATCAATATTGCGCAAGCGATTAAAAGTTTTTTATACATCATTTTTTCCTTCCCTAATATTTTATGTATAAATAGCTCATTAATAAGGTTAATCATGATTCATTAAGATTTGGTAAAACCGTACGATTGATCCGCACAGGCGGAATGCCGTCAAGGCTTGGCGGTTTTCCCAAGTTGTCTTCATCGCAAGTGATCGACAGGCAGTGCTGCTATACATACCATGGGTGAAGCCCAGAGTTTGTAGAGGGATTTGAATGAAAGATCTGCCCGGTTTTTTACCCTTTATTAAGCTGTCTTTGATATATCTTTTGACAGTTACGATATAGGGAAGGAAATCCAGTGAAGCAGTATTTAACACTTAAAACGACTTTGCGCTTTTCATTCATAATCCTCAGTTTAGTTTTTCTGCATTCAAAGCCTGCAGCCGCAGATAAACCCGTTGTTTGTGATGAAAAATACGCTCTGTGCACAAAAGCCGAATGCATTCCCCTTCCGGGCGATCCCACCAAAGCAATCTGTTTTTGTTCAACAGAAATAGGTGACTCTGCAGGATATAAAGCTTGCAGTATAAAGAGAGACAATGATGGATATGAGGAAATCAAGTCACGGTATTATCCTATTGGAAGCTATGTACAATGCTCCAATGCGCGGCCTTGGGCATTATGTATGGATAGTCCTTGTGTCGTTGATCCCAATAATCCCAAGAAGGCATACTGCACCTGTGACATCATTTATAACAAGGGAGACTATGTTCTTCCCTCAGATACCTGCGATAAAACAAAATGTGCCAATGGCTTGTGGTCATCGGCTTTGGCCAAAGATGTTACTGAATTGGATTCTCAGCTCTTAGGTAAAGAATATAAGGACAAGTTTCCAGCTGGGCAGCCAAAAAAATGTAAATAGCTTGCCATATGGAATACATATTACTCAAAGGGATCAGGTGCATTTTTTCCCAGAGAAAATTCAAATCCAAAGATCAGACCTGAGATCATTTGATAATAGTTAATGACCACGGCCAGTTGTAAAAAGGCTTCGAGCCCCATAACCTGAATAAGATCATCTTGAAGAGATTGGGGAACAGGCTTCCGACTTAAAAAGACATTCACGAGCTGTTGTACCCTGTCATAGAAAGGCTCATCATCAAGCTTTTCCTGATTCTGAATTTTCGTAAGGCACTCAGGTGAAAGCCCTGCTGCTTCTGCATTGGGAAGATGGGTTTGCCATATGTAAGATGCCTTATACTGGCTTGCGATGGTCAAGATGGCTACTTCGCGAACATCCGCGGGAAGCTCACCTTTAAAGCGCAGAAATTCACCGAAATCGGAAAATGCCTCTGCAAGTTCTGGATAATTTGAAAGCCCTGCGAACAAGCCCGGATAGCGGTGCCCACCTCTGGCATCATCGATCTTTTCATATACCGCTTTCGCTTCGGGGCTCGACTTGGTTGGGTCAGGAAGTTTTGACATTGACCTTTCCTTACATTGTGTCGTGGAGAAAGAGTTTCTTTGCATCCGTATAAGGGGCAATGGGTGTTTTCGCATTCGGATCTGTAATCACATCAATAACAAAAGGAACGGATGATGCCAGTCCTTTCTTGAATGCGCTTTCAAGATCATTTGGGTTTTCAACCCGCACGCCATCTGCACCTAAGGACTGGCCAAACTTAACCCAATCAACGGTGGAAAGGCTCGTCAATTCAGCGGCACCCTCATTAGCTTGTACCATTCGCAAATAGACATTGCCCAAGGCTGAGTTATTGCTCACGATAAAGATGACTGGTAACTTGTGTTTGGCGGCCGTTGCAATCTCAATGCCATGCATGCGCATACATCCGTCCCCCGTAATGGTGACAACGGCTCGATTAGGATTTGCGACTTTTCCCCCGATGCTTGCGGGAATGGCCCATCCCATGGGCCCAAGGCGTGTTGCTGAACAAACCGATCTTTGCCCTTTACAATACCAATAATGGCCAGCAAAGGCCCGGTGTGCACCTGAGTCGATAAAAAGTAAAGTATCATCGGGAAGAAAATTGTTCATCCCATAGATAATCCGCGCTGGGTGGATTGGGGTTTGCTTTGATTGCAGGTTCTCTGTGTCATAGTAGTAAGGTATTTTTTGAAGAACGCTGAGATTCCAATTTTTCCTCTGCTCAGTTGTTTCAGTGAGCCCCAGAAGGAGTTGATCTTTTTCAGACAACCAATAGGCCAAGAGGGAATCAATATCAGCAATGATTGAATCGGAAATGGGGTAGTTCCTGCCGATCATTGTCGAGTTGCAATCCACTTGAATGAGCGTCTTGCCTTGTCCAAAAGCCTTATCCCAAAAGTATGTGTCTCTTTGATTTAAGCTTGATCCTAAAACAAGCACAACCTCTCCTTTTTCTTCGATCAAGGAGCGGGTTGCACGTTGACTACCTGCATATCCAAACATACCAAGTGCTAAGGGATGGTCTTCAGGAAGATATCCCTTTGCAGAAAAAGTCGTCGCAAAAGGGATTTGAAAAGCTTCAAAAAAGGATAAAAGAGACTGACGAGATCGACTCAATACAGCGCCTCTACCAACTAACGCCACAACTTTCGAATTCTTGGATAAAACATCTTTTGCAACACTCTTTGCCTTTTCAAAATCGACAAAGCTATTCTTAAGAGGTGGCTGAAGATCGTCAATCTGATTCACTTCAGTCGTTTGAATATTAGTCGGTAACGACACGTGTGTTGGTCCCGGCAAGGTCGTTCCCATATAATTCAATGCATCTTGCAAAGTTTTTGAAACAGCGCCCGCGCTCTTAATGGTCTTTGTAAATCGCACAGTCGGCCTAAACAAAGCTGTGTCAGCCGTTCCACTTGCGTCTGATTCTTGGAAGGTGGCAAGGTCATAAAATTTTGTGCTGGATCCACCAGTAATAAATAAAACGGAGCTGCGATCTGAACTCGCTGCAAGGGCGGCTGGTATTCCATTTCCAGCGCCGGGCGCGCCAATCGTTAAGCTGACCCCGTAGCCTTCAATTGAGGTGCGCGCATATCCGTCGGCCATAAAACCGGCCCCTTCTTCGTGGCAAGCGACGATGGGTTTGGGGGTCATTGTTTTTCCAAGAGCAATGACGAGAGGATCTATTTCCCCGCCGGGGACGAGAAAAACATGCTTTAGACCAAGCTTATGAAAGCTCTGAAAGAGCCAGTCTGAGATATCCATTCTGCCATCCTTTCACTTTGCTTCTATAATCATTATGACGTAAAGGTTTTAATAAATGATTTAGCCCTCTATATTTTTTTCTTCTTCCTATGTATGATGAAGCATGACTTATGTTGTGACCGAAGCCTGCATTAAATGCAAATATACCGAGTGTGTAGAAGTGTGCCCTGCTAATTGCTTTTATGAAGGGGAAAACATGCTCGTCATCAATCCCTCTGAATGCATTGATTGTGGGGTGTGTGTGCCCGAATGTCCTATTGATGCAATAGTGCCGGATACGGTAGAAGGCATGGAAAAGTGGGTGGAGCTCAATGCTGAGTATTCAAAGCAGTGGCCGAATATCCGTTTGCAAAAAGAGGCGCCTGAGGATGCAGATGAATGGGCTAAAGTTCCAGATAAATATCCAAAATACTTTAGCCCAAATAAAGGGGGATGACCTTTAATTTAAGGTATATTGATTTAGGTATCCTTTGATGTTTCGGTCCATTTCTTGATCAAGGTTATTCATGACTTTTTCCATCATGTTCATCCAAACTTGACGACGTTGGCCGAGGGTATAATTTTCGCCAACAGTCCGTGATCCATGAGCGCGGGCATAGGCAAATCCTTTAGCCGTCCCAGCCTCATCAAAGATTTCAAGCTTAACTGCTAAAGTCGCATTATACTTTTCAGCTTGGTCAACGGTGAGAGCCCCTCGAATGCCTGGCGTACCCTTTAAGGAGGATTCAGTTACAGAGGCGTTTTCGATGGTCAGTGTCGCATGGCCTGTTTTCCCAACAGGGAGGAGACGGTCTTGAACCCATTGCTGAATCATAACGGCTGGAGGTACAGGTAGGTCCTTTTCAATGTGCGGTGGCTCAGCGGAAGCTTGATATTTGTTAACAACTTCAATCCGCGCAACATCCAGGTGAATTGGCCGTTCAGCAAGATAGCTCAAACCGACGGGCTCAGGAAGTCGTGCTGAAGGAGAACAAGCCGCTAGGGCTAAGAGTAAACAGGGGATGGATAAATAACGCATAACATTCTCCTTAATGTAAATTTTTAAAATCTTTTTGATTGAACATATATGTATGATTACAAAATTCGCAAGTTATTTGCAATCGCCCATTTTCAAACAGGTCTTCTGATTCGCTGGGGCTCAGGCTTCTGACAAATGTTTCAACCTTATCTTTCGAACAGCGGCATTTAGCTTGGATCTGTGAACTATCATAGGTAACGATGCTGGCTTCATGGAAAAGGCGGAACAGAAGGGTTTCATAGGGGATTGAAAAGTCTAAGATCTCTTGCTCCGATATCGTTCCGAGCAAGGCTTCCATATGGTTCCAAGACTCCTCATTCACTTCCTCAGTGGGAAGTTGCTGAAGGAGGAGTGCGCTCGTTTTCCATTTTTGATCCTCAGACATTTGCGAGGCGATAATAATTTTAGTTTTGAGCTGCTCTGATTGGTCAAAATAGTGTTCAATGGCTGATGACAGAGACTCGCGATGCAGCTCAACGATTCCTTGATATTGATCAGCATTCTTTTGTTGATCGACCGTAAAGACAAGATAGCCCTCTTTGAATAACTGAGAGAATCTGTCACCTTCTTGAACATGCTCTTTTTTGTATTGTGCGTACCCCCTCATATTCCCGGTATGAGTCATATCAACGACGAGAAGCTTAATTGGGCCTTGAGATTTTGTTTGAAGTGTAAAAATTCCTTCATATTTTAAGAGTCCTGCAAGGGCAGCACTTGTTGAAAGGACTTCAGCAAGAATTTTTGCAATTGGAAAGGGATAGTTATGCTGGTTGATAATGTTTGTCGAGACATCCTCGAGTCGCACTAACCGCCCACGTGCAGAAAAAAGAGGCAATATGAAAGGGACAGAGATATCTATTTGAGGATGGTTGTTCATGGCCTTTTAAATTTTAGTTCGCTGCGACTTTATCAATCACTGTGATGACCGTCAATCCACGCATGTGCATAGGTATTTTTGACGGTTGTCATTCTTGGAAAGTTAATGGTTTGCTTTTTGAAGAAAAGCATTAGCATTACTTGTCCGAGAATCTTTGAATAACATAGTTTTAACCTCTAATTACGAGCCCGCATGCCTCAATCTTTTTGGTTTTTCAAGCTTAACTAAAATTTAAGAAAATTCCCCAGATAATAGTAATAGAGAAATATCAGCTTAATGAGGCGTAAAGGATACGAAAATGAAAACCTTTAAAAAATATTTCAGGCAAGATAAGGGAGGCGCCATCTCTGAATACAGTATTGTCCTTTCCTTAATCGCAATTTTTGTTCTTGGAGCCATCGCTCTTGGTGGCGAAAATTTTGTTGAGAAACTTGATGGCTTATCCAACTACCTCTAATTTCATGAGTGCGCAATCTGAAACCTCAGTAGAGCTGCTTAACTTCGAAAAAACGACAGTGAGCGCGAAAATCCAGGCCATAAATGTAACTATAAGTATGTCAGACGTTTCTAAAAAACATGCCAGGCTCCTATTTGCTTTATTTTTTATTAATAGTTAAAATTTTATATCAATTTTTTTTACAAACCAACC
>CAYYRQ010000007.1:66798-82156 GCA_964474215.1 uncultured Alphaproteobacteria bacterium
ATTTTATATATTATGAAATATTTTAAAATCCATATAAATTAACAACTTAACTTCCGAAAATCGAATAACCCCTAAAAATTTACGAATTTTTAACGCGAATATTCTTAAATGGTAATTAGGAAGCAGATCTATTGGGTCTGTGAATAATATAAATAATATGAAGGGAGTTAAACATGGCAAGTGCACAACATAAATTGGACCGCGTTAGGCCACCACGTGTACAAATCACATACGATGTAGAAACAGGGGGATCTATACAAGAATATGAACTTCCCTTTGTGATGGGAATCTTAGCGGACATTGCTGGAACACCCTCTACACCTCTACCTCCGTTGAAGGAGCGTAAGTTTATTGAAATTGATAGGGATAATATCAACGATGTTATGGCGTCTTTGAATGCGCAGCTCCCTCTTCGCGTAAAAAACGTGTTGGGTGGAAGTGCTCCAGACTTAAATGTTCTCTTAACTTTTAATTCTATGGACGATTTCAATCCAGTCAACATTGTCGGTCAGGTTGGGCCTCTTTCTGATCTTTATTCAAAAAGAATTGCTTTGTCTGACATCCTTGCAAAATTGGATGGTAACGACGCATTAGATGCTGAACTACGAAACATTGTCGATAATCCTGATGTTTTGGCTCAGCTCCAAAAAGAACTTGGATCAGGAAAATAAACGCTAAGAAAAGGGAGTTAAATCATGGCAGACGATAAAAAAAATCCACCCGCTGAAGAAACAAAAGCACCCGCTAAAAGCGGCGGCGGATCAGGAGGAGGATCTGGAGGAAGTTCCGGAGGAAGCCTCGTCGATTCAATTATTGAAAAAGGTAAGCTTGCGAGGGATCCTTCCCAAACTGAAAACGCAAAGAAAATGCTTGCTGAATTCGTAAACCAAGTTTCTGAAGCTTCAAAAGGTTCAGTCGGAGATGACGTATATTCATTCATCGTAAGTTGTGTCAGCAAGATTGACCGTAATATATCCTTACAAATGGATGAAATTCTTCATGATCCCGACTTCCAAAAGTTTGAAGGTTCATGGAGAGGTCTTCAAAAATTGGTTATGGCATCTGAAACAGGTGAGACATTAAAGCTGAAGCTTTGGGTTATAACAAAGCAAGAGCTTATGGATGATCTGGAAAAAGCAGTTGAATTTGACCAAAGTCAACTCTTTAAGAAAGTCTATGAAGAGCAATACGGTACCTATGGAGGTATTCCATTCTCATGTCTCGTCGGAGATTACCAGTTTGGAAGAGATCCAATGGATGTTGAACTTGCAATGCTCATTTCAAACGCTGCAGCGTGTGCTCACACACCATTCATATCCGCTGCGGATCCAGGAATGTTTAACTTTGATAGCTTTGCAGAGTTAAGCAGCCCTCGCGACCTTTCAAAACTATTCGACGGAACGGACGCAATCAAGTGGAGGAGCTTCCGTGAGACAGAAGACTCACGTTACTTCACCTTGACTTTGCCTCATGTATTGATGCGCTTGCCTTATGGTAAAAACACCAACCCTGTCGAAGGTTTTGACTATGAAGAAACCGTAGACGGAACAGATAACAGTAAATTCTGTTGGGGTAGCTCAGCGTACGCCATGGCTCAAAACATTACGAATGCCTTCTCCCTGTACAAATGGGTGGCAGCAATTCGCGGTGTTGAAGGGGGTGGTCTTGTATCTGACTTGCCTGCCTTTACATACAAGACTTCAGATGGAGACTTGGCTGTAAAGTGCCCAACGGAAATTGCAATCACCGATCGTCGAGAGAAAGAATTAAGTGATCTTGGCTTCATGGCTCTTGTCTATTGTAAAGACACAGACTACGCAGCCTTCTTCAGCTCTCAGACGACCCAACAACCGAAACTGTATGAAGATGACTTTGCGAATGCAAACTCACGGATTTCAGCTAGGTTGCCTTACATGCTGAACGCGTCCCGTTTTGCTCACTACATCAAAGCAATGATGCGGGATAAAATTGGTTCATTCATGTCAAAGCAAGAAGTTTCACTCTTTTTGAATTCATGGATTTCCCAATACGTTCTTCTTTCGGACGTGGCACCCGAGGACGTCAAAGCTTCCTTCCCACTACGTGAAGCACGCATTGATGTTTCTGAAGTTCCAGGAAAACCTGGTAGCTACACAGCTGTTGTCTTCTTAAGGCCATTCTTCCAACTTGAAGAATTGACAGCGTCGCTTCGATTGGTTGCTACACTTCCAAAGCCAGGTGCTGGTTAAGAGCGTAAGTAAGGAATAGAAACAAGTCAAATGAAAGGAAATTACAATGACTGAAGTAAAAATGGAAAATCCTCTAGCCCCCGGACTCGGCTCTATCGCGAACAAAGGAACCACAACCTCGAACTATTTCATCAACATTAATGGAAAGTCGACAGGTACCTTAACCGGAAAAACGGTTGACGCTAAGCTAGATAAAGCTGATCGTTTGTTGGACTTTAGCTATGGCATGAGAAGAGAAGTTAACTCAGCAGCTGAAAACACTCTTTTCTCAGCGGGTGAAATTGACGCCAGCTGGGTCTATGTGGAAGTTCTCAGAACGCAAGCAGCGATCTATGTTCAAAACTCTTTCATCAAAGCAGATAACTTGCCATCGATTAAAGTGTTCAGAGCAGATGATATCAACGGTAAGCTAACAGTGACAGAAGAGATCGATTTCTCGAACTGTATTATTACCCAGCTTAATACATCCGTGGTTGCTCTTGAAGGACAAAAGATTGATAACCTTAAGTTCTGGTTTAGATACTTGAGCTGGAAAGATACCTTGTTCTCCTTTAACCAAGAAGGACAACCCGTTGGACAAAACGTTTTCTCAGGTGACTTGTCCAAAGGTACGCTTGGGCCACAAGGCAGTTAATGCTTTAAATGTAATAGACTTACAATGGATAAGGTGCCTCTTTATGAGGTACCTTTTTCATTTAAGTGGAACTAGAAAAGTGTTATTATAATAGATGTAATAAAGCACACTTAGGGGAGTGACATGCAAAAGCCAATAAAAATTTCAAAGGGAGCACTACCCCCTTTATTTGATCGCATTGTGATCGACCACTCAGGGGTCGGTAGAGAAGATAGCCTCTACGATGAAAGAGAATATGAAGCATCGATCATTCGTGAAGTCTCAATCATTTTAAATACGCGTTGTACGGTAAGAAAGGCGATATACAAGGATCACGAAGACACCATTCCTTTTTTTGGAATGCCAGATTTTTTTGGTTTAGATGATTTCAGCTATTTTGATGCGACCAATACAGATGATTGGCCTGAAATTATTAACTATATTCAAACAGCAATCCTTGCTGCAGAGCCTCGGCTCAAAGATGTAACTGTTAAAATAAACTCTTATGATTCTTTAAATCAGGACCTCTATGTGTTTGTCTCGGGTACTTTAAAAGATCAACAGCTTTTGAAAGAGATCAACTTTCCTTTGACAATCCAATCCCTTAAACCAGCAAAAGGGAAGGCCGCAGCCTAGACTCTAAACCCTGCTACCCTTTCAATTCCAGCAAGGTCTTTGACGACAAAAAGGGTTTGAAAATCAGCAGCTATAAAGAGCTCTTCAATCGCTTTACGCTGTCCTTTTCCAAACTCGATAATGAGAATACTCTTAAGCGCTGCAATCGACCTAATTTCGTTCGCAAGCTTTCGGTAAAAATAGAGTCCATCTTCACCGCCAAAAAGAGCTGCATGAGGATCATAACATCGGACACTTTTTTCAAGAGTGGCTTCTTCAAAGGTGGGAATATAAGGGGGATTGCTGACAATAATATCAAACTTTCCTTCAATTCCTTCCGCCCAATCGTTTTCTATAAAATGGCTTCGGGAACGAACATTGTGGCGCTCCGCATTTTTCTGCGCGATTGTGAGCGCGTCTCGGCTAATATCAACACCAGTTCCTTCTGCATTTTTAAGTTCATGCAGAAGAGAAATGAGGATACAACCAGACCCAGTCCCTAGGTCTAAAATGCGCCAAGAATGTCCCATTTTTTTTCCAACCCACTTTAGAGCCTCTTCAACAATGAGCTCCGTTTCCGGGCGTGGGTCTAGAGTATATTCATCGATATAAAAAGGAAGGCTCCAAAATTCACGCTCGCCTTTGATGCGGGAGAGAGGTTCTTCCTGCAAGCGTCGTTTAAGCCAAGCTTCAATGGTTTCTTCTTCATGAGCAGCTGGCTGATACTCTGGGTTCAAGACAACAAAGGCGGCATCTTTTTTGAGGGCATTGGAAAGGAGCCATTTTGTTTCAAGCTGAACATTTGAAATAGTGGCGGCTGATAGGGTGTTTTCAATCGTTTTGCGCCATTCAATAAGGGTCATGCTTTTCCAATGGTTTTATTTGGATAGTGACACTCTGCCTTGACCGGACATGTTGGGCACAGGGGGGTTCGCGCCTTACAAATATAGCGGCCGTGAAGAACAAGCCAGTGGTGGGCTTTTAGCAGCCAGTGGGTTGGGATGCGCTTCATCAGTTTCTTTTCAACATCGAGTGGGGTCTTGCCTGGGGCAAGCCCTGTCCGATTTGATACGCGAAAAATGTGTGTGTCCACCGCAATGACCGGCTCTTGAAAGGCTGCGTTCAGAACCACGTTGGCAGTTTTGCGTCCCACGCCGGCCAGGGACTCCAAATCCTCTCGCTGATCCGGAACCTGGCTATGATAATCACGAATCAGTTTTTCAGAGAGGGCGATGATGTTCTTCGCCTTCGAGTTAAAAAGGCCGATTGAGCTAATATATTTTTTCAAGCCCTCTTCTCCAAGCGCCACCATTTTTTCAGGTGTATCCGCAATCTGAAAAAGGGCAGGGGTCGCCTTGTTCACGCCTTTGTCAGTGGCTTGCGCAGAAAGAACGACAGCAATAAGCAGTGTGTAGGGGTTGACGGAATAGAGCTCTCCTTTTGGATTTGGATTATGGGCTTCCAAGTGTTCAAAAAAGAGATCGATTTCTTTGGGTGTCATGAGCTTCGTCATAGGGTAATCTCTACAACATCTTCCATACTGTAAAGTCCAGGTTTCTTGTCTTTCAGCCATTTTGCTGCATCAAGGGCCCCTTGTGCAAAAAGCTTGCGGTTCAAGGCCCTGTGCTCAATATTTATAACTTCGTTCTCGCCCGCGAAAGAAATCGTATGATCACCATAAACACCTCCAGCGCGCAGAGAGGTGCATTCAAGAGGCCGGGAGGAATCAAAAGAATCTTTAAGCATAAGAGCTGTTCCTGATGGTGAATCTTTTTTATGGCGATGGTGAATGTCTAAAATATTGATGTCGTAATTAGGGCCTAAAGCTTTTGCAGCAAGCTGCGCGAGTTTTCGGAGGACGACAATTCCAAGGCTCGTATTGGGTGCAAAAAGAACGGGTATGCGTTTCGAGGCATTTTGTAGAAGCTGGTGATGCTTTTCACTGAGTCCTGTGACACAAGAAAGAAAAGGAATTTCAAAATCAAGTGCGGTTTTTACATGAGACTCCAATGCATCAGGTGTACTGAATTCGATGATAACATATGCATTGATGAAGGCTTCTTTAGGTTGATCTGTGATGAAGATGTTCAGCGGTGTTAAACCAATTAAACTTCCAACGTCTTGGTCAATTAGTGGATTCCCATCACGGGCTAAAGCGCCAGCAATGACTAAATTTGGACTTTCATTGATTTGCTCTAATACCAGCCGTCCCATCCGGCCTGTGCACCCTGCTACGGCTATATTGATCATTCTTTTACCTTCAGTTCAACTTTGATCATCCCAATGGGATCTTTTTTATTCAACTTCAAGAGAGGAATTTTCACCCCATGATACTCAACAAAATGGAGATCTGGCAATCTCTCAAGCTCCTCACCTTCACAGAGCTCAACGCAAAGGCTTAATCGACTTTTATTTTCAAAAGGAAAAGTACAAACACCAACGCCTCGCACCTCAACCAACCCTTTTATGTTTGGAGGAGGGGAGAGAAAAAGGTGATCGTTCTCATGTGTTATGATGGTTTGATCATCAGATACAAGCAATGCGCCCCGATCTATGAGCTGGAGGGCAAGGGAAGACTTTCCGGATCCAGGTTTTCCAGTGATTAAAATGCCCGTTTTATCTATGGAAACACTTGTTCCGTGAGCCGTAAGTTCTTTCATTCGTTCGGTTTCCTTAGCCGCGCTGCAAAAAATCCATCGGTTTGATGCTTGTAAGGTGTTAAGGATAGAAAATCTTCATTTTCAAGTCCACAGGGAATGACTGTAAAGTGAGGAGTTTCTTTTAAAAACGCACCAATAACATCTTCATTTTCTTCGCAAAGAAGGGAGCATGTGGCGTAGATCAACTCGCCTCCAGGTTTCACAAGTTGGGCAGCTCCCTTGAGGAGCTGTAGTTGCAAGGCAGGTAATTCCTCCAAGTCCTTTGGCTTTAAGTTCCATTTTTGATCGGGATTCCGACGCCACGTTCCAGTTCCTGAGCAGGGCGCGTCAATAAGGACACGATCAAATCGTTCTTGCTGGCGCTTAAACCACTTATCTTGAATACCACTAATCGGCCGGATCTCAACGTTATGAACGCCTGCTCGCTTCAGTCGCTCTTTCGTTCTTTTTAAACGCCAGTCCGCCGTATCTGTAGCAATAATTTTTCCTTTGTTTTCAAGTTGGGCGGCGATAGCTAATGTTTTTCCACCTGCGCCTGCACAAAGATCCAACACGGTTTGCCCTGGATTTAGATCCATCAGATGAACAACAAGCTGGGATCCTTCATCTTGAATTTCAATACGGCCTTCTTTAAAAGCGGCTGTTTGGGCGATTGGTACTCTGCCTTCTACACGCAAGCCTAAGGGTGCGTAGGATGCTTCTTTGGCTTTAATACCCGCGTCATTCAATTCTTTAAGCACAAAATCTCGGTTTGAGCACAAGGTGTTAACTCTCAAATCGAGGGTGGCTTGGTTCAGAAAAGCAGCCATTTCTTCGGATAAATGATCACCAAAACGTCGCTGTAAGTGAGGATACAGCCACTCCGGACACTCGCATTTTATCCATACGTCAGGATTGCCCAGGTCGGGGAGCTTAACAAAAATATTTTTCTCTTCTTCCCTAAGCTTTTGAGGTGCGTATTTTTCTCCATTAAAAAGAATGCCAAATTTTTCCCGAGGCATTTTCTCATGCAGCCAAAGGTAGGTGAGAAGGCGAATCCGTGAGGCCTCAAAGGCCGCCATAACCAGGGGGGAGATGCCCCGTTCTAACGCCCACCAATCGCAAGATGCCCTGTGTCGCATGACGCCATAAACATAAGCGGAGATCGCTTGGCGGTCTTTTGAACCAATATATCGTCGGCTTTTAAAAAAACTGTGACAGATTTGATCCAGAGGTTTTTGTTGCTCTTCATGCAGGGTTAAAACTTCAATGGTACTTTGCAGGCGGGCAGGTTCTTTCATGGGCGGAAACCTAGTGCTACAACATAAATTTCTGAGGAATCGGAGCGACTTGCTGGCGGTTTAAAATGAACAACTTTTTCGAAGTGCTTTTTTAAAAGCATCAGCAGTTCTTTTTCTGTTCCGCCTCTAAGGACTTTTATAACGAGGGAGCCTCCGTTACTTAACGTTTCTTGCGCGAACAAAAAGGCCTCTTCCGCTAAGGCCATAATCCGCAAGTGATCGGTTTGGCTATGGCCGGTGCTGGAAGCTGCCATATCACTTAGCACAACGTGAACAGGTCCTTGGATCTCAGCTTTGAGTTGCGCAACCATTTCAGGTTCACAGAAATCGCCGCAAATAAGTGTCGCTTTATTGATGGGGTCCATAGGGGACAGGTCAATACCAATGACTTTTCCTTTTTCGCCAACCTTTTCAAGGGCGACCTGTGTCCAACCACCGGGGGCTGCTCCCAAATCAACAACTGTATCTCCTGCCTTGAAGATCTTATACTTTTCATTAATTTCGAGAAGCTTATAAGCAGCCCTGGATCTGTATCCGTCAATTTTAGCTTGTTTGACATAGGGGTCATTCAATTGACGTGTAAGCCACTTTTGCGAGGATACTTTTCGGCCTCGGCTTTTCTTTAAGCGGGTGAATAAGGGACGTCCGGATGTTTTTGTCATTTTGTTTGATTCGTTAGGTCCAGTAAAATTCCTTCACGTACACCGCGGTCCGCAACACGAACCGGGTTTATTCGGAAAATGTCATAAATACCTTCAAAGATTGCGACCCCGCCCAAAACGAGCTCAGCGCGCATGGGGCCAATACAGGGGTGGAGAAGTCGTTTTTCAGGGGACATTGCATATATATTTGAAACTGTTTTCGAGATAATATCAGGTGTTAAGTGAAGTCCACTCACCCGCGAGCGATCATATTTTTCAAGGTTCATATGGATAGCTGCCAGGGTTGTAACAGTGCCACTGGTTCCAATCAGCTGAATATTCTTCTTACGAAGCTGCGGAAAAATGTAAGCCTTATCACAAAACGCCTTCATTTCCTTTGCCACAGATTTTCTGATATTTTGCAAGGATTCAAGTGGCTTTGGATGACTTCGTATGGTTTCAGCAACGGTCACAACACCGAGGGGAAGGGATGTCCATTGGATGATTTCCGGCAGTTTATCAGGAAAAAGTTCCATCCACATGACTTCAGTACTGCCGCCGCCAATGTCAAAGGCGATGGCGTAACGCGTGCTTTCATCCAATAAATCTGCGCAAGCGATGATAGCAAGACGGGCTTCTTCTGCAGCAGAAACAACTTCTAGTTCAAGCCCTGTTTTTGCACGGATTTCATCCATAAATTCTTTGCTATTCGAAGCCGCACGGCAGGCTGCTGTAGCGACAAAACGGTGGCGCGTAATGTTATATTTATCGAGTTTTTCAGCACAAATAGAAAGGGTCCGAATGGTTCGCAGGGCTGCTTCCTTTGAAATGTGCCCTTTTGTGGCCAGCTCATCGCCTAAGCGAATGACGCGAACAAAAGAATCCACGACCTGGGGACCTTCAGGTGTGAGAGCGGCAATAAGCAGGCGACACGTATTCGTGCCTAAATCAAGAGCTGCGATGTATTCCAGCGAGGAATCCAGCTCTTGCTCATTCGAAAACTGTTTAAACATTTTTACACTCTAATGGTACATTGCGTTTCACACAACTTATATATGGTGATAAGGCAACAATTTTTAAACTTAAAATTTAGATGCTAAGACCTCTTGCTTAGCTTGTTCCTTTATTCATCAGCATTGGGGTCAACAATAGGTTTCGTGTTTTTTCGCCAGTCATAGAAAGGAACGCGAAGCTTTTCGGCAAGCTGCATGGCAAGCTCGCGCTCGTTTATCTTACCTCGTTCTTTATCGACAGATGTCGCATAATTTCCACCTCGGGAAATAAAAACACCGCGAATAGAGACTTTAGACTCTGAGCCTTCAAGCGCGGAATAGAAAGCAACTTCATTGGCAATACCGCTTTGTGCTGTCTGTAATAATTCGTCCGGTGTCCCGATTGCGCTGGATTTACGAACACCATTGTGAGTGTCTTCTCGAAACTTGTTTTGATTAAATGTAGCAGGGGTCTCCATCGGCGCGTAGGCGTCATGGGGATGAGCCCCCCAAATATGGTCAACGGGGACATCCAAAATAAATCCGGTTCTATACCATGTGCGTACATTTTGTTTATCAACCAATGTTCCTGAAACAATGCTGCGCAAATTTAAAACCACATGCGGGGCAGACATATAAAGTTTTTCTGCCGTTAAACCATCTACGCCTTCGTAAAAACAGGAAAGAAGTCTTTTTTGAGAGTCAATTCCAATGCCATGGACGATAGCAACATTGTCTTTGTCTTTTAGTTTTTCTTCCCACTGAGCAAGAACAGAGGGATCTGCACGACGATCCTCGGCAACCTCAAAAGGTGGATTGGGAATAATGACATCACTTTTTTGTGTCAGTTTGGGGAGGAAGCTTGAGGGAAGATTATCTCGATCAACACTTTCCATAGCAAATGCGCTTGAAATGTTTAGAAGTAATGATACACCAACAAAAAATTTAAGATTCATATTCATAAAAATTTCCCCTTATACATATTTAACTTAAATGTAGTTTTGCTAGCCAAGTATTTCAATAGGTTCAGAAATTTACTTTGTTTGACAGATTTTAGTTGTCAAAATAAGTAAAAGCCTCTGTGATGAACAGAGGCCTTAACTTAATAAGATTGTACAACAAATTATATTTGGTGGCTTTTTCTTGTGGCTGATAAAGACTATGGGGCTTAAAAAGAATACATTTGTTGGATGTCGGCATTTCTATACTCTCGATCAAGAGAAATCCACAAGCTTGAGGTCGTTGGTGAAAGATTTATTTTGGCATTATTATAGATTTCTATGGGTGTTGTCGTTGCTTCACAGTTTATGCTCCACTCTCCATCTTTTAAAGTCATATATGAGGGTGGCGAATTTTTATGAGTTAACTGAAAGCGAATACGACCTGAGTAATCAGAGCGGCTTAGCTTCCCTAGTCGGAATGTTCTATAAACATCCTGGTCATTTGCATGATCTAGTTCAAATTTTTTCAGCCTCTGGATTCCTTTTTTCGTTTTAACAGTATGCATTGTAGGCTTCTGAGCTAGGTTTAAGGTAAATGCGTTTTTTTGTCCCCTTTTCCCAGACATAGAAATTGAAATTTCATTCTTACCGTTATAGTCGACGTGATCGTTAGGCACGGTCAGATATATTTTTGCCGTTCTTCGCATACTTAAATTTTTGCTCTCGTCTCGTTTACCTCCCGCGTAGACAGGAGATACACTCAGCAGTAAGCATTGGAAAAATAAAAGTGATATTGAAAAAGATGGCATTTTATACTCCGATATGAATTGCATATAATATGCAGTATATTAAATATATATTTACCTTTATAATTTATTTTGAAATCAATTCAATTCATTTTTTGCTTGTATTGCTTGAAGTCTGTATAGACTGAAAAATTGACAAGATCCGTATTTCAATGAAATAAAAAGCAACCAAAGCAAATAGAGAGCACTTATGCGAATTGTCGGTGGAAAATGGCGGGGAAGGAAACTCATAGCGCCAATGCATAAAGGGACGCGCCCGACCCAAGACCGCACGCGCGAAACTATTTTCAATATTCTCCTCCATAATTCGGCTTTTGGGAATGACGTCGTCCAAGATAAGGCGGTCCTCGATCTTTTCGCAGGAACCGGTTCATTGGGGCTTGAGGCATTATCCCGCGGGGCTTCCTCCGCTACCTTTGTTGAAAATGATCGCGAAGCGTTAAAAATTCTCCGTACGAATCTCCAAGATTTCGAAAGCCCGCAAATGCGATTAATAGACCAAGACGCCATTCGTTTTCAATCTTCTGAAGCCTATGACTTGGTTTTCCTTGATCCGCCTTACAATCAAAATCTTGTGCGTCCAGCCATAGAAAATTTGATCCAAAAAAAGATGCTCTCCTCGCAAGCTATCTTCGTGATCGAAGTCGCCAAAGATGCGGCTGTTGACATGCCTCCCCAACTTGAGTTGATTCTTGAGCGCGTGTCAGGTGCGGCAAAGCTTTTGTTTTGTAGATATGAGGTTTGATGATAATCGTCATCGCGAACCCGTCGAAGCCTTGGCGCAGACGGGTGCGGCGATCCATCTCTCAGACAATAAGAACAAAAACGGTTCTATACGGATATTTTGTAAAATAGACTGCCGCGGCGCTTTTAGCGCCTCGCAGTGACGTACTTTTATTGGGGGGCGTCATTGCGCGGAGGGACAACGTCCCGACAAAGCAATCCACTTTTGGGGAATATTTTAGGCGATAGTTTGGGCTATAAATAAAGTTGTTATAGCCCAAAAATTTTGATAATATGGGCTATAAAATGAAAGTTTATAACTCATGACTGACAGCCCAAAATGGAATTGGCAGCAAAAAGATTGGCCAAACTTTACATATGACCCTGATCAGTTTTCTTCTTTAGAACAAGATTTTCTCAAAAGGGCAGGTGAGTCCTTTGGCATTTCCAAACATTTTTCTGATTCAGAAAAAAGCACCATAACAATTCAACTGATTGAAAATGAAGCTTATAAAACGTCCGAAATCGAAGGTGAGATTTTAAATCGGGAGAGTTTACAGTCCTCTATTCAAAGGCAGTTTGGCTTGAAAACGTCAACATCGTCTCGCCATCCTGCTGAGGAAGGCATAGCTGAAATGATGATTGATTTATTCCATCATTATGACCGCTCCTTAACCCATGAAATTTTATGGGCATGGCACAACATGTTGATGAAAGGACGCCATGATTTACACGACGTCGGGTCATATCGTAGGCACAGAGATCCTATGCAGATCGTATCTGGTGCGGTTTACAAACCAAAGGTACATTTTGAAGCACCTCCGTCAAAAATGGTTAAGAAAGAAATGGATCATTTTATAAAATGGTTCAATCAAACGTCTCCTGCTGGAGATAAGCCCTTACCACCTCTCACCCGCAGTAGCATTGCCCACCTTTATTTCGAATCTATTCACCCCTTTGAAGATGGAAATGGCCGAATCGGGCGAGCGCTCGTTGAAATGGTTTTGGCTCAAGCTTTACAGCGACCCACGTTTATTGCTCTTTCGCAGGTCATAAACGATAAGCGCAAGATCTATTATGATGCACTGGAAAGCCAAAATAAACATAACCAAATTGATCCATGGCTTGGTTATTTTAGCCATGTCATTTTGAGCGCCCAACAGTATACCATTGAGCAAATGGAGTTCATCATTAAGAAGGCAAAGTTCTTTGACCAGTTTAAAGATCAATTAAATGAACGGCAGGTTAAGGTCATCCAAAGGATGTTTGATGAGGGAGTGCAAGGCTTTAAAGGTGGTCTAAGCGCAAAAAACTATATGACAATTGCCCAAGTATCGCCCTCGACAGCAACCCGCGACTTGCACGATTTGGTTGAAAAAAAGGTTCTAAACCAAACCGGCGTTCTTAAAGCAACACGATATTGGCTAAGCTTTTAAATTATCTTGCCGAGATTCAAAACGATGTCCGTGCGCATGTCCGTTGAGCCAAAGTTAAAATTATAGTTGGGTCGTTAATTGTTTATAATTCTGAGATTTTGATATTATGTGCTATTAATGAAAAGTATATAGCCCAGGATAGAGCAAATGAACGATTGTAAAATACATGAAAAAATTTCTCCCGATTCTATATACCCACTTGTGATGGATGGTCAGGTAAGCAAAAATCACGTTTTTCTGAAAAATATTATTACGAACCCCAACATTATCGTTGGTGAGTACACTTTCTATCATGATTTTACTGACCCATATAATTTTGAGAAATACAATGCGGGCTATTTTCCGCCCAACATGCCGGATAAATTGATCATTGGAAAATACTGCAGTATCGCCAATGGAGCGCAGTTTATTTCGAGTGTTGCAAATCATCATATGGATGGGTTTTCTACTTATCCTTTTGCAGTTTTGTGGGGGGCATCTCAAACAGGGTATGAATACTATTTTCCCAAAAAAGGAAACACAGTTATCGGAAATGATGTTTGGATTGGTACGGAAGCAACAATTATGCCTGGCATTACGATAGGGGATGGCGCCATCATAGGTGCAAAAGCTGTTGTCACAAAAGATGTCCCTCCCTATACGATTGTTGCGGGCAATCCAGCAAAAATGATTCGCGCACGTTTTGATGATGAAACAATTGATGCATTATTAAAAATTCAGTGGTGGAATTGGCCAAACAGTATCGTTGTTAAAAACGCTGCTGCTATCGTGGGAAGAGATGTGAAAAAGCTCTTAGCTATTCATTCAAATCTCTAATTAAGCTCTTTTTGCATATCCTCTAAGAAAGTCTCGCTTTACCCCTCATCCAAAGGCAGCTTTTTAATAGTACCCATCAAATGAGAAATGATGTCACTTCTTTAAGAGGTCCAAAAAGTATCTGTATTCAAATAATGTATCGCGCTACGCTAAAATTGAATTCGTATTGGAAGAAAAAACTTTTTTGAAAACCCTCTGCAAAACTATATTTTTCTGGATCGCCACACCCTCTTCGAAGGTTCGCAATGACTGAAAATGCAGAAAATTCGTGTTATTGCGAGAAGCGTCAGCGACGCGGCAATCCAGATTATAAACTTAGAATTTTGCAGAATGTTCTCTAAGAAATTACTTGTTTTCAGAGAATTAAAAAATTTGATATCAGGATTTACATGCCATTGGGGCTGGACAAGTGCTAAAATTTTATCTATAGAGCTTAGGATAAGCCCAGATAGCTCAGTTGGTAGAGCAAGGGACTGAAAATCCCTGTGTCGGCGGTTCGATTCCGTCTCTGGGCACCACATTTCCCTTATGGCGGAGTAGCTCAGTTGGTCAGAGCAGCGGAATCATAATCCGTTTGTCGGGGGTTCAAATCCCTCCTCCGCTACCATCCTTTAATTTTAGTCTCAACCAAACGTAAACAATTTATTAACCATTTCGCGCTATGATTAAATATGGCCATGAGAACAAGGGAGTTGGTTATGCGCTTTCCAATCATAGCATTGATAGCTGTTTTAATTTTATCCAGTGGTGCGGTCTTTGCTGATCGCAAGGGGCATGTGAATTCAGTTCATAAGGTCTCTAACGAGTTGGAAAATCTTCAAAGGTTTAATAATTACAACGATGTTTATGACAATTATCACTTAGGAACATCTGTTGCACCAAACAAAGATGATTATAAAGAATAAGTATAAAGGAGGAAAATAATGCGTTCTTACAAATCCATTTTAATGGCCAGTGCAGCTATGTTGCTGGTGAGCTGTGGTGAGAAAAAAGCTGAAGACACGAAACCCGCTGAAGATACGACAGCACCGATGATGGAACTTCAAAAACCGGAAGCTGATCATGATTCTAAATTGATGGATCTTAAAAAATCTGAGGATGCAGAGAGTTCCGAACTCATGGAATTAAAGAAACCCGAAGGTGAGGAAATTATCGAATTTCTCGAACTCGAAGACCCTGATGCTGATCATGAAGATAAAGATACAGATAAACAAAATGATACTGTTACAGATTTAACAGATGAGTCAAAGGCAGATCATAAATCTGATGATAAATCAAAGGATGATAAGGATGCTGAATCTAAAGATTTAAGTGATACAGATCACTCTCTAACATCTGAGGAAGAAGATAAACTAAAAATTGATGAAGATAATGTAATGAATCCATTCCCAGGCTAAGGGAATGGACATGCTCTAAGAGGCTTTGCGTTTAGAGTAGGGGAGGTAAAAAGGCCCATGGTATTCACGAGATACCATGGGTCTTTTGTTTAACGTAATAAACATATCCTAAAAAATGAGTGATAAAAAATATTTATTAAATTACTTTATAAAAATTTATTGAAATATTTTGTGGAAACATTAAATAATATATATTCCTATTCAGGAGAA
>CAYYRQ010000008.1:0-52873 GCA_964474215.1 uncultured Alphaproteobacteria bacterium
TATCAGAATTGCTGAATTTAGAAAGAAAAAAATTTAATCAAATTAAATTCAATATATTTACATTTTTAATCAGCCCTGGCAGACTCGCGGAAACGGGAGTTAGCATTTATGAAAAGAAAGAATAAAAACAAGGCACAAGCCGGTTTCAGTTTGATGGAGCTTGCCATCGTACTTATTGTCATTGGACTTTTAATTGGGGGCATTTTAAAAGGGCGAGAGCTTATCGAGAGTGCTCGCTTGAAAAGTATCATTTCTGATCTCCAAACTTATCAAATGGCAACAACGGCATTTCTTGATAAATTTGATGCGCTTCCTGGCGATTTTCATCTGGCTTCTCAACAGATTCGAACAGACTTACGGAGTGGGAATGGAAATGGAACAATTGAAGGAGCAGGTCTTGCTCCCAATACTGAGGCCTTAGCCTTCTGGTCTCACTTGGCGGCCGTGGGATTGATCAAAAGTCCAGGAGCAGAGGAGGATTCGAATGTTGGAGAATTTGGAAAAGGGGCGCCAAGCACGACTTTAGGGGGCGGGTACACCATTGAAAACAATCCCCGGGGGCTGAAAGGTCACTGGTTTATCCTTGGGAAAAAGAATGGATCCCATGGGGACGGAGGGCTCTTAACACCTCAGCAAGCCATGAGCATTGATAAGAAACTCGACAGCGGATATCCAAAATCAGGAAAAGTGCGGGGATTTGATGGCACAGATCAAAGTCCCCATTCTTGCGTGAAATCAAATGGAACTTACAACGTGGAAAATCATGATGCGTGTTGTACACTCTATTTCCAACTTTAAGAAAAAGAAGCAACAAGGTTTTTCCTTGTTGGAAGTCGCCATTGTTCTGACAATCTTAGGAATTGTGGGTGGTCTCTGTTTGCCTTTATTGAGGACACAGAAAAATTATTCTGTTTTTAAGCAGACCCAAACTAACCAAGACTATATCCTGCATGCGATTGCCGCCTATGTTGGCCGACATGGTCGGTTTTCCTGTCCGGCTGAGTTGGTTAAAGAAGGTCGAAATGAGGGAGTGGCTCAAGTGTCCTGTCGGGGCAAAAAAGCGAAGGGTTATATTCCATTCAAAACATTAGGAATTAGTGAGACTTATACGAAAGATGGCAATAAACAACCGATGATATATGCGGTTGAATCTCAGTTAACCCAACGATTGATTAATCTAGCTGATGAGCCTGGGGGATCTTTAAAGGTTATACGGGATGATGGAAGTTCAGTTATATCCCCTGCACAGGCTGGGGATGAAAATTCAAACTATGTGGCGCTTGTGCTCATAAGTCTTGGCTCTAGTCAGGAAAAGACCACTGGTCAGGGATTAGTTTTTCATGAAAAACAGGGTGACGGTGGAATCTTACGTTGGGAGAGTCGAGATCAATTTCTGAAATATTATGTGAGGATGAAATAAAGCCACGGGCTGCTGGCCCGTGGCGAGATAATGGCTAGAATTATTTTACTGTGGTTACACTTACAGCTGGGTTCGTAAGAATAGTTACCATATCCCCTGTGTGGCCTTTAATTAGAGACTCCAAATAAACGTCTGTTAAGCCTTCTGCTTCTACCCTAAATAACATATGGTGAAGTTGGCCTGTGGCATCTTTTCCACTTTTCACTTGTTCAGCTAATGTAGAACCTTTGTAGCTCCCAATAATAGGTTTGTCTGAAATGATAGGCGTTAACTTTGTAGAGATTTCTTTTCCATAAGCCGAGTTAGGTTTTGCTTTATCTAATCTATACAAGTCAGTTGCGCCAGTAAGCTTGAACTGAATAAAAGCATCAACATATTCAGGGGTTAAAAAGGGTCTTAGGTAGAGCCCAACGTGACTATCTGGGAGCTTAAGACTGAGAATAGCGCCAGGTACAGTTGTTTTTCCACCTTTTTCATAGTCCGTTAAGATTGTTGTAATGTCTGAATTTCTAAGTTTTAATCTTGACACTGCGGATTGATGGCCTTGTTGCTCAACAAGTTTAGCGGCCATACTTCTGCGTGGCTTACGTGCGGGTACAGGTGGCTTTTCACTCTTACGTGCAACAGCTTTACCTCTGCCTTTATCGCCACCATCCATCGCTTGAAGTGAGCTTTGAGACATAAGTAATGTCACAAGACTTAATGAGATTACTGAAAATTTAATCATAGTATTTACTCCTTTTAAAATAAAAAACAATCGTTTCATCTTGTAATATAGAAAAAGTAAAATCTAATTGCAAGGGGATGCGTTGATTTTTTTAAATAATCATACTACATACTAGTTATTGGATTGCATTTATTTTTATTTTTTGTTAATAGGTATTTATGTATGGTAAATAATTTTTCACATAAAATTAAGAAAAAAACTTATCTTGCTCTTATGTACGGAGTGGCCTTCATAGGATTAAACCACCCTTGTTATGCGATGAGTAAAGATGATGCCTTTTTTGATCATAGAAAAACTTCTCATTTAGCTAAAAAGGGTGCTTCAGGTTCCCTGGATAGGTCTAAAAATTTACGCTTGCTTGAGGCAGAATTTGGTTGCCTAGCACGATCTTCATATAAATCAGAAACCATGAGGCGCCTGTGTTTAGTTTCGGCTTTGGCAGATGCTGCTTCTGATTTAGCTGCTTCACCTTCTATGCCGCCGAGTGCAAAAGAGAAGGTACTAGAACTTTCTCGTTCGACTCGGAGTCTCGTACATAGTTTTGAAGAACAGGGATCATTGATTATACCTAATAGTGGGTCAGTATCGTCTACTGGTTCTTATTCGAGTGATTCTGAGCCACGCGGACTCACAGAATCTCAACAGGGAAGACAACTTGAACTGATTGACGCGCTTTTCGATGATTTTTTAAATGGAAATTTTACCATTCATGCTCAGGAAATGGAACGAAGATATAAGGCGCGAAAAAAGCAAATTGGAAAGAAGCGAAAAAAATTTGATACGTATGGATCGGATTTAGAACCTCTATTAGAAATTTTGTTATCTGAGGTTGTTCATGCTTCAAAAGAAGATGCAGGAAAAGTGGTTACCCGGGAGCCTATTTCAGAGTATTTATGGGATGCTTGGGAAGAAGCTGTGGAGGAACTTAGGTCAGAGATGAGTCGGGTGGAGTGCACAGAAACAGAGTATTCAGACGATGAGGATTCAGATGCTGACGATCTCAGTTCTACAGGCGGAAGTGTTCGTGGATCTGGTAGCTTAAAAGTTTCTGGTGATGGTAAGGACCGTAAATCCTTTTTTTCTGATACTATGAGAGTCAGTTCACAATTCCTTAGAGAAAAAGCACAAGAATTTGATTTATTAATTCTTAAGAAAGCAGCACAAGACATTGATTTAGCAAAACTTGATGAAACTATTGTATCATTATCAAGTAACTCAAGTGATGGCTCTGTATCTGATGAAGAAACAATAGAGAGAGAACCCACAGCAGAAAAAGATCGCTTAGAGGAAGAAGTTCTTACTGAAGAAGAACTGAGGAAGCAAAATGAAGAAGTAGCTAAGAGGTTAGCAGAAGAGGCACGCCTGAAGAAGGAAGCGAAAGAGAAGAAACGCGAGGAAGAGCTCCGTCGTGAAGTAGAGAAAAAAGAACAAGCTGTACAAGTGTTTGAAGAAAAGTTCACTAATCTTGAAAGAGCGTTCAAAACGCCTTATCAGAGCTTAGCAGAACTTGTAAAAGTTGTTCTCGATGAGAACACCGATTTCGATGGCCTCGGCAGCAGAGCTTCCGCCCTCGAAAAAACACTCTCAGGACTTAAGGGTGAGATTGAAAACTTCTATAAAGAAGCAGAAGACTCAACATATAAAGAGCCATTAAAGGATGTTCGTGGGAAGGCTGCCACGGCCATTAAAACCCTTCAAGACAAAGAAGAGGAACGCAAGCAGTTCGCTGAAAAACTTCAGGAAGAAAAAGAACGTCGCGAAGAAATAGTGCGCCTCAAGAGAGAAGCCGAAGAACGTCTCGTAAGAGATCAAAAAGAAGCACAGAAGCAGTTTGGAGAAAGATATACAAAACTTGAAGGTATATTCAACGAGCCATACCAAGAGCTCGCCCAACTTCGCGCTGCTTTTGGAAAAACAAACCCAGACCTTGCCGATCTCCACACGAAGGTAAGCAAGCTCGCAGAAACCTTCACAGGATACAAAGACCAGATTGAAACTCTGCAACAGGATCTCGAACGTTCAGCCCACGTTGCTGTCCTCAGTGAAAACGGTGAAAAGGCAAAAGAAGCGCTTGAAGAAAATGGTCGCCAAGAAGAAGCGCGCGTTCAACTCCTCAAAGAGATCGAGCAAGCTCAGCAGAAAAAGCGTCTCGAAGAAGAAGCCCGTAGAGAAAAGGCGCGAGTGCGCCAGGAAGCAGAAGCGAAGAAGAAAGCTGAGATAGAGGCTAAAAGCTTAGCTGAAGAAGAACGCAAACGCAAAGAAGTGGCTCGTCAGG
Organism: uncultured Alphaproteobacteria bacterium; assembly: GCA_964474215.1. Lineage (GTDB taxonomy): Bacteria > Pseudomonadota > Alphaproteobacteria > UBA9655 > UBA9655 > UBA9655. The sequence goes on from CAYYRQ010000008.1 coordinate 4,423, forward strand.
AAAGTAAATCCAAACGCGTTAATAGAAAACGTTCACATAACGAGACCGTCTTAGAGAATGTAAACCCGAGACATCATAAACAACCCAAACTCGCACAAAAACCAATAGAAGAGGCGGTTCATCAGGGGGAAGAACAAAAACCTCTTAAGAGAGAGCGCCCATATGTTGAGAGTGAATTAGAGAACCTAAATCCGAAACGTCAAAAAATTGAGGAAGTCAAAACCAAGCTTCCAGTTGCAAAGGTGGTAGATGAACAGGTTCAAACAAAAAATGGCCATCTCCTTTTTAAAAATATTTTAGGTGGGAAATTTGCTAGCAAGAAAGCTCAAAAGAAATATGAGAAGACTATTCGAAAGCAAGAAAAGAAAAGCCGCCGAAAAGCTTTAAAGCAAGCTAAAGCTTTAAAAAAATTGAAACGCCACTGGCATAACAAGTACCAAAAATCGCTGAAGAAAAAAGCAAAAAATAGAAAAATTTATAGCAAATCAACGCGCAAACTAATGGGACTCTCATCATTTCGTGAGGCCCTCAGAATCTTATTCAGAGGTTTAATGTTTAACCGTTATCTTCCACGGTTTGGTGCTTGATTGTACAGTTAGGTGCTTTGTTTTTAGCCAGATCTAACAATTACTTTCAATGGCTAGTATGCTGTGTTATAGTGTATTATGTATATTCAAAGTACCCTAACTGAAATTGCAATTGTTGTTACTGCTGCCCTTGGCTGCGGAATTGTGCTTGAAAAGTTTAAGCAACCCTCAATTGTTGGATATATTTTAGCTGGCGTCATTCTAGGGCCCTCCTTGCTAGGCTTTATTGAAAATCGTGAAAGTGTTTCACTGCTGGCTGAACTGGGTGTTCTCATGCTCCTTTTTGTTGTCGGCATGGAACTAAGTGTGCGCCCCTTTGTTAAAATATGGCATATATCCGTTGCCTGCATCGCCATGCAAGTTCTTGGAGGGTTAGCCATAGCTTTTCCTCTATCACACCTCTTTGATTGGCCTCTTAATTTAACGCTTTTATTAGCTTTTGTATTTGCTTTAAGCAGTACAGCTGTTGCTGTGAAGATGTTAGATATGGTCGGTGAAATGAATACGGGTACGGGACGCTTAACAATTGGTGTGCTTGTTGCACAAGACCTTGCGATCGTTCCTATGATTTTGATCATCAGGGGATTGAGTCCGACGGCGACCATTAGTGCCACATTTGTTATATCAAAGGTTGTTGTAGCAGTCGGCTTACTTGCGCTGCTCGTTTGGTACTTAAGTCGTAAAGAGCGTATACGTTTGCCTTTTTTAAAAATGGTAGTCGGTCATACAGACTTGACGCCTCTTGTTGGTTTGGCATTTTGTTTCGGGGCTGCCGCTGTTGCCGGTCTTGTTGGATTATCTGCAGCCTATGGCGCCTTCTTGGCCGGGCTTGTTATGGGCAACAGTCATGAGCGACAATCAATTATTGATAGGATGACCCCTATTTATAGTGTATTGCTCATGGTCTTTTTCCTCTCTATAGGTCTATTGCTTGACCTGCATTTTGTATGGGAAAATCTAGCGAAAGTCATGATGATTCTTTTATTTATTACGATTGGGAAAACAGCCTTAAATATCAGCATTCTTCACTTTTTAAGACGGCCTTGGACGGTATCCTTTTTATCAGGGGTCGTGTTGGCCCAACTGGGAGAGTTTTCATTTCTTCTTACAACAGTTGGTCAAGACGTGGGCATTGTGACTGAGTATGGGACAAATTTGATTGTGTCCTTAACCGTTCTTTCCCTAACCTTAAGCCCCTTGTGGCTCATGGCAGCAAAGAGACTCCATGATTTAGCCCCCCGACCATCTACAGGTCTCATCAAGCTTTTGAACCTCCTCTTTGGACGAGAATTCACATGGGTATCTCAAAGCTTTACTAAGCTCAAAAATATGTTTTCACGTCATGCCGACTCTTGATTTTGACCAGCAATACCAAGGTGTTGTCGCTGGAATTGATGAAGTCGGTAGGGGGCCTTGGGCTGGTCCAGTTGTAGCGGCAGTTGCTGTGTTTGAAAGTTTCAGTCTCCCTTCATTTTTGATTGAAAATATTAAAGACTCAAAGCTTTTGAAAAAAGAAAAGAGAATTCAAGTATTTGAAATGCTCAAAGTTTTGCCAGGTTTTTCCTATGGCGTTGGAATGACAAGTGTTGAAGATATTGATCGACTCAATATTCTGCAAGGTACGTTTCTGGCAATGAAAAGGGCTTTAGATAAGCTTACTTTAAGTCCCCAAGTCCTTTTAATTGATGGAAAAACGGTTCCCAAATTTGATGGATATGAAATTCATCCCGTCATCAAGGGAGATAGCAAGAGCTACTCCATTGCAGCAGCTTCGATCATTGCAAAAGTTACACGTGATTCTCTCATGGAATCATTAGCCGTTGATTATCCTCAATATGGTTGGGAAAGAAATGCGGGTTATGGCACAGCAGAGCATCAAAGGGCTTTAGCTGATTTTGGTGTTACGTCACACCATCGGAAAAGTTTCGCACCTATTCGAGCTCTTTTAAACCCTCACGGATAATTTTTTTCATGACTGTGGGCAGTGGATATAGATGTAAATCTTTTGGATGAACCCAGATTCCTTCGTAAGATAATTGGTCAGTTGTATGTCTAATGTGAGCCTTAAAGTGAAAATGAGTGAAAGTATGTTGGATCATCGGCCCTTTCCCTTTAATTTCCTTTTCTTCCCAGGGCGTTGTCGGGACTTCCATCATGCCTGCTAAGAGACCTTTAGGAGGACGTTTTCGCAGTAGGATGGCCCCATCTTTGCGTGTAATGATAAAAGCTTGTGCATAACGGGTAGGGAGCTTTGTTTTTATCTGTTTGATGGGATATGTATCCATCTTTTTAAGACGGTAAGCTTTGCAGCCTTTTTGAATAGGACAGTTTTGACAAAGTGGATTTTTAGGGCGGCAAATCAATGCACCGAGTTCCATTAGCCCTTCCGTGAAATCACCATAACGGCTCTTTGGTAGGAGAAGGAAAAGAGCTTTCCTAACTTCATCAACAGGCTTCGGTTTGCTTAAAGCAAGGTAGCGAGCCATAACCCTTATGACATTTCCATCTACTGCAACGGCTCTTTGTTGAAAGGCTATTGATGCGATTGCAGCTGCGGTGTAGGGACCAATCCCAGGCAGTTTTAAAAGCTCAGCTTCTGAGCTTGGAAATTCTTTTGAAAGGTGAAGAGCGCATTTGTGAAGATTGCGTGCTCGAGAGTAATAGCCGAGGCCTTGCCAAAGGATTAACACATCATCAAGTGATGCGGAAGCTAGGCTGCTTAACGTTGGCCATTTTTGAATAAACTGGTGAAAATAAGGGATAACCGTACCGACGGTTGTTTGTTGAAGCATGATTTCGCTTAGCCAGGTATAATAGGGATTTCTAGGTTCTACTCTCCAAGGCAAGTCTCGTTTATTTGAATCAAACCAATTGAGAATTTGTTGAGAAAACACTTTGCAACCTTTTGAAAATGCATTTACTGTTTGGATATGAACAACACTACCAAGAACTTCCCTAAACGCATAGGCTTTTATAGCCAAGGTCTCGTTAAACCTGTTTTTAAGGCTCGGGGTTTGTTAGAGGGAAAAATCATAAGCCATTGGTCCCAAATTGTTGGAGAGAAGTTTGCTCAACTTTCTATGGCCCAAAGAATCTCATTTCCAAAGGGGAGCCGTAAAAATGGAACCCTTTATGTTAGTGTTACATCCGCGAGTGCATTTTTACTTGAGCATGCTCAAGATTTAATCATTGAGCGCGTAAATACCTTTTTCGGATATAAGGCGGTTGAGAAGCTTAAGATGATTCATGACTTTTCTCTGCCAAAGATTAAGGAAAATCCACAAGCTCCTTCTGAGCTGTCGAGGACAGATCTTAAATGGCTTGAGGATATTGTCGACCAAGTCGAGGATTCCGAACTCAAACCTTTCCTAGAACAATTAGGTAAAGGAATTTGTAAGTCTACATAGATCTTATTTTAGAGACCGCTTTTCCACCTGCTTCGCAATCGACTTTGCATAGGTTCCGTATGGATACGAGTCCGATTAGTTCCATATGATGGTTAAGAACCGGGAGCCTATGAACATGTTCATCTGCAAGTTTCTTAGCAACTCCATCGACTGAGTCGTCTTCCATGCAGTGAACGACAGTTGTTGTCATGATGTCTTCTACGCGTGTGGCATAAGGGTCTAGGCCACGAGCGATACAGCGAACAACAATATCGCGATCCGTAATGATTCCTGCAATTTCTCCTTCAAATGCAACGACAAAAACACCAATGTCATGTTCCTTCATACGCTCAGCAGCAAACGTAATGGTGTCTGTTGGAGCGAGAGTAATTGTTTGGTGCCGCATAATTTCTTTTACAGTTGTCATGATTTCTCTCCTAAAGATATACCTATGATTTAGTATACTACGAATTCATTAAAAAATTGTTATACCAAAAGGTTATTCTTCGATGGTTGACAAAATTAATAGTGCACCGTAAACCTTTTTCATGACATCCAACAAAAGCTAGCTAATCCAATGAAAACGATTCTTACTGTTGTAGGGGCACGTCCTCAATTTATCAAAATTGCCCCCGTTAGCGGTGAGCTGAGAAAACATTTTAAAGAGGTTTTGGTCCATACTGGTCAACACTTTGATCATGGAATGTCAGATGTTTTTTTTGAAGAATTAGAAATTCCAACGCCAGACTATAGCCTTGGTATTTCAGGGGGAAAACATGGTGAAATGACGGCACAGATGCTTGAAAAAATTGAAGAAAAGATTTTTGAAGTTAAGCCTGATATGTTGCTTCTCTATGGAGATACAAACTCAACATTTGCTGCAGCCATTGCGGCTTCCAAGCTGCATATTCCTATAGCCCACATTGAATCGGGACCGCGGACGTATGATCGTAAACAGCCCGAAGAGGTTAATCGTGTATTTACGGACTATGTGAGTCAAATACGGTTTTGCCCAACCTATCAATCTGTTGAAAATTTAAAAATAGAAAACATCGACCAAGATGTCTTTCATGTCGGTGATGTGATGTATGATTGTGCTCTATATGCGCGTGATAAGGCCTCTAAAGACTCTAAGATCCTGGAAGAGCTTCAACTAGAGTCGCAAGGTTATGTTGTGACAACGGTTCATCGGGCAGAGCATACATCCAGCCCAGATATCTTGAAAAAGGTCATTGGTTATTTGCAAGAACAGGAAGAGCTTGTTGTTTTTCCAATGCATCCAAGGACTGTAAAGGCTGTAGAGGCTTATGGAATAAATACTGATGGATTAACGATCATTCCTCCTCTTGGCTATATCGATATGACCTGGCTCGTTGCGAATGCGAAGCTCGTCATTACTGATTCAGGGGGGCTTCCTAAAGAGGCGTATTTTCATAAAGTCCCCTGCATAACAATTGGTGAATATTCTCCTTGGCCTGAGACAATCGAAGCGGGATGGAATCGCTTGTGGAGTGAGCAAAACTATATTTCTCCCAGAAGAGATGTTCCTGATTATGGAGAAGGTAACTCAGCTCAAAAGATTGTTGAAATTCTTAAGGCGTATTTGAAATAACTTCTAATTTCAGCAACTCTTTCAACTGGCTAAAACCATGAATAAAGAGGCTGTCAATGATGCTTAATCCATAGATAAAAGGAAATGTGCCTCTGCTTCATATTTAATTTGTGGGTATTTTTTTATAAACGCTTGATATTCATTCGATGAAGTTTCTGGAACTTCTTCAAATAATAGGCTTTGCTTTATCATTTTTGTTAAATACCTTTAGAGTCATAGGGAGTTTTATGTCTTGAGCAACCATGTTTGTTTCTAAGTTTCGCATCAGAAGGTAGCCAATATTGCGATTTCTATAGTCGTTTTGAACGGCTATATGATGAATGTGCAAAGACTCTGCTTTTTGAGAAGCGATTAGATAACCAATAGGAAGCCCATTCAATGTTGCGCACAAGCTTTTATCCCACTTTTTAGTGCATCTCTTAGCAATTTTTCCTTTGTCCAAGATTCCCACGACTGATCATTGGTAAAAGACAGAAGGGTGCTTGCATGTTGTTCAGCAAACTTTATATTGAGTGTGGATATTTCAATGCTCATTTGTGTTGTCTCTACTTTTAAAGAACTAACCGTTGGACTCCAAAAAACCTCTGCAAGTTCTGCCCCAACCTGTACACCTCGAGTCCTGAGCTGGGCCTCAATAAACTGCTCGTTTAGATATTTTCAGCTTGATTAAGATTTATATTCTTTTAAAGTCAGCCTTTTCGCCCGCATATGCTTGTGATCTAGAATGGAAAAACATGCATTATTAAACGTTAAATTATTCCAGGGCAATTCATAGGAAAGAATTGATCGATCTTTGAAAGCTCTCAATCCCTCTTGGTAGATGACAAAATGACCTTGATGGAGATCATTTTGAGAAGGTATAATAACTAAATCAGGATTTAGAGATTGCTTCAATTTTATAAGTTCATCTAAGATTTCTTGGCGGAATTTATAAAAATTTCTCACGTTAAAATCAAAAATATACAGATCCTTTTCATCGGTGCCCAGTATTTTCGTTGCATTTCGCACTTCATCAACTAGCACATCATTTGGAAGGCCAGGAATCTGAGTTTTGGCAGTATGAAAGGCGACATATGATACCTCTTTACCTTATTCAATCCATTTTGCAGTTGAAGCTCCTGCACCAATCTCACCATCATCATTATGGGGGACTAAAGTAAGAATATTTTCGTATGAGTTCATTTCACTTTTCAATTAAATTTTTCTATCGGGGAATTTTTTAATTTATATGCACAGCACTATCTTTTATCTCCCGCAATTAATTACTATATGTTTGTACCAACAAAGCTTCATAATGCTCCCAAGTCAGAATAGAAGGGATAGGATATGATTTATTCTTTCTATTTTTAGACATCTTTATAATTTTTTCAGTCAAGCAAGCTTGATTATAATTGACCGGTATCACCATATGCTCATCCTTATAAAAGTTTAGCATTTCAATGCAATCTTTATTTATTATGATAGGCGTTTGTGCTGCCATGGCTTGGAAATAAGTATTTGGGAGAGCAAGTCTATAACTTTCGTTTAAAATCTCGAGCATTCTTAAAACGGAGTCGGACTGTTTTGCAACTCCAACAACAGCCATCCATGGAACAGGTGCTAAGTAGTGAATATTATTTGTTGAATTCGCATATCTTTGAACCTCACTTTTTAAAACTCCGTCACCCATGATAACGAGATGATATTTATCAGATAGTTGTTGAAAGGTATTAAGGTAGAGCTCTATTCCCCTTGATTTTCCTAAACCACCAATATAGAGAAAAATAAGATCTTCCTTAGGAATTTTTAACTTTTCTCTGAGATTAAAAACGGGTTTTATGTCTTCTTGCTTTGAGCAGGCATTGGGTATGAGTAGTATATTTTTTTTTGGATATTTTTTTTTGTAAAAATCTTTAATTAACGGTGCAACCGTAATAATTGAGTTACACATATAAATGTTGAATCTTTCAACATATTTTAAAAGAAACTTTCTAAACCAGCCTAGGTTATTTTTTTTTGTTTCGAGTTCGCGAGCATCATATATTAAAGTACATTTATGAATGGACTTAAAGAGCCCTGAGATCATGGCAGATGGAAGTCCGTGGGCATGTATGATGTCAGGTCTTATTTTCCTTAAACAATTTAAAGCTCTTAAGCTCCAGGCAATAAAATTGAAAAATTTATTATTGAAAATAAAAGGACATTCATAGCTTAAATCATAGGTTTTAAAGTCCGAATTGGTTTTATAGGGTGTTCCTTTTTTGCAGATATATGAAATATTCATATTTGGACAAAGTTTTCGTGCCGTATGAATTTCTTTCATTAACCGACTATCTGTCCCATTTGAAAAGTATACGTGGGCTAGGCATTTTTGGCTTAGAGATTTTTTCATAATATATAATGCAAAATGGTTATTTGGTTGTTTAAAAAAACATTTTTCAATTCTAATTGTGGTGCCCGCTGCCAGACTCGAACTGGCACGACCAGAGGTCGACAGATTTTAAGTCTGTTGTGTCTACCGATTCCACCAAGCGGGCACGGCGAAAACCATACCCTTTTCATGGGCTTAAAGCAAGAGGTGAAAGATTAAGAAGGTATTTTTAAGTCGGAGTTGCTCAAGGGCAAATTTTATGAAAAATGGCGGATGGGGTGGGATTCGAACCCACGAGACGCTTGCACGCCTGCCGGTTTTCAAGACCGGTGCCTTCAACCGCTCGGCCACCCATCCACGTTAATCTATTTTCAAGTACCCAATTGTTTTGTTTACGTCAAGCTTCTTATCTTGCGTGTTGCACAAAGACTCTGTAGGATTTATTAAATTTTGACAAAACAAAGGGAAGTTATGATTCAAGCTCTACAAAAATTTTCTCAAAGCCGAGTCGCTAAGATTTTTCTTGGTCTCGTGGCATTAAGCTTTGTTCTTTTTTTTGGGGGAGGGAATTTTTTTAGGCCCCATGATCCTTACGCTGTCGTTGCTGAAGTTGGGGGTCTAAGTATTGGTCGCAACGAATTTATTCAAAAAGTTCAGCTGCAAGTTCAGCAAGTTATGGCTCAAACAGGCAATTCTTTGACACGAGAAGAAATTTTGAACGAAGGGATTCCTCATGTTGTTTTAGAACAGCTCGTTCGGGAAACACTTTTGAACCTTGAAACAAAGAATTTAGGACTTACGGTTAGCGATGAGCAGATAAAAAACCAAATTCATTCTATGAAAGCCTTTCAAGATGAAAGAGGGGGATTTAATAAGTCTATATTTAGAAATGCCTTGAGAGGAATTGGTCTCAGCGAAGATACATTTATTGAGGAAGTGCGTAATGACCTTATCCGCGGACAACTTGTCGAGGCTATTGCCGTTGGGGTTGAGTTGCCTGAAGGAATGGCGGATCCATTATTTACAGCAACATATCAAAAGCGAATTGCTTCCATGCTTGTTGTCTCTCCAAATGATATGCAGGCGCCTCCGGCACCTACCGATGAAGAGTTGAAGGCATTTTATAGTAAATTCAAAGAAGACTTCCAAGCTCCAGAACTAAGGACAGTGACGGTGCTTACCATAGATCCATCTGCATTAGCCTCATCTGAGGATATCACTGAAGATGAAATTAAGGACTATTACGAGTCTAAGCCAGAGGAATTTGGAAAAGAGTCACTAAAGGATGCAAAACCAAAAATCATTGCCGAATTAAAACGCGAAAAAGCCTTAGAAAGAGCTTTTAAAATCAGTGAAGAGCTGGATGATAGAGTCGCTGGGGGAGAGACAATTGAAGAAATTAACGTTGCAGAAAAGGGTATTGAAAAAATCCATTTGGATGGTGTAGATGCCAATGGTTTTACGGGTATGAAGGTTCGAGCGCCTAATTTGCCTGAGAATCAAGAATTCGCCGGTGAAATACTTCAAGCAGCTTTTGCTCTTGAGGAAGGGATGGACAATCCTTTTACCCAATCTAAAACGGGTGAGTACTATATGGTGAGAGTTGATAAAATTAACCCAGCTCATATTCAGCCTTTTGAAGAGATCAGAGAATTGGTCTTAAAAACATGGATAGACTATAAAAAACTCGAAAAAGGAAAAGATAAGGCGAAAGAGTATGTGGATCAATTGAACAATGGTGGAACAATAGCTGGAATGAAAGCTTTGCCTCCAATGTCAATTTCCGGCTCCGAAAAGTCAGGCGTTTCTGATAAAATTAGAGAAGTTGTTCTTACAATTCCAAAGAACATAGCTGTTATGGAATTGGCTCCAGAAGGGTTCGTAGTGATTAGGGTCGATCAAGTGATTCCTCCGACAGAACAAGTCAAAGCTGAAAAGCTTGAGCAATTTAAGAAAAAACTCTTACAGGCCTACAAGGAGGATTTTGTTATTGGGTATTTGAATGCTTTACGCGTAAGATATCCTGTAAGGTATAATCAAAAAGCAATCACAGCATTATTTTCAGATAAAGGTTAATATCTTGTATTGCTAAAATAAACTCCCATATATTATATATAAAATAAGTGTGGGAGTTTCATTCTATGCATCACAGAGTAATTTTTGTTTTATTTTGTTTATTATTTATAGGCTATGCTGCTCAAAAGTATTGGAATGACTTATCGTTTGCTCCCGGAAAAATCATCGAAGTGTCGCATGCTCATCAACAAAACCTTGATGGTCAAGGGATAACAGTAGCTATTTTGGATGAGGGTTTTGACGCCTCACATATGAGCCTCCAAGATTCATTAAGTCCTTATCGCTACAATCCCGATAATCGGTCTCGTGATATTTCAGAAACCGTTATTTATGAAAATGGAAATTATAAGTTTGAAAGCCATGGAACGCATGTCGCTGGCATCATCACGACACTTGCTCCCAAGGTACAAATTATTCCTATCAAAATTGGCGGAATGGGAGGGGACCAAACGTTCGTAAAAGCCATAGAGGCTGCTGCTGAAAGCTCTGCAGATATTGTAAATATTTCGATGTGTTTGAGTTATAATCATCGGGGAATTAGCCCGAATGTTAAAGCTGCACTCATTCGTCTCGCTCAAAGCGGGAAACTTGTTGTTGTTGCAGCAGGAAACGAAGGGATACCTATGACAAGAAACGCATATACGGCCAGTCTTGTTCAGTTGTCACAAGATCCGCACATGAGCGGGAGGCTTCTTCTCGTTGGGGCTTCTTCCTATGCCAATGGCAAAGAAACATTGGCTAAATTTAGTAACTATCCTGGTAAGCGAGCTTTCGGGCTTTATACAAACTACTTTATTACCGCTCCTGGAGAACAAATCTTATCCGCTGTAACTGGAGGAAAATTTGCTGAAAAGTCTGGTACGTCTATGGCGGCTCCTATGGTTGTTGGTTCAGCAAGTTTGTTGAAGCAAGCTATGCCAAGCCTTGCAGCTGAGCAAGTTGCTGGTCTGCTTTTGGCATCAGCACGTAAAGTGTCTCTAGATGGGGTAAAACTTCCACGCAGCTACTTTGGTGCAGGTATTGTGAATTTGAAGTCTGCTCTTAAAATGCTTCAAATGAGCTAATTTAAAGAACAATATTCTAGCTAAACTTGACTTCTTAATTCCGAAAGATTATGAGGCATAGATAAAATAATGGCGGAATTGTGAATGTCTGATTTCCAACTTATGCGAAAAAATATGGTATATGGGCAAGTTTTGCCTAGTGGAACTATCAATCCTGCAATTGTTGAAGCGTTGTTAGAAGCCCCTCGTGAACCGTTCTTTCCCCGCCAACTTTCCCAAATAGCGTATATGGATTCAGATTTTTTGCTTCAAAACAATAGGTATCTTTTAAAGTCATCTACTTTAGCTAGAATGCTGACCGCATTGGATCCTCAAAAAAGTGATTTAATTCTATATGTTGCATCAGGTATGGGATACGGCCCTGCAATTCTTGGGAAGCTAGGTGCACATGTCATCGCTTTAGATTCGGATGAAAAGATGACACAAGAGGCTGAAAAAATTCTACAGGACCTTGGGCTTACGCATATTAAAGTCGTTCTTGGTGATCTATGTGACGGCTGGAAGGGCGAGAAACTTTATGATAAAATTCTTGTTGAGGGATGTATCGAGTTTATTCCTGACCAAGTTGTCGAACAATTAAAGGATAGAGGCACTGTCGTAACCTTTAAGCAACCTGAACATTCAACAATGAAATGCGTAAAAAAAATGAAAAAAGATGGATTTTTAACGGAAACCTATTTATTTGATGCATTTGCGCCACGGTTGTCTTCCTTTAAAAGAGATAAACCATTTATTTTCTAGTGAAAAAAAATAGAACTCGGTGTATGGTAGTAGTTATTTTAGAAAAATGAGAACAGAAAACCACATGAACGATCGCAATCTGTACATATTAACATCAGCTATGATATTGAACTTGGTTGCCTCCACTCATGCTTTTGCGGCAGCAAAGGATGGCTTCCAAATATCTTATGTTGATGTTAAGGAACTTGCGCCTGATGAGCCAAAAGAATCAGAAGGTATGGTTTCTTTAACAGATACCCTAGAACGCGCCTATATGCAAAATGCGGAATTAGATGCTGCGCGTGCAGGATTACGGGCAACGGATGAAAATGTTTCACAAGCTAATGCCGAATGGCGGCCAAGTGTTTCTGTGTCTGGTCAACAACAGTTTTCAAGAACAACTGGCGTGCCTGGTAGCGCCAACACGATACCAAGGAAGCGCGGGACAAGCACGAGTTATACAGCTTCTGTAAGCCAAAATATTTATCGAGGAGGGCGCACTGAAGCTAATATAGGAAGACAAGAAAGTGAAGTTTTAGGCGGTCGGGCAAACCTTTTAAACACGGAACAAAACACTATTCTCACGGCTATACAAGATCATACTGAAATTTTGAAAAATGCTGCCATTCTGGGGTACCAGCAAACGCGAGAGAAATTCTATAAAGGATTATTAGATCGTGCAGATGTTCGCTATGAAGTGGGCGAAGGAAGCCGCACGGACGTTGAGGATGCCAGAGGTCAATATGAAGGGGCGCGAGCGGAAGTAAGCACAGCACTTGGTAATCTGGAGACGGCCAATGCAAGTTACTTAAGGGATGTTGGAAGTCCCCCAGGAAAGCTTGCTTCTGCAAAAGTTTTATTAACGCTGCCAAAGACCTACGAGGAAGCCCTTGAGATAGCAAAAGCACAAAACCCAACAATCGTTAGTGCCAGGTATTCTCTTGAAGCGGCTCAGTATAACTTGAATCTTCAGAGGGGTGAGTTGTTGCCTTCTATTGATATCCAAGGAACAGTTGGTAATCAGAGAAATACACCATCGAGTGTTGGGGGACCAACCAACATAACAACAAACCTTGGGTTTCAAATTCAAACAGAAGTACCTATTTACTCGCAGGGTATTCCTAGCTCTAGAATTCGGCAAGCCTATCAAACAATAGCTCAACAGAAAGTGCAACTCGTTAATGCGCAAAGGAATGTTGTTCAACAGACCGATGAAGCTTGGACACAGTTGGTTGCAGCACGCGAAAGTGTGAGAGGGTTTTTAGCCCAAGTCAAAGCACAAGAACTGGCGGTTGAGGGGGCACTTGAAGAATATGATGCTGGAACAAAAACGATGTTGGATGTTCAACAAATTGAACAAAACCTTATTGATGCTCAAATTCAATTGGCAAATGCTCAACAAAGGCTTATCGTGACGGCTTACCAAGTTTTAGCTGCAATGGGACGACTTACGGCTCGTGAGTTGAAGTTGAAAGTTAAATACTATGATCCAGATGTATACTACAATGAGTACAAGAATGCTTGGATTCAGTTCTGGCAAGGTAAAGATTGGAGGTACGTAAAAGATGGTGAATGTGAACGATGATGCAAGAACAAGCTGAGCCTTCCATGGATGAAATTTTAGCCTCAATTCGGCAGATTATTTCTGGTGACAATCAAGAAGTTGAAAAGCAAGCCATAAACATGGCTGAGGAAGACGTCATTGAACTTGTTGATCCAATCCCTGATGCAGATAATGATTTTTTTCCAGATAAAGATGAATCAAAAAATCAGCCAGATGAATCGGAATCCCTTGTTTCAGCTGCTGTATTTTCTGAAACAGCGCAAGCATTTGATGAATTGACAACATTTGCCCAAAGTTTACCAAAAAGACCTACGCCTAAGGTTAACCAGCCATCTCGTGAACAAACGGTTGATGCTTTGATAAAAGAGATGTTAAAGCCCATGTTAAAGGAATGGCTAGATGAGAACCTACCCAAAGTTGTTCGGCAGGTTGTAAAAGAGCAAGTTGATAAAGTCATTCAAGAAATGACAAACAGAAACTAAAGCCATTCATACGATGAATAGAGTCATTAAAATAAACCCTAAAGCTCATGCTAGATAAAACTTTCAACCCTTCTTCATTTGAAGAAAAACTGTACGTTGTCTGGGAACAGTCGGAATTGATGAAGGCTGGTTCGCGTCCTAATGAGACGACCTATACTATTATGATGCCTCCCCCTAATATTACAGGGAGCCTTCATATGGGGCATGCTTTTACCTTTACATTACAAGATATTCTCATACGCTTCAACCGCATGCAGGGTAAAGATGTCTTATGGCAACCGGGTACGGATCATGCGAGTATTTCGACCCAAATGGTTGTAGAAAAGCAGCTTGAAAAGGTCAATACATCCCGTCACGACCTGGGTCGGCAAAAATTCTTAGATAAAGTATGGGAGTGGAAGAAAGAATCGGGCGGTATGATTACCCAGCAGCTCCGGGCTTTGGGTGCGACACCAGATTGGTCCCGCGAGCGATTTACCCTCGATGAAGGGTTGAGTCAGTCTGTTCGCTATGTTTTTGTGGAACTTTTCCGACAAGGCCTCATATATAGAGATAAGCGCCTGATAAACTGGGATCCTAAACTTCAAACAGCTATTTCGGATATTGAAGTTGAAACCCTCCCCATTCAGGGAAACATGTATTATTTTCGCTATTCTCTTGAAAAAAATCCTGATGAATATGTTGTCATTGCAACAAGTCGACCAGAAACGATTTTTGGTGATGTTGCGGTTGCTGTGCATCCTGATGATGAAAGATACCAGCATTTGATTGGTGAAAAAGTTGTTCTTCCTCTGACAGGTGAGATCATTCCCATAATTGGTGATGTGCATGCTGATCCTGAAAAATTTACAGGAGTAGTAAAAATTACGCCGGCTCATGACTTTAACGATTTCGATGTGGGATGTCGTCATAATCTTGCCTTTATAAGTGTTATTGACAAAAACGCTCGCTTGTATGGCAACGTTCCAGCAGATTATGAGAACCTTGATCGTTTTGAGGCTCGGAAAAAAGTTATTGGGGAAATGAAAGAAAAAGGCTTTTTTGAAAAAGAAGAGACCGCGATCATTCCCGTCCCTCATGGCGAAAAGTCTGGCGTTGTAATCGAACCGCTCCTCATGGATCAATGGTATGTTGATGCGGCGACTTTAGCCCAGCCAGCCTTAAAAACAGTAGAAACTGGGGCCATAAAGTTTGTCCCAAAATACTGGGAAAACACATATTTTGAATGGCTTAATAACATTCAACCTTGGTGTATTTCAAGGCAGCTTTGGTGGGGCCATCGAATTCCAGCTTGGTATGGCCCTGATGGAAAGGTTTTTGTTGCCTATTCTGAACAGGAGGCACTGCAGGATGCAGCTGCATTTTATAAAGAAGACGTGAGCCTGACCCAAGATGAGGATGTATTAGATACCTGGTTCTCATCAGCTCTATGGCCATTTTCAACTCTCGGGTGGCCAGAAGAAACCGGGGATTTTAAACGCTATTATCCAACAGATGTACTCATGACGGGCCACGATATTATTTTCTTTTGGGTGGCCCGGATGATTATGATGGGACTCCACTTTACAAAAAAAGTTCCATTCAAAACAGTTTACATTAATGCCCTAGTGCGTGATGAAAAAGGACAAAAAATGTCCAAGACCAAGGGAAATGTTGTTGATCCGCGGGTGTTGATTAAAACCTATGGGGCGGATGCCCTTCGATTTACCTTAGCGTCACTTGCTGCGCCAGGGCGTGATGTTAAGTTTTCTGAATCGCAAGTGGAAGGATATCGCAATTTTGCTACAAAATTATGGAATGCTGCCCGCTTTGCCGAAATGAATGGGTGTAAGATTAATCCAGAGTTTGGTCCTCATACACTCGAAATCCCAATCAATCAATGGATTGCTCAACGGACCATGATTGTTGTTGAAGATGTTAAGACAGCAATTGAAGAATACAAATTTAATGAAGCAGCGCACGCGCTATATCATTTTGTCTGGGGGACATTTTGCGACTGGTATCTTGAATTTTGTAAACCGAAATTTTCTGGTGAACATGAAGCAAAGACGGAAACGCAGGAAACTGTTGCTTGGGTTTTGGATCATATTTTACGTTTACTACATCCGTTTACACCCTTCTTTACGGAGGTTTTATGGGAAAACTTGCAGCCTAAGAAAGGCCTGTTGATGGGCCAACTTTGGCCGGAGATTGAAAGTTTGCCCTATGGGGAAGCTGTGGAGGATATCAATTGGGTGATTCAAGTTATATCGGAAGTTCGAAGTGCACGGGCTGAAATGAATATCCCACCTTCCACGTTCCTTGAACTCTGCTTTTATGATGCTGGCCCAATGATTCATCGGCGTCTCAGAGATCATGAAGATCTTTTATTGAAACTTGCTCGATTAGAACATATTCGAGCTTTCACAGAATCTCTTCCTAGTGACGAAGCAAAGGGGTCCATCCAAATCGTTGTCGAGGGGGCTACAGTGCTCATTCCTCTTGAGGGAGCTATTGATGTTGCTGCGGAGAAAGAAAGGCTGACAAAAGAGCTTAAGAAAGCAGAGGATGATATTTCATCCATTGAAAAGAAGCTCGCCAATAAGGACTTCATCATGAGGGCTCCTCAAGAAATTGTCGAAGTTCAACAAACTCGCCTTGAGGCTGCACAAGTCTCAAGTCAAAAGCTAAAACAAGCCCTTGAACGTCTAAGCTTATAGGGCGTAGCTTTCGCCAACTATCCGAATCGCTTTCTCAAGGTCTTCTTGCGTGTCTACGCCAAAAGGCGCACTTTTTTCAATTATTTTTACATCGATGCGCATGCCATGAGCGAGGGCCCTAAGTTGTTCCAGCTTTTCTGTTGTCTCTAATGGGTTAATGGGAAGGTCAACAAAGGTATTCAAAGCCTTTCTTTTATATGCATAGAGTCCCACATGATGAAAGTGAGGTCCTTTTCCAAATGGAACGGGGAGTCTACTGAAATAAAGCGCACGCCCTATATTTCCTCCTTCTCCTAAGGAGAGAACAGTTTTAACAATATTTTCATTCTGAAGCTCGTTATGATTTTGAATGAGAGTTGCAATGGTTGAAATATCAACGTCCTCTTTTTTAAGAGGCTCAAGAACTTCATGAAGAAGAAAAGGGTCTAATGTTGGAAGATCTCCTTGGACGTTTATAATACTGTTATACTCTCCTTTTGGATCAAAAATATCAGCAGCAACCTTAATGCGGTCTGTGCCTGAAGGGAGAGCTGGGTCAGTAAGAATAGCCTCACCACCGAATTCTAAGACCTCATCAACGATTTCCTGATCGCCACAGGCAATGACAACAGGCCCTAAGCTAGATTTCATAGCCTTTTCCCACACATGAAAGATCATAGGTTTTCCGTGAATTTGAGCGAGGGCTTTCCGAGGAAGTCGGGTTGAAGCGAGTCTTACAGGTATGATGATGAGGGGGTTAAGTTGCATTTGTAATCCATTTATTGCCTAACAGTTTAAAACTGTTCGATTCTAGGGCAAAAAACAAGACATTTTTTAGTGAGAAATCATTTACGGGAAGGCACCCCTAATGAACTCAGCGTATTTCAAAAATTAACGACACTGATCGGCGATGTAATTACATGCTGCATCACAAGCATCTACATGTTCTTCATCAAAATTATCACCGCAATAAGTCGTGCAATCACGTTGTAAATCTTTCTTATCACACATCACTAGAACTGCAGATGCATAGGAAATGAATGAAAGCAAAAAAACTGCGACTAGAAAAGTTTTTGATATGAATTTTTTGTGCATGGTTTTCGATACCCCATAATGTATAGAAACATGAATTGTATTTGTTAAATTACATTTTATCTGAAAGGTATTAAAAAATAGTATGTTTCACATTTAATTGGTAGAATAAGTCTCTAAAGTTTCATATTTCTTGAAAAACAATTACCCTTAGTTTTCATTGACTCTCTACTGAAGGCCTTATATCTTTATCCCATAACAGCATTAGGAATTCCATGCAACTTTATAGGTCCATCGCCACTGTTGGAGGTTTTACACTTGCAAGCCGTGTAACGGGCTTTATAAGAGACGCTCTCATAGCTGGAATCCTCGGTGTCTGTGGTTTAACAGACGCCTTTTTTATTGCTTTTAAACTTCCAAATTTCTTTCGTCGTTTTTTTGCTGAAGGGGCCTTTAATGCCGCGTTTGTGCCTCTATTTTCAGGAATACTGGTCTCATCTGGCTCGACGGCAGCCCGTCTCTATGGTGAAAAAGTTTTTGCCCTTCTCCTGTTTTCACTATCTGGGTTTGTGCTTGTATTTGAGCAGTTTATGCCATGGGTAGTTTATTTGTTTGCGCCAGGCTTTGATTCAAAACCTGAGATTTTTAACCTTGCTGTATTGCTCGCGCGTATAACTTTTCCTTATATTTTGTTCATATCTTTAGCTTCTCTTCTGAGTGGCATCCTGAATTCAAGAGGAAAATTTGCGGCACCGGCAGGAACGCCGATTATCCTTAATTTAACGATGATTATCGCGCTCTTAATGGCAGGACTGGAATGGGTTTCACCTGGCATAGGAATGGCTTGGGCTGTATTTTTAGCTGGCGTTTTCCAGTTGGCCTGGCTTTGGGTCTCTTGTTATCGAGAAGGGATGATTATTCGGTTAACTCTGCCTCAGTTGACACCCGATACAAAGTCTTTAATACGTTTGGGCATTCCTGGGGCCATTAGCGCAGGCGTTGTTCAATTAAATCTGTTAATGGATATGATCTTTGCATCATGGCTCCCAACAGGCTCCGTTTCCTATTTGTTCTATGCGGATCGCTTAAATCAGCTTCCTTTGGGCGTAATTGGCATTGCTATAAGTACAGCTTTGTTACCCGAGCTCACAAAATATATTAAAGCTGGAAACTATAATGGCGCCCATAAAACGCAAAATAGAGCTCTTGAGTTTGCCCTTACAATTACGCTTCCAGCAGCTGTAGGTTTAACTGTTTTGGGAGGCTCAATTGTGGCTTTGTTATTTGAAAGGGGAGCTTTTACAAGTCAGGATGCTCATTTCACAGGCTATACCCTATCAGCTTTTTCGCTTGGACTACCTGCCTATGTTCTGATCAAAATATTAAGCACCCATTTTTTTGCGCGTGAAGATACGAAAACACCTATGAAAGTTGCCATAGGTGCTGTCATCCTCAATCTCGTTCTCAACTTTATATTGATATGGCCTTTGAGTTTTGTTGGGCTTGCCCTTGCTACAGCCATATCAGCATGGTTTAATGCTTTAACGCTGGGTATATTACTTTATAGAAGGCAATGGTTACAGTTTGATGATCGCCTTAAAGTGAATGTGCCTCGGCTTGCCGCTTCTTCCATTTTTATGGGTGTTTTTTGTTTTGTGCTTCAAGGCCTCATACCCATGCCAAAGGATATTTTCATGCGTCTTATTGTTGTGGGGTCATTCATATTCGCAGGATTTATTTCCTATATCTTTAGTGGATATCTAATAGGCGTGTTCCATTATCAAGATATTCGTAAGCTTGTGAAACAATAGCTGCACCCTTAGCTATTTGCTTGTTTTCTCAGCTTTTTTTTTGTCATCTTTTGAGAAAATAAAGAGGGGGTCAGCGTTATTAAAAATAACCTCTTCATTAATGACGACTTCTTCAACATTTTCAAGGTTGGGAAGGTCAAACATCGTATTCAGAAGAGTTGATTCCAAAATAGACCTTAAACCACGTGCGCCAGTTTTACGCTCAATTGCTTTTTGAGCAATCGCTTTTAGCGCATTTTCCGTAAATGTGAGCTCTACATTTTCCATATTGAATAGATGCATATATTGCTTGATGAGAGCATTTTTCGGTTCAGTTAAAATTTGAATGAGTGCTTTTTCATCCAGGTCATTAAGGGTGGCGACAACAGGCAACCTTCCTACGAACTCAGGAATTAAGCCAAACTTAAGCAAATCTTCTGTCTCCAGCTCTTGAAGAAGCTCTCCCATGCGTCGTTCATCAGGACTACGTACGTCTGCACCAAACCCAATAGCTGATCCTTTGCCGCGACTAGATATGATTTTTTCAAGACCCGCAAAAGCACCACCGCAAATGAAGAGAATATTCGTCGTATCCACTTGAAGGAATTCTTGTTGTGGATGTTTCCGTCCACCCTGTGGAGGAACGGAGGCAACAGTGCCTTCCATGATTTTTAACAAGGCCTGCTGAACACCTTCACCAGAAACATCTCGGGTAATAGAAGGGTTATCAGATTTGCGCGAGATTTTATCGACTTCGTCTATGTAAACAATGCCTCTTTGGGCCTTTTCTACGTTGTAATCAGCAGCTTGTAAAAGCTTGAGAATGATATTTTCGACGTCCTCACCGACATAACCCGCTTCAGTAAGCGTCGTTGCGTCAGCCATCGTGAATGGAACATCAATAATACGTGCAAGCGTTTGGGCCAGTAAAGTTTTACCGCAGCCCGTTGGTCCTACAAGCAAGATGTTGGATTTTGATAATTCAACATTAAGGGACTGAGAAGTATGCTCAAGACGTTTGTAGTGGTTATGGACAGCAACAGAGAGAACCTTTTTTGCACCGTTTTGACCAATTACATATTCATTTAAAACGTCGAATATTTGTTTCGGAGAAGGTACTCCATCAGGAGAGCGGATAAGAGGTCCTTTGTTTTCTTCCCTGATAATGTCTGTGCAAAGCGATACACATTCATCACAAATAAATACAGATGGTCCTGCAATGAGTTTGCGCACTTCATGTTGGCTTTTGCCACAGAAAGAGCAATAGAGGGGGCTTTTCGATTCGTCGTCTTTAGATTTCGTCATGGGCTTCCTCCTCTCCTATCCATATATGCTATGAAAAGTACCGTTTTGACAACAGAAAATCATAGCTTTTCTACTTTTAGGATCGCATGGATATGCCAACAAATCGTTAACAAAATCGACTAAATTGAAAAATTTAAGTGTTTTAGGCATTATTTTTTATCACTTGGTAATTCTCGTTTCGTAACGATTTTATCAATTAGTCCAAAGTCTTGAGCAGCCTGAGCAGACATGAAATTGTCTCGATCCATTGTTTTTTCAATCGTCTCGATAGGTTGACCAGTTTGTTCAGCATAAATTTGATTAAGACGATGTCTAATCGTTAATATTTCTTTAGCGTGGATTTCTATATCAGCAGCTTGACCCTTGAATCCGCCTAATGGTTGGTGAAGCATTACGCGTGAATTGGGGAGGCAGAACCTTTTTCCTTTCGTTCCAGCTGTTAAAAGGAGGGACCCCATGGAAGCCGCTTGGCCAAAGCAAAGAGTCGTAATGTCTGGTTGGATATAGTTCATTGTATCAAAAATAGCCAAGCCAGATGTCACAACGCCGCCAGGTGAGTTAATGTAAAGATTAATGTCTTTCTTTGGATTTTCTGACTCTAGAAATAATAACTGAGCACAAACAAGACTTGAAATCCCATCATCAATAGGACCATTCAGAAAAATAATTCTTTCTTTTAATAAACGGGAATAGATATCAAAGGATCGTTCGCCACGGGCTGTTTGTTCTACGACGACGGGCACTAAGTTATTCATGTAAATAGTCATTTTTTTCCTTTACGCCTATTTCTTAGATTTATCTTTTTTTTCTTTTTTAGATGCGGACAAAATCTTTTTTTCAGCTTCTTCTTCTTCCTTGATGAGAAGCTTTTCAAGTTCTTCTGGGCTGATCTTCTTTTCCTTTACCTTTGATTGATTGAGGATAAAATCGATCACTTTATTCTCAAAAATTGGCGCTCGAAGGGAGGCCATCGCTTGCTCATTGTTTTTATAAAATTCAAAAACTTCTTTTTCTTGCCCTGGATATTCGCGGGTTTTTGCGGTCAGAGCGTTAATCAGTTCCTGGTTGGTTACATTGATCGAGTTTCTTTTTCCGATTTCTGCAAGCAATATGCCTAATCGTACGCGACGTTCGGCAATCGTTCGGTATTCTCTTTTAAGTTCTTCCTCAGTCTTGCCCGTGGCATCCTTAAAGCTTTTAGCGCTTTTCTTCTCGGTTGCATTTGCATTAGCTGCACCACTTTGATCAATGCCAAGCTCGCGGCAGAGTTGTTCCCAGATGCTCTCAAACTCAAGATCAATCATGCTTTGAGGTATATCGAAGGTGAAGCGGTCTGAAAGAGCATCTAAAACATGTCGTTTAATGCTTAAAAAGCTTTGTGCCTCGTAATCTTTTGAGATGGATTTTTCAACGGCTTCTTTCATTTTATCAACCGAGTCAAATCCAAGCTTTTCAGCTAGAGCCTTATCGATCTTGATGGGGTCAGCTTCATGTATGTCTTTAATAGTGACATCAAAACGTGCGGGTTGATTTGCGTATTCAGCTTCATGGTATTCTTTAGGGAAGGTGACTTTAACTTCAACATAATCCCCTTTTTCTTTGCTAATGAGTTGGTTTTCAAATCCAGGAATAAATTCCCCTGCACCAAGTTCGAGAGGATGATTTTCCCCTGATCCTCCATCAATTTCTTTGCCCTTGATGAAGCCCTTGAAATCGATGATGACGATGTCGCCACTTTTCGTTTTACGAGGCTTTTCCAAAGGACGAGATGTGCGTGACCTTTTAGCCAAGGTTTCTAAGACGCGAGCAACATTTTTCTCAGGGACTTCAACCACATGTTTTTCGAAAGAAAGGTTGTTTAAATCAATTTTATCGATCTGTGGAAGAATTTCCATATCTATCGATACAACCAAATCTTTCCCATCTTCAAAGGATTTGATTTCAACATTGGGCTTTAAAGCAGGTTGCAAATCATTTTCTTTAAGGATTTTTTTAACACTCTCATCAACGGCTGACTCAAGGACCTTCGATAAGGCGTCAGCTTTGTAGTGTTGCTTTAGGATTTGTAAAGGAATCTTTCCGGGCCTAAAGCCAGGTAGCTTTGCACTTTTGCCGATAGTCTCAAGACGCTTGTTAAGCTTGTCGTCGATTTCTTTAGCTGAGATTGTAACTTCGTAGGCTCTTTTTAATCCCTTGGAAAGAGTTTCTTTAACTTGCATTGCTATATCCTGTTCCCTAAAAATATCTCGGATCTTTAGTTTCTAAAGAACCGCTACCTTTCTATATTTAATTGGTACGGGCGGAGGGACTTGAACCCCCACGGCTTTCGCCACCAGAACCTAAATCTGGCGTGTCTACCAATTTCACCACGCCCGCATGGCACAAATTCTTAACATACGTAGATCGATTTGAAAACGTAGTTTCTTTAGACAATAGCCCGTTTAAGAAAATTATCCACTACTTTTGTTAAAAGAAGCTTACTTTTTTAAAAATAAGGGCCAACCCATGGTTTGAAACCGAAATTGAATTGACCCTACTCCCCTGGACAAACGGTTGAATTAGATCATTACTCCGTTGAGTGTGTGAAACGCGACATGATCTTCTAAATTTCCATAGACAAAAGCAATTCCAACAAGAGTTGCGGTTATCATAAGAAATGGTAATGATTGTGTTGCAAATGATGCTGCTGTAAGTAATTGTTTTTTAGACATAACCCCCTCCTCTTGGTTCTGTATTTGGTGTCTTGATGGAAGGCATTGTGCACGAAAATAGTTACCAAATTATTAACAAAGTTGTTAACTTTTTCATTTTTTAGAAATATGCTGTGAATAACTTTCTAACCCGTTGTTAAAAATAGAATCTTTTTGTAGATAAGTTCTTCAAAACTCTGTTAATAACTTTGTATGAATCCTTAACAGGTTAAATTTTCGTTAACGCATCAATGAGCATATAACAAAAACGTTATTTCCCGTTCACCAAGAGAAATAAGGTTGAGTTCTTTTTACAATAATTTTCGTGCAAACTTAAGACTTATATGCTTCTATTAGGGTAAAAGTTGTTTCGCAAACATCTGATGTATGATGAAGATGACACGAGACCTTAATTTTGCATAGGCTTGTACCGGCGTCTAATGTGCAGCCGTTATATACAAATTTACTGAAGTTTTCACCTACTTTTAGATTCAGTAGCTTTAAATATTCACTGACAGCTATAGAATAGGTTTGCCTTCGAAGTTGATAGAGTCAGCGCTACCCTTCTCAAGACATCAACGAATTTCATAGAGTCTTCTGTTGGACCTCGAAATTCAGGGCAATGATATTATGAGTCTGAATAAACATTAAAAGTTAAGCTTGAATAAGAACGGTGAGAGTGACTATTGATTTCATAGTCATGCCGGGCTTACAAGTTTTTTTGGCTTCTATAAAGCTATAGCAGTAAGGGTAAGATCTAGTAAATTTAGGATTCAGCAGAGTTTTGTACAGGCCTTAAATTCATATGAAGGAGCAATGGCGCTGAAACAACAATCGATGATATGGTTCCGGCACCAATTCCCACAATTATGGGAAGGCTGAAGGCCGCGATGACGGGACCACCAAAAAAGTAGAGGGCAAAAAGAGCAAGAAGAGTTGTCGCTGAGGTCAAGACCGTACGCGAAAGAGTTTCATTGATACTTTGATTGATAAGTTCAGGCATCGGCATCTTTTTAAATTTACGCATATTTTCACGAATTCTGTCATAGATCACAACCGTGTCGTTAATGGAGTAGGTTACTGTGATCAGCACGGCAATGATCGCTGTTTCATTAAACTCAAGCTGAAACAGGGAAAAGAGGCCGAGGACAATGACCGCATCATGAGCCAGCGTAATAAGTGAGCACACACCAAACTGCCACTCAAAACGAAACCAAATGTATCCAAGCATCGCAACAAGAGCGAGGAGAACAGCGTATATGCCGTTCCATATCAGATCTTCACTCACCTTTGGTCCGACCGTTTCCACACGTCTATAGTCAACATTAGTTCCTAGTTTATCCTTGACCTTATTAAGGGCAACGAGTTGAGCTTCATCACCACCAGGCTGACGTTCAACACGAATAAGAATATCGTTAGGTGACCCAAACTCTTGAAGCATCACTTCGCCATCAACTAGGCCGTTGAGTTCTGACCTTAAGGTTGCTAGGTCAGTTTGATCAGAGGTACGGATTTCCAAAAGAAGGCCGCCTTTAAAATCGATGCCATAGTTAAAACCTTGAAAGAGCATTGATCCTAAGCAAATCACTGTAATGGCAACAAGAAACCCATAAAAGATATTCTTCTTTCCAACAATATTAAACTTTGTATCGTAAGGAATCAGTTGTAATCCCATGAATGACCTCTCTTTAGATTGGAAGACGTGTGGGGCGTTTCCATCTTACCCACCAGGCTACAATTTGTTTGGTTAGTGTTGTGGCGGTAAAGATAGAAATCACAATACCCATTGACGTTGTTACAGCAAACCCACGTGTTGGGCCTGATCCAAATATGTACAAGAGCGCCACACCAATGAGAGTTGTAAGGTTTGAGTCAAGAATGGTCTCTAAAGCTCGCTTGTAACCCGCATCAATAGCACTCAGTAGCTTTTTCCCATGGCGAATCTCTTCTTTTATTCGCTCGTTAATTAATACGTTTGCATCCACAGCCATACCAATCGTGAGGGCTACACCTGCAATACCTGGTAAGGTAAGTGTTGCCTGAAACAGGGTTAGGGCAGCGAAAAGAATAATGAGGTTAAAGATGACGGCAATATTAGCGATTGCTCCGAACAAGGCATAGGCAATAAACATAAACAACGCAACAAGAACGATTGCAATGATGGTTGCTGTTTCACCTGATGCGATAGAATCGGCTCCCAAACCAGGGCCAACTGTTCTTTCTTCCAATATGGTCAGTGGGGCAGGGAGAGCGCCGGCACGCATAAGCAATGCCAAATCCTGTGCTTCTTGAACTGTAAAGCTTCCAGAAATCGTTCCTTCACCGCCGGGTATGGGTTCATTAATACGAGGCGCGCTAATGATCTTATCATCGAGCACAATGGCAAAGAGCTTGCCGACGTTATTGCGCGTCGCATTTCCAAACTTTCGTGCACCGATTGAATCAAATTTAAAGTGTACGTTTGGCCTATTGTATTGATCAAACCCAGGCTGGGCATTGACAAGGTTTTCACCGCTCACAATCACTTGTTTCTTAACAGCGAGGTGTTCAGGTCGACCTTTCCCATCCTCTTGTAAGGGCAAAATATCAACTCCTGGCACTGATTTTCCAGGCTCGGCACTGACGGATGAGTCAACAAAACGAAACTGGAGTTTAGCGGTTTTTCCTAGCAAATTTTTAATGCGTGTTGGGTCTTTAAGCCCGGGAAGCTGAATGAGGATACGATCATCCCCTTGACGTTGGATAAAGGGCTCAGCCGTTCCCATTTCATCAACACGTCGCCGAACAATTTCGATAGATTGTGTAAGGGCTGATTTTTTTCTTTCGCGTAGGGCGCTATCACTAAACTTGAGGGTGACTTGGCCATCGCTTGTCGAAGAGAAATCAATATCATTATCCGTCTTCGTGATCAGAGATTTTGCTTTTGAAGCTTCATTAGGATCACGAAGTTTAAACGTAACATAGTTTTTCTTTGCGCCGAGTCCAATGTACCCGATTCTGTCCTTTCGAAGTGTTCCACGAACAGAGTCGGCTAAGCTATTCATTTGCTCTTGCACAACAGCATCAAAGTCTACTTCCAAAAGGAGGTGGGCTCCCCCTTGAAGATCTAGGCCAAGTACCAGTTGGTTTTTAGGAAACCAAGAAGGAAATGATTCAAGCTGTTTAGGCGTGAAAAAGTTTGGACTTACGAAAACTATCCCTAGGAGGCAGACCGCAACAGTTACGATTGTTTTCCAAAGGGGGATATGAATCATGGGATCTTCCTATTTATTATTTTTTAGAAGCGACTTTTTTTGCTCGAGAAGTTTTCTTCACGGGAGATTTTTTTGCAGGCTTAGCAGGCGTTTCAGCTTTTGTTTCTGCAACAGGTTCCGTTACAGAAATACGATCTGCAATCATTGCGCGTGCAATCCGAACACGAACGTCATCAGCAATCTCAATTTGGAGCTCTTGTTCGTTAATAACTTTCGTTACAACGCCAATGAGTCCTCCAGAAGTGAGAATGCGATCTCCTCTACGAATTGAATCGAGGAGCTCTTTTTGTTGCTGAGCCTTTTTTTGTTGAGGTCGAATTAGGAAAAGATAAAACACAACAAATATAAGAGCGAGGGGTAGGAGTGACATGAGGTCAAATCCGCCAACGCTTGGTCCGCTCGCTTGAGCATTTGCTGGAGTTATAATGTAATTAAAAAAGTTAGTCATAGTATCCTCTTTCTCATGTTTCTTACTTCATCCTTTATCATTTCAATTTTGTCAAGGGATCAATAGGTTGTTTTACTTTTCTAATTTCAAAGTGTAATAGGGATGCACCATTATCCTTCTTGACCCCTGATTTAGCAACCTTATCACCTTGCTTTACCTTATCTCCTTTTTTCACAAGAAGGGAAGAGTTATGGGCATAAGCAGTAACCCATCCATCTTGGTGTTTGATGAGCAGCAAATTTCCAAACCCTTTAAGTTCATTGCCGGCATACATGACAGTTCCATCAGCGGCGGCTTTTACAAGTGTTCCCTCTGAAACCTGAATATCGATCCCGTCATTCTTTCCACCAGGACTAAATTTATTAATGACCTTCCCGTTCACCGGCCAAATGAACATTTCACTGGTCTTTGCAGCGTCTTTGTCAGCAACCTTTGTGTCTTCCATTGTTTTTTGTGGATTGTCTGGCTTGTTGGCCGTTTCAGCTTTTTTATCTGATTGTTCCCCTGGTTTTGCTTTTTCAGGAGCCTCAGCTGACTTCGTTTTTTTGTCTTGAGCCTGCTTCGCGAGATCACCCATAACAGGCTTCTTTTTGGATGTATCTACGCTTGCTGCTGGAGCTACTTCATCTTTTTCACGAGCGATTTCACTTGCAAGTTCTTCTGGAAGTATAACAGCAGCGCCGGCAACGGCTCCAACGGCTGCTCCTGCTGCAGCAGTGCCTGTGCCGACTGTGGGAGGAACTAAGCTTGTTGCAGCTCCTGCTACGTCTCCAGCAGGCGGGAGAGGAGCTAATGAAGATCCGGCTTGACTTCCTTCTGAGGGTATGGGTTCAAGGTCTACCGTAGTGATCTCTTCCCCAGGCTGGAAAGCTTCTGACATTGCAGTGGTATCTCTGGAAGGAATGTTGATTCTCTCTCCAGGTGTAATGAAATATGGAGCGCTTAATCCATTTTCCGAAGCTAAAATCTCGAATTTAACGCCATAGTCTTCCGCAATGGATTGAAGCGTTTCGCCATCACCGACAATATGTTCGTTGGGTGAGGGTATATTGAGAACTTGGCCGGGCTTTAAAACATAGGGTGGTTTTAAATTGTTGGCTTTAACAACAGCTTTCGTAGGGATTCCATTATGGTGGGCAATCCCGTAAACCGTATCTTCCGATCCGACGATAACTTGCTTATGGGGATCAGCTTGAGCTGAGCTAGTTAAAAGTAATGTACCACTCAAAAAAAACAAATAATTTAACTTTCTCATTTTTCTACCTTTTCTGCTGTAATGAGGGTTGTGCCTCCCATATAGGGTTTTAAAGCTTCGGGGATTATTATAGATCCATCTTCTTGTTGATAATTTTCTATTATAGCCACAAGGGTACGACCAACGGCAAGTCCTGATCCGTTTAATGTATGAACAAATACGTTGCTTTTATCTTGATCCTTATAGCGGGTGTTCATTCGACGCGCCTGATAATTTCCGAAGTTTGAACAGCTGGAAATTTCGCGATAGGTATTTTGCCCAGGTAGCCAGGCCTCGATATCATACGTCTTTTGTGCGCATCCACCCATGTCGCCTGTACACAATATAACCGTGCGATAATGAATGTTAAGATGCTCGAGGATGGATTGAGCAGCTCCAAGCATTCGTTGGTGTTCTTCTTCTGATTTTTCCGGTGTTGTAATGCTCACTAGTTCAACTTTATGAAATTGGTGGAGCCGTATCATGCCACGTGTATCTTTTCCAGCAGCTCCAGCTTCGGAGCGAAAGCAAGGTGTGTAGGCAACAAAGCGCCGAGGTAGCGTATTTTCATTAAGAATCTCATCAGCGACTAAGTTTGTCAGAGGAACCTCAGCTGTTGGGATAAGCCAATAATCGTTCGTGGTCTGAAAGGCCTCATCTGCAAATTTAGGAAGCTGACCGGCTCCATACATGGCGTTAGGACGAACAAGGTAGGGAGGGGAGACCTCTAAATATCCGTATGTTTTCGTGTGTATATCGAGCATAAATTGGGCGATGGCTCGTTCTAATTTAGCGAGCTCTCCCTTAAGTACAACAAAGCGCGAGCCTGAAATTTTTGCTCCATCTTCAAAGCTCATAAAGCCGAGGTTTTCTCCAATCTCAAAGTGTTGCTTAGGGGTAAAGGAAAAGGATGGTTTTTCACCCCAAAGATGCACCTCTTGATTGTCTTCTTCGCTTGTTCCAACGGGAACGTCTTCTGCGGGGATATTTGGTAAAAATGCAAGCGCTTCCTGGAGCTTTTCATCGAAAATACGGGCTTTTTCTTCTTCTTTTGCTAACAAATCTTTAAGTTGATTAGCTTCGTCCAAGAGGTCTTCAGCGTTGCCGCCTTGCTTTTTTATTTCACCAATTTTTTTGGCAATTTGATTCCGTTGGTTTTGGAAGTCTTGGGTTGCTTGGATGGCTTTTCGTCGATCTTCGTCCAAGAGCATAAGTTTATGCGCGACCTTTTCATGTCCTCTTTTTTCTAGAGCAATATCAAAGGTTTCCTGATTTTCACGAATCCACTTGATGTCCAACACGATAAGGTCCTTTCTTTTTCATAGATAGTTTTACCAGACCTATAGAAATTTCATAGAGGGAATAAAGAGGAATTATCAAACTTAAAGGACTAATGATATCGGGGGGGGTGATGACCGCAGCCACAATCACAATAATCAAGAAGGCGTACTTTCGATTCCGTTCTAAAGAATTGACCGAAAGAAGTCCGAGTTTTGCTAGGCCAACCAAAACTAAGGGCAGCTGAAAACATAGGCCAAAAGCCAATATGAGTTTCAGGATGAGGGAGAAATATTCTTCCATTCGCGCCTCAAGTTGTATCGAAAATCCAGATGCAGAGGATGGGACTTCAAAGCTCAGGAAAAACTCCCATGCCCATGGACAAACAACATAATAGGCTAAGCTTGCTCCTAACAAAAAAAGAATGGGACTAAAAATAAGGGCCGGCCAGATCGCTTTTCGTTCTGAGTTATGCAGTCCTGGTCCAACAAATTGAGCAATTTGCCAAAGCGTGAACGGCAAAGTTAACGCAAAACCACTTAAAAAGGCGACTTTAAGGTAGGTGAGAAAAGCCTCGGCTAAGCCTGTATAAATAAGATGACGGCTTGGGTCCTTACCAAGAGCTTCCCATAAAGGCTCCGTTAAAAACTGGAATATATATGGAGCAAGTGGGTAACACGCAGCCACGCCAAGCCCAAGCACGACGAAGCAATATAAGAGTCTTTGACGTAGTTCAATAAGATGCTCAAGTAATGGTTTTTGCATGAGGAAAACTTATAAAGTTAAATGTTAGCGAGTTCCTTCAGTTTCTTAGCGATAGACTCTGCTGCGCTCTCTGATGCTTGAGAAGTTGAAGGGGAATTTGTTTTAACTGCCTGATAATTTTCTAAAACAGACGCGCGGCTCGCTTCAAGTTCAGTTTGCACATGTGCGGTGTGAATCTCATTCATTGCATTATTTGTATAGATAAGGACATGGCCCGGCTTAATATTATCAATGGCTTCAGAGACCATGGACGTTGAATCGCCCGGGATCAGCAGATATCCGTCAGTTTCATTTATAGCGCCGATGGCTAGGTCAAAAGAATTGTAGGGGGTCTTGTTATTAAATTGAAAATCAAAAACCTTTACTCGTTTAGAGTCCAATTGCTCTTTTAAGAGGTGTACAAAGTGCTGTGTAACCTTATCCAGCTTGCCATCCTTATGGGCTGTAGAAATAACATTGTGGTTGTCATCGTGCTTCCCGGTTCGTGGGCCGTTCAGGACAAGAATGCATTCATCTTTAGTATGTTCAGCAAGATATTTTGCAAGCTGTTCAGCATCTTTTTTGGTAAATAAACGAATCTCATTTGTAGGCGTTGGTGCATCTCCTCCAAGCATAACGCCAACATAGCGCGAGCAAGCAGGAAGTTCTTTTTTCCATTCATTATATGTTTGTTCAGCAACTTTGCGTTCTCTGTTATGAGGTACGCCAGTGACTTCAATGAGCTTAGCACCCAATTTTTTCTTATCATTATCAGGTGTATGTTTAGGAAGGGCGATAAAGTTAACCTTATTTATAACATCATCACTATAGCTTGGTAGGTACATATGTGAAGAAAGAGCTATCGTCAGATTTGGCATTGTGGAAAGCTGTTGTATTCCCTGAACGCCTCCTTCTCCCGCACCAAGAACAATTACTTTTTCATTTTTTAACGCTTTCATTACATCTTCTTTTATGCTTTCAGGGCTTGTGCTGCTCGTGTCGATTTCAATGGCTTGAGCTGATAAGTGATTGGCGATGCCGAGCGTATGATTCCGATCCCCCGCATTATTATGATTTGAGAGCAGATAGACTTTAAGAGCTTGGACTTGCCCTAAAGCTAAGATTGAAAAAGTCAAAGTCAATAAATAGCCTTTCATGTGTTTTCCCTTTTTCTTTTTTTGTGGTTGTCTTCGCCTTCCTTTAGAGTACGAATGGCTTCAAACTCAGTCATGAATTCATTTGCAAGGCGGCGGACATTACCAAGCAAGCGACCTAGCGTATAGAGGACTTTTGGAAGGTCTTTGGGGCCAATAATAATAAAGGCGAGAACAGCAATAAAAAGTAGTTCAGCCCAGCCAGCAAAACTCATGAGCGCTTTCTGCTCTTTGATGAATTATCGCTTAGAAGCTGAGGTTGCTCTTCATCATCTTTAAGGCCGTCCTTAAAAGCGCGAAGGCCTTTTGCAAGATCCTTCATCATTGTGGGCAAACGACCAGCTCCAAAGACAAATAATACAGCAACAAGAACAAGAAGAAGATGGCTTAAACTAAATCCCATAAGGACCCCCTTACACCAGTGAATAGAATAATGAACGTATTACTAGCTTTATACACTCTTTTTTTTATGAAAGTCCAGCTAAAACCATTACAATTTTTGTAATATACTGAATTGGATTGAGAATTAGCCACGCAAGCAAATTGAATCCTAGAAGCGTGGGAATAACCAGCAATCCAAGAACAATAAAAATTCCATAGGGTTCAAGCCGCGCTAGGGGAATAGCCATTGAATCAGGCAAAAGGCCGACGGCAACGCGACCACCATCAAGAGGCGGGATGGGGAGCATGTTAAATACGGCAAGCATTACATTGATTCGTATCGAAATATCCAGCATGATTTTGAGAAAATCATCTAAAGGTGAAGGAAATATGAAAAGGAAGTGAAGAAGTAACGCTGAAACATACGCAATGAGTATATTTGTAGCAGGGCCTGCACCCGCTACCAGGACACTGTCTCTTCGGGGATTGTTCAATCGATTAAAATTAACGGGAACGGGTTTGGCATAGCCAAAAAGAAACGGGGATCCAGAGAGGAGCAAGAATCCTGGAATAATAACTGTTCCTATGGGGTCAATGTGACGAAACGGGTTTAATGACACCCGACCCATGCGAAGGGCCGTATCATCTCCATATCGAAGAGCTGCATACCCATGGGCAGCTTCATGGAGCGTAATCGCAATGAGAATGGGAATACCGATAACAATTATTTTAAGTATGAGCTCCATTAACTAACTCCTTCCATGACCTCCCGCATTTCAGAAAGGTCTCCTGAACAGTGTAATACACCGTCACAGCCTGCCTGAAGAGCACGCCTTGTTCGCTCAGCATAAGAACCCGTTAAAGCAGACATTCCAATATCATCAGAAACAAGCAGGCCTTTAAAACCAATGTCTTCTCTGATTATTTTCTGAATGACAGCAGCGGAATGGGTTGCTGGTTGGTCTGGATCAATCGCGGTGTAGACAATATGGGCTGTCATCGCGATAGGGCACGCTCCATTCATTTTAAAAGGTAGGAAGTGAGCGAGTAAATCCTCATAGGAAAGATTGATGACCGGCAATTCTTTATGGCTATCCGTTAGAGCTGCGCCATGACCTGGGATGTGCTTCATGATAGGAATGATGTTGCATTTTTGCAGGGTTTCTATTGCAACGGCCCCCAATTCAGCGACAATTTCAGGGTTTGAGTGAAATGTTCGATCACCCATAATTGGATCAGCATGAGGGACATGAAGATCAAGGACAGGCGCACAGTTGCAGTTGATCCCAACTTCATCAAGGTCTGCCGCAATTTTCGTATAAGCTTGGCGAATGTTTTTTTTCGTTGTTTCTAAATCATCGGAAACAAGAGTTTGAACGGCCGGAGTGATGTCCCAGTATGGCGCTTTAAGCCTTGCGACACGCCCCCCTTCTTGGTCAATTAATATGAGGGGGTTTGAATGATTGCACGTGGATTTAAGATCCTGGATTAATTTTTTTAATTGGTGCTTATCTTGTACATTTCTTCCAAAAATTATAAATCCCATGGGCTGTGTTTTCTTAAAAAACTCGATTTCTTCATCGCTTAACACAAGACCTGAACAGCCAAAAATGACAGGAGCACAATTTTTACTGAATAACAACGCAATCAACCTTTCTTTCTTTAAGCTTTGCATGTATTTTTTGTGCTTCTTGGGGTGTTTGAAATGGGCCTGTTCGAATACGATATTCAATTCCTTTGCTTGCTCCTAAATCAACCCGCTCGATGAGCGCCTCACAAGATCCTAAAATATCTTCATGCTCTTGAGTTAATTCTTTCCACTCCGAATCGGCTAGCTTTTTCGTTTTAAAAGAAGCAAACTGCAGATAAATTGTTCCCTCTTTTTTAGGCTGAGGTGGGGGAGAGTCAAAAGAAGGATCCTCGATTAAATCGGCAATTGAACTTATTTCGCTGTTGTTCTCTATAAGAGTGGCTTTGGTAGGATCGGATTTTGTTTCTTCATTGACAAATTGTTCGACCATTTTTAGCGACGGCTCCTCAGGATCAGGGAGGATATGTTCAACAATGGGTTCTTGTTGGTCGTTACGAATTCGTCCATATATTAATTTGTCTTGATGCTTGATATGGGGAACCCCTTGGTCTTCGGCTTGGACTTTATAAGGTGTATTATCTGCCTCAATATATGCCAATTCGTTGGGCGTGAATGTTTGCCGTGAAGATGACAACAAATACCAACATACAATTACAAGAGCGACAAGAAGCGCGATAAAGACGATAAACCGGAGGGGTGATCCAAATCGGTACCATCCTTTTGGTTCTTCACTTTTCCATAGTCTATCATCATTATCAGGGGTGAAATTCATTCCCTCATCTCCTTTACTGGGGTCACTCCAAAAATCTTAAGTCCTGAAGCAATAACATGGGTTACACTTTGAATCATTGCCATTCTTGTGCGTGTTAGCTCAGGATTATCTGCAACAATGAATCTCAAGAGTGCATTGTCTTTTCCTTTATTCCATAGCATATGAAATTGAGCGGAAATTTCATAGAGGTAATAACATAACCGGTGTGGTTCGCGAGCGATTGCAGCTGTTTCAACTTGTCGTGGCCATCCGGCAAGAAGTTTTAAAAGGTGAAGTTCATCCGGATCTGCAAGGAGTTCAAGTTGATTCGGAGGTGTATTTTCCCAGTTAGGGAAGACTTCTGCAGCAATGCGCATGGCGGAATAGCACCTAGCGTGAGCATATTGAATATAGAAAACAGGGTTGTCTTTTGTTTGTTCCAGAACCTTTTGGTAATCAAAGTCCAGATGAGCATCATTTTTTCGACTGACCATCATAAAGCGGAGAGCGTCTCTCCCAACTTTTTCAATAACATCACGGACTTCAATTAAAGTTCCCGCCCGTTTCGACATCTTTACCGGCTTACCTCCTTCTGTAAAATTTACAATTTGACATAGGATGATATCAAGGTGACCTTTGTCTTGGGTTATTGCTTTCACTGCAGCTTTCAGTCGCTTCACATACCCAGCATGATCGGCCCCCCAAGCATCGATCATTTTAGTAAACCCCCGCGAAAACTTGTCGTAATGATAGGCAATGTCGCCAGCAAAATAGGTCCAGGAGTCATCAGATTTTTTAAGCGGTCGATCAACATCATCTCCAAATTCTGTCGAGCGAAATAATAGTTGGGGACGGGGTTCCCAATCTTCTAAAGTTTTTCCTTTGGGTGGTTCGAGGACGCCTTTGTAAACAAGATTTTTTTCAGAGAGCAAATTAATGGCTTTATCAATGGCCCCAGATTTGTGCAATTCCATTTCAGAGGTGAACACTTCGTGGGAGATTCCCATAAGGTCTAGGTCCTTGCGAATTTGAACCATCATTGCGTTGACAGCAAATTCACGCAAGGGTTCGAGCCATTCCTCTTCTGGGATATGTAGCCATTTATCTCCATCTCTATCCGCGAGAGCTTGCCCAACTTCCATTAAATATTCACCTGGATAATGTCCTTCAGGAATGGATTCAATTGGGTAACCCAAGGCTTCCTTATAACGGAGGAATAATGATTTAGACAGTTTTTGAGCCTGCGATCCAGCATCATTGATATAGAACTCACGAACAACAACGTAACCTACTTTTTCCAAGAGGTTTGCAAGAACGTCAGCAATGATTGATATTCTTCCATGGCCTGCATGCATGGGGCCGGTTGGATTTGCTGATACATACTCAAGATTAATCTTTTCTCCCAGGCCTAAATGGGAAGCGCCAAAAGCTTCTTTTTCTTTAAGGATGCTCTGGAGCTGTGCATACCAGAAATCTGTGGAAAGTTTAAGGTTAATAAATCCAGGGCCAGCAACAGTCACCTGTTCGACATGGGCGAGACTCTCTAATTGATGAGCAATAAGTTCTCCTAGCTCTCGTGGATTTTTTTGAGTGGGTTTTGCAAGAACCATGGCTGCATTCGTTGCAAGGTCACCGTGGTTTGGATCTTTTGGAGGTTCGGTTGTAAC
This sequence comes from uncultured Alphaproteobacteria bacterium, assembly GCA_964474215.1. GTDB lineage: Bacteria > Pseudomonadota > Alphaproteobacteria > UBA9655 > UBA9655 > UBA9655. The sequence continues at coordinate 40,261 of CAYYRQ010000008.1, forward strand.
TTTACTTAAATCCAATCTATCAGGAAGGACGCCGTCCTTCATAAGTTGTTGCAAAGTCTTTAAAATTTCTTCACGAAAATGATGAAAGAAGTTCATATCATACCATTATGTAAGGGGTTTATTGAGCACATACTTATCACACATATTGATGCCTCTTCAACAGGCTGTTAATTTTCTATGGATTATACTATATTAAAGGTAGTGTATGAGTAGGAATTTTTATGAGTATTAAATTAACTGAATCAGCGATTAAAAAAATCAATTCACTCATGTCTGAAGAAAAAGACTCAAATCATCTTATGTTTAGAGTTTCAATCTCAGGCGGTGGTTGTGCAGGATTTCAATATAGCTTTTCGCTTGATCATGTCAAAAATGAAGATGATTGCGTTTTTGGGGAGCAAGGTATAACAGTTGTCATTGATGAGGCTTCCCTCGCTTTGGCTGAAGGTTCAGAAGTTGATTTTGTGGAAGAACTTATTGGCGCTTCATTTCAAATTAAAAACCCAAATGCAAGTAGCTCTTGCGGATGCGGAAGTTCATTTTCAATCTAGGAAATTGAATCAACCTCCTCTGCCTGCATCTCCAATACTTTAGACCTATGATTCCAGGTGAGAGCAAAGAAGAAAGCACCAATAAGGGCGGTTAAGACAAAGAGGAAGAATCCACCTTCCCAACCAAATTTTTCTACAATGTGACCAACTCCTGCTCCTGCAAACGCGGAACCAATATAAGCGCACACGCCTGTTAAGCCCGTTGCAACGCCTACGGCGCGTTTAGAAGCAAAGTCAGCTGTTGCCACGCCATTTAGGACTTGAGGGCCATTAAGCAGGAATCCAGCAATCATGAGAATCCCAGCATCCAAAAAGGGATGGCCAGGAGGGGTTTTCCAAACGAGATAAAGAGAAACGGCAAGTCCAATAAGGAATACAGTCGCGACGGGGCCTCGTCGCCCACGGAAAAGTTTATCAGAAATCCAACCCGCCGCAATTCCTCCTACAAGACTGGCAATTTCAAAGCCGACAAGTTGCATGCCCGCAATGATAAGCGTAACACCCTTGAACTCTTTTAAAAACGTAGGGGCCCAAAAGAAAATACCCATACGAGGGATGTATAAGCACATATTTGCAATGGCCATGAACCAAACAAGTTTATTGGCAAAAACGGTGGTCAGAACTTCGGTGAACGTAATCCGCTCATCATGGTTTTCAGAGAGGTGAGCAACGTCTCCCTTATATTCTTCGACAGGGGGGAGGCCAACTTGTTGGGGTGTATCTCTTAATCGATTAAAAATGAGGATAGCTAGTAATACGGCAAAGAAAGATGGAATAATAAATGCGGAACGCCATCCATAATTTTCAATAAGAAATCCACCGAGTCCAAAAATAGCAACAGCTCCAATTTGGTGAGATGAGGCCCAGAGCGCCCATTTCGAACCAAGCTCAGATGGACTAAACCAATGGGTTATGAGGCGGGCGCAGGGAGGCCAACCCATTGATTGAAAACACCCATTAAGTCCCCATAAAATGGCAAAAAACATGAGGCCAAAACCAAGCCCCATGAGAAAACTAACGACTGCAGAAAGGAGTAAGCCTACGGTCATAAAATAACGAGCGTCGGAACGATCACTTAGGTAGCCATTAATAAGTTTTCCGCATCCGTAAACAATTGAGAAAAAAGTGGCGACCCAACCTAGTTCGACTTTTGAAAAACCAAACTCTTCCATGATACCGGGCATGCACATCGAAAAATTTTGTCTTACGAGGTAAAAAGATGCATACCCAATGATAGTTGCGTAAAGTATACGTAGACGCCAGTACGAAAAAGACTTTTGGTCAACGCAGGTAAATTGTTTGAGGGAGCCTGATACACCTTCAGAGAGAACTTTTGCTTCTGATGTCATGAAATTGTCCCTATTTATAAATTCGAGCAAAGTGTAGACAAGAACTTCAGTCTGACACAAACAAAATCTTTATTTAACAATCAATGTGTTAGGGGCATGTCTCTAAAATTTGAGACATGTCCCTAACGTCTATTCTACTTAGCCTTTTTAGCTTCGTTCTCTTTTTCAGCAATTTTTTCATTATACATCTTGCTCAATCCGCCTGCGGCGAACATCCAAGCTAAGATAACGATGATCATGACGCCTGCAGCATAAGGAGCAATTGTGATTTGCGTTGCTGTGGCTGAGACTGTAACCAAAAGGAACTGCTGTACAACGGCTCCACCTGACTTACCAAGTCGACCACCGATGACGTCAACAGCTGCCTTACCTTTAACCTTTAATTCTTGATCAAGAGGGATATAGGACATTTCTTTTGTTGGGTCAAAGAGTGAATATTTTGTACCCTTACTTAAGATATTTTGAGCTGCACCTATCATAACTGCAAGGAATACAGGGGTTGCACCCATTGCAACAGTTAGCCAATCTAATTGATCGCGGAAAATGACGAATACGTAGAACAGAACGCCTGTGATCAAGAGGATTGTTGGTGTCAAAATCGCACCTGTCAACCAACCGAATCGGCGAACGATTCCCTTACACATTAAGATCAGAGCGATCGTTGCAATGCCCGTGAAGGTAGAGAAGTTACCCATGAAGGCACTGTAGCTGTTTTCACTGAAAACGCCGTCGATTGTATAGAGGATTTTGATTTGGCTTTTCCATGTAATTTCAACAAGGTTAATAGCCATACCATAGCCCAAAACAAGCAGAGCGATAAAACCTAAGTACCGTGAAGTGAACAGGTACTTAAAGCTTTCTGCCATTGAAAGTTTCGGCTTCTCTTTCTTTTCCTTTTTCTTATCTGAAGCTTCGTCATAATAGAAAGGATCTGTAAGAACTGCTCTGTTCATCCACCAGTAAATAATCACAGTTGCAAATCCAGCAATAACAACGGCGCCCATCATGTAGTTCAAGCTAATACCCCATGCATCAACTTCGGGAGGATAATAACCGCGAATATCAGAAAGATAAGTCACTGTTTGACCAGATAAGATTAATGCGACGTTACCGAGAAGTGGGAATAAAGCATAGAATCGTTTCGCTTCATTTGTTCGCGTGATTTCGTTTGCAAACTGCCAGAAAAGCAAGGACACAACAACGCTTCCCCAAAGTTCGGCCATAATATAAAAGACAGCATATGACCAGGCTCCCCACAAAGCAAAAATAAACCTTAACGCTGGAATGGATTCTTGCATGGCTTTTACGGTTTCTGATGAGGGGTGTAAAAGATCTTTGTTAGGATAAATGATAAATGCAAATGCACCGAAAAATAGAATGAAGGGGACAATACAAGCATAGAACAAACTTTCCTTCGAGAGAAGGTTGCTTAATTTTGCATAGATGATCACAAAGATAATTGACATAGGCGTTACACCCCAGAACTTTAAGAAGCTTATCGCTTCAGCGCCAGAGGCTCCAACAACAAGCGTATCCTTTGTGTCTCTTAAGATCGTGTAGTTAAAAAGTATGAAAAACATCATCATACCCATCGGCAAGAATTTTTTCATTTCTGTCCCTTGGATAGGCCAAAGAGCTGCGCGCAACTTTGAAAACTGAGGATCTTTTGATTGGGCTTGTTGAGTAGACATAGTGCCTTATTCCTTTTCTTGATACTTTTGTTTTTAACTTTGTCATAAAATTTTAAAGAGCTTTGATGCCAACAAATATACGAACGAAGCTAAAAACAAATTTTTATTAATCGTAAAACGTGATCCCTTTATCACCTTTTTTATGATTCGTCAAATACACAATTTAAAAGTTTTAAAAAATATCTGACGCTAATAAGAGGCATCTTAATACCTCTCAGATAGAATAAAATGCTCTCATCATCGACTTATTCAGATGCCTCTTGAAGGTGTTTCACTCGCTACAGCTTACGTTCTTCCCCATGATAATATTCGGGGTTTCTTCTACAATAGATGATCAGGTGGACCAGTTTTTTGATCGACCTATTGCTAGAAAAGCTGTTGGGCTTTTGAGAGATGTAAAGGATACATTCTTTTCTGCAGCAAGTAGTTTATGGTCAGTCGTAAATCAAGCAGTGGCTTTGGTGGCTTGAAGGAGTCAATTAATAAATTTCCCTTGTCGTTTCGTCCAATTTATGAGTATATAATCACAAAGCTCATCATTTTGATGGCTAAATTCTCACGCAGAGGAATTATCTCCGGTGCCATGCAATTGGACCTCTTTCTCTGCGGTGGCATAACTGGAGAAAGGAAAATTTATCATGATGCCAACATTTACTATGCGCCAACTTTTGGAAGCTGGTGTTCACTTTGGTCACCAAACACGTCGTTGGAACCCTAAAATGGATTCCTATCTATTCGGATCACGTGGTGGAATACACATTATCGACCTTCAACAAACGGTTCCTATGTTGCATGCAGCCTTGGACGTTATTCGTCAAACCGTGGCGAATGGTGGAAAGGTACTTTTTGTCGGTACAAAAAGACAAGCCTCTCAAAAAGTAAAAGAGGCAGCTTCTCTTTGTGGTCAATATTATGTCAATCACCGTTGGTTAGGTGGAATGTTAACCAACTGGAAAACGATCTCTCAATCAATTACCCACCTGAGAGAACTTGAAGAACAATTTGCTGAAGGGACCCACGGATTTACAAAGAAAGAACTTTTGACGCTTGAGAGAGAACGAAACAAGTTAGAACTTTCATTGGGCGGCATTAAAGACATGGGGGGTGTGCCTGAGATTTTGTTCGTCATTGATACCAATAAAGAGGATATCGCTGTTAAAGAAGCGAATAAACTTGGGATCCCAGTTGTTGCGATCGTTGATAGTAACTCAAATCCAGATGGGATTGATTACCTCATTCCTGGGAATGATGATGCGCAAAGAGCGATTGAGCTTTACTGTACACTTATCTCAGCTGCTATTTTGGATGGATTGCAGGCTGAAATGCAAACAAGGGGTGGTGATCTTGGTGAAGCTGAAGAGGTGACGGTTGCAGTTGATGAAGAACCTCTCTTAAAAGCAGAAGTGGAAGCGGAGGCCATTGCCATCGTTGAAACAGAAGCGCCAGCTAAAACGTCAAAAGAAAAGGTAGAGGCAAAGCCCGAGGCGAAATCAGCAACTAAGAAAAAGTCAGCAGAAAAGCCTAAAGAAAAAGCTACTGAAGCCAAAAATGAGAAGGCAAAAGCTGCAGATAGTTCGAAGGACAAAGCAGAAAGTAAGCCAAAAGAAACAGCAAAGGCGAAAAAATCAGCTTCTGAGAAGGAAGTAAAGTCCGAGGAAAAAACGGAGACTAAGAAAGCTGCACCCAAAAAAGCCCCTGCTAAGGAAAAGAAGGCGGCTACAGCAAAAACCAAGTCAAAGAAGGAGTAGATTAATGGCCGAAATTACTTCCGCTCTCGTCAAGGAACTGCGCGAAAAAACTGGCGCAGGTATGATGGATTGTAAGAAAGCACTCGTTGAAACAGCTGGTGAATTAGATGATGCTGTTGACTGGCTGCGCAAAAAAGGGCTCGCGGCTGCTGCGAAAAAGTCAGGTCGCGTTGCGGCTGAGGGTCTTATTGCGGTTGCTTGTGGGGGCAACAAAGGAGCCATTGTTGAAGTCAACGCAGAGACTGACTTTGTTGGCAAAAATGATCAATTCCAAGAATTTGCTCGTACAACAGCAGAGATTGCTATTGGAACGCAAGGAGATCTAGAAGCTCTGAAAAGGAAGGATTATCCTGACAAGGGAAAAACCGTTGAAGAGGAGCTTACTCACTTGATTGCCACCATTGGTGAGAACATGAGTTTACGTCGCTCTGGGTTCCTCGACGTTTCAGAAGGTGTTGTTGTTTCCTATATACATAACGCCGTTGCGCCAAATTTAGGAAGACTCGGTGTTTTAGTGGCTCTCGAATCATCTGGCCCACAGGATAAACTCGAGTCTCTCGGAAGACAGCTTGCTATGCATGTTGCAGCAACGAATCCTTCGTCATTGAATGTTGATTCATTGAGCCGTGAAGAGATTGACCGAGAGCGCGATATTATCCGGGAGCAAGCATTAGCGTCAGGAAAACCGCCTGAATTTATAGATAAAATGATCGAAGGTCGCCTTCGTAAGTTTTATGAGGAAGTTGTGTTTGAAGAACAAGCCTTTGTTATCGATGGAAAAACCAAAGTAAAGGATGTCGTCGCAGCGGCATCAAAAGACCTTGGAAGTCCAGTGAAGCTAGTTGGCTTCATTCGTTTTGGGCTCGGCGAAGGCATCGAAAAAGAGGCCACAGATTTCGCGTCTGAAGTTGCAGAACAACTCAAGAGTTAAGGATGAATCAACCCCAATATAAACGCGTCCTATTAAAACTATCTGGCGAAGCTTTGATGGGGCAGCAAACATATGGGCTCGATGTTCCAACAATTGATCGTATTTGTTCGGAAATTAAAGAGGTTTATGATAATGGCATTGAAATGGCCATTGTTGTTGGGGGTGGAAATATTTTCCGAGGATTAAATGGTGAAGCTCAAGGGATTGAGCGGACCGCATCTGATCATATGGGAATGTTGGCAACGGTAATGAATGCCTTGGCTCTTCAAAATAAACTGGAACAAATGGAGATACCAACACGCGTGATGTCTGCCATATCGATTCAATCCGTTTGTGAACCCTATATCCGACGGAGAGCAGCCCATCATATGGCGAAGGGACGCATCGTGATTTGTGCTGCTGGGACGGGGAACCCATACTTTACAACGGATTCAGCCGCCGCGTTGAGAGCTTCTGAGTTAAATTGCAATTTATTAATGAAGGCGACAAAGGTTGATGGCATTTACAGCTCAGATCCACTGAAAGATAGTGACGCTACGTTTTATCCAGAACTTACCTATCAACAAGTTTTAACAGATAATCTGCGCGTTATGGATGCTGCGGCCATTGCCTTGGCTCGGGAAAGCCAAATTCCAATTATGGTTTTTTCTATTCGTAAACCCCATGGAATTCTTGAAGCCCTTCAGAAAAAAGGACGCTTTACCATAATTAGCCAATAAGGCTTTAGCGAGTTGAAATGCTGGTGTTTAAAAAATGATGGATTTTCCCTACACATTGTGAAAATGTATAGGGACTGGCGATTGAAATAGCGAAGAGAGGTTCTTGTGAGTAAAGAAACAATTGACAAATTAAGAGAACGAATGGAAGCGGCCTTTGAGATTGTGCACAAGGATTTTTCAGGACTAAGAACAGGGAGGGCTTCGCCAAGTCTCCTTGAATCTGTGACCGTTGATGCCTATGGAAGTCGTATGCATATTCACCAGGTTGGAAACATAAATGTTCCTGAGCCACGTTTGTTAACGGTTCAAATCTGGGATGAATCTTTGGCCCCTCTTGTTGAAAAAGCGATTCGAGAAGCAGGGCTCGGACTTAACCCTGCAACAGCAGGCAACACGATTCGCGTTCCTCTGCCTGACTTGAGTGAAGAGAGGCGGAAAGAACTAGTTAAAGTTGCTGGAAAGTATGCAGAACAAGGGCGGGTTGCTGTACGTAATATCCGTCGTGACGGAATGGATCATATTAAGTCACAAGAAAAAGATGGACATGTTTCTGAAGATGAAGCTCATAGGTCAGCAGATGAAATTCAACGAATTACGGATGAGTTTATTAAAAAAATAGATGAAGCATTAGCGCACAAAGAAAAAGAAATTATGCAAGTATAACCCAATGGTTTTATCTGCAGATATTATTTTTGCATTTTTGGCCAATTCAAAGTATAAGAAATCAGTTATTTGAAGGTGGGCCCAACGATGGCTGAAAAGAAATTATTAAAAGTACCTCAGCATGTAGCTATCATTATGGATGGAAACGGCCGCTGGGCGAAGTCACAGAATCTTTCTCGTTTAGAAGGTCATAAGCGGGGGAGTGAGGTGGCACGTGACATTGTGACGGCTTCTTCGCGAATTGGGGTTGAATACCTAACTCTATATGCCTTCTCTTCTGAAAATTGGAGACGTGATCCAAATGAAGTGACTGGGCTTATGTCTCTTTTAAAGCATTATCTCGAAACAGAAGCGGAAGAGCTTCATAAGGAAGGGGTGAGGCTAAAAGTCATTGGGGAGCGTTACCTTTTACCAAACACTATTTTAGAGCTCGTTGAGCACGTCGAAGAACTGACAAAACCGAATAAAAAACTGACATTGCAAATGGCCGTGAGTTATGGAAGTCGCGCAGAGATTATTCATGCTGTGCAAGAGATTGCTGAAAAGGTTCGTGACCATCGCCTAGAGCCTGCGGATATTGATGATTTGGTTTTTGAAAAGCATCTCTATACCCACGGTATTCCTGATCCGGATCTTCTTATACGAACGAGTGGAGAAAAGCGAATCAGTAATTATCTGCTCTGGCAAGTCGCCTATACGGAACTTGTATTTATTGAAAAATTTTGGCCCGAGTTTACCCCCGAAGATTTCATGAATGCTCTTTTAACCTTTCAAGAGCGAGAGAGGCGATTTGGCACAGCTGCCTAAATTTAGAAAATCAACGAATTTACAACAAAGAATTTTATCGGCATTAATTCTTTTGCCACTTTCTCTCTATCTTTTATACATTGGCCCGCCCGCGAGCCTTATTTTTGTTGGCCTTATTGGGCTCTTCGTTTTTTTTGAGTGGTTTCTTCTGTGTAAAAAGCTTCAAATGCATATCATTTCCCAAGTGTTTTTCTTTCTTTTGGGCTTAGCCTACCTTGGCATTGGCTCTTATTGGTTTTACCTCTCTTTGAGCCAGGAAGAAGGGTGGAAGCTCGTTTTTTGGCTTTTATTTCTTGTTTGGGCTACAGATATCCTTGCCTATGTTGGAGGGGTTCTTTTAAAAGGACCGAAGTGGATCCCATCAATAAGTCCCAAAAAAACCTGGTCAGGGTTTATTTCGGGCATGATAGGAGGCTCAGCTATAGCCTATGTTTCAGCCCTTTGGTTGGTGCCAGGGGTTTTCTCGATTCTTGGCATAGTGGCTCTTGTTTTGATTGCACAGCTTGGCGATGTCCTTGAATCCATTTTCAAAAGAAAAGCGGGAATCAAAGATTCGAGCCCTTTTATTCCTGGCCACGGTGGTTTCTTAGATCGCTTAGATAGTCTTTTTGCTGTTTGCTTTTCTTTGGCTGCTTGGCATTATATATTTCAATGATGACGCATCTTTCTGCAAACTGGCTTTTAGACCAACACTTTCAATCCTTATTTGACGTCCTTGAAGCAAATGGAGCAAAAATTCGGGTTGTTGGTGGAGCTGTACGAGACGGTCTACTGGGTTTGCCTGTGGAAGATATTGACCTTGCCATCGATCGGGACCCTCATTGGGTCATGGATTTTCTTGAAAAAAATAAATTCAAAGTTATACCTACCGGCATTGATCATGGCACAGTAACGGTTGTCATTGATAAAAGGCCTTATCAAATCACGGCTTTACGTGTCGATATCAAAACTTTTGGTCGCAAGGCGCATGTCGCTTTTACAGAAGATTGGGTACAAGATGCCAAGAGGAGAGACTTCACCGTAAATGCTCTCTATGCAGATAGAACAGGTGAAATCTATGATCCTGTTGGGGGCCTAGAGGATCTGCAGGCGCATCGTATTCGCTTTATCGGAGATGCAGAACAACGAATCAAAGAAGACTATTTGAGGATCCTGCGATTCTTCAGATTTTCAGCGAGATTCGGCCACATTCCCTATGACATGCAAGGCTTAGAGGCTTGTCGTCTCTATGCTTCACACCTGCCCCATTTAGCGAAAGAACGCGTAACAGATGAGTTCCTCAAAATTCTTGAGCTTCCTGCACCACTCCATACCCTTGAAGCAATGAAGGGTACGGGTGTTCTCCCCTATATTCTTCATCCGGGGTCTTGGGATACTTTAAAGTCACTTGTCACTCTTGAAAGCATGATGAAAATACAAGCCTCTGCAATGCTTAGGCTCGCTGCTTTGCAACCCAATGTTTCGGAGATAAAATCACATCTTAGGCTTTCCCGTGCCCAAGAGGCGATGTTGGGCTTTCTCACTGCAGAGCATGATTACATTTCCATTGCTTCTTTTAAGCCCCAAGCTTTTCGGTGGGGAAAGCAAAAAGTGTTTGACCTTGCTTTTTTTCAAGTTGCAACACAAGTGTCAGAAAAGAAAATGAGCGATAAAAAGGCAAATGAATTCCTCTCCGATTTAAATGACGCTTATGATAAGTGGGAGGTGCCAACCTTTCCGCTCACAGGTAAAGATATCCTGGCTCGAGGTATTAAAAAAGGGGAAGAGGTGGGACGTCTGTTAAGAGACGTAGAGAAGTGGTGGCTGTCTAAAGATTTAGAACCCGGTCGAGAAGAGTGTTTACTTTATTTACAAAAGCTTCTGGATCAGAAGGCTTAAGCTATCGACACTCTTCTTACAACCAGGATGATGTTTCTACTGTACTTTAATGTTCACAGCTGATGTCTTGCCATTGTTTGTAGCAAGTTCAAAGGTTACAGTTTGCCCCTCATTCAAGGTTTGTAGACCTGATTTTTCAACTTCAGTAATGTGAACGAATACATCGTTTCCACCTTCTTCAACTTGAATGAATCCATAACCTTTTGTTGGGTTGAACCATTTTACAGTACCGTTTTTCATATGTATTTCCTTAAAAGTGTTAATTTAAAAATGAGTTTTAACTGAAAGCGCACAAAAAATCTTTAAACAAGTTATTTTTTGGAGGAGGCGGTGGCTGGGGTAAGAAGAAGGAGGCAATACGTCTACTTAGTTTCTTACGCAGAGCACTTTATCTCTACGATTTCATTCCTTAATTATTAAGCGTTTAAACTCACCCAACATTGTACTCTCTCTTAATTAGGAAAGCAATCACTAGATTTCATAAGTGCGGATTTAAAAAATGTGGCCGTTTCTTCGAGAGCTTTTCGGCCTTCAGTGAGGTTCTAATCTTTGCTATCATTGGGTTTAGGAACATCAATCAGCATCTTTTTATTTTTTGGATAAGCATCATGGCCGGTTTTGATGATATTCTGAGCGCAAAACAATAAGGTGTCTTAAAAAAATGAGATAGGAGTCTAGCACTTTTCCGAAAATGAACTTGTAATGAACCTAAAACCTTACTACAGTTTGTGTATGACATTAAACAAGTTTGCCATAAATCTCTGTTTTCTCTATAAGCGATAGGCCCTCGGTCTCTCTTTTCCTACCTATTTAACCATTTTTACCGATCTTATGCGTCCATGAGGTGCATATAATTCTATAAGGAGAAACCAATATGACTATTACCTATGAAGACTTTTCCAAAGTTGAGATTCGTTCCGGAACCATTGTTAAGGCTGAGCCCTTCACCCGCGCCATTAAACCCGCTTATAAAGTATGGGTCGATTTTGGGGATGAGCTTGGCATTCTTCAAACCTCCGCTCAAATTACGGTGAATTATACACCCGAAGCTTTGGTGGGCCGGCAAGTTTTGGGGGCAGTGAATCTTGGGTCTAAAAATATTGCAGGGTTTGAATCACAGTTTTTGTTGCTTGGATGTGGTGATGCGGAAGGGGCTATTTGCCTGGCGACAACCGATCCAAAAGTGGAAAATGGGATGAAGCTCCATTGAGGGGCGTTTCAGGTTTTGTTTCATTTGGATCTATGGATTGTTGTTTAAAAACAGTCAATTAGGGTAAAGTGTTTCATGTTTCATGGGTTAAGGTTGTTGTCACCCTTGGAAAGCGCAAGGTTTGTTTTTCTGTGAAAAACATTATAATTGCTTATCCGAAGTTCTCTACCCGCAAGACCCTTGGAAATGAATACCTACAGCCCGTGTCTTCGCTATGGGTAAGCTAATCTTTCCAAGGGTGACAATCGTACAAGGACAGTTTTGAAACATGAACCACTTTCCTTGTCATTCCTGCGTAGGCAGGAATCCAGGGAGGCTAACATGCTGGACTGCCACGTCGCTTTGCTCCTCGCAATTGTAAAGGTTAGGTAATTCGTTGACACGATTGAGCGAACTTTTCAGGAGTCTTTCCTCCCAGTGCCTGATGAGGTCTCAACTTGTTATAGTAGACAAGATAATCCATCAGTTCCTTCTTTAAATGCTCAATCGATTCAAAGTACGTCCAATCTATAAGCCCTTGTCCAAGATTTGTCTGATGTAAACACAATCTTTGCCGAGATCATGCATAAATTATTTCGAATGTATGCCAAAGCTATCGTTAACCATTGTCTACATTTTGCAATCTGAATACAGCCTAAGTACATTTTGTCCAAGCATGTGGGTAGCCTAAACTCAACATATGCCCGGTCTGTACCTGACTGAACATATGACCAGTATGTGCCCAACCTGTTATCAACGTATACTTAGCCATTTTGTGAAGTGCATTCACAAAAGGTAAGATTTAGTTGATTCGTTTAAGTTGTTATGTACATGTTGTCACGTTACGACCCGGCTCGACGATCCTATCGCGGGGAAAGATTAATTAACAGCTCGAAACTGTTATTTAAACGGAGGGGGATCCCCAGGATCAATTGCCGAGTACCGGGTGCAACATCAAATAGAAGCCTATGCAAAAGCAAGATTTTTCGGTATGGCTTTTCAACCTCAATCGAAGTTTAATTCCTTGCCGAAGCCGAAGCCGAAGCCGAAGCCGAAGCCGAAGCCGAAGCCGAAGCCGAAGCCGAAG
>CAYYRQ010000008.1:52973-75039 GCA_964474215.1 uncultured Alphaproteobacteria bacterium
CTCCGTGGACTTATACCCAATGGTACTTTTTATCTCTGTAACAGTTTATACCTGCCAAAGACTATTCACAAAAGTTTATCCACAAAAGTATTTCTGCCAAAGCTTCTCTGCAAAAACTTCTTCGCAAAAGCTTATAGCTTTGACGGATACCCGTTTCACTTTAAGCTTCCTTCTTTTTGAGTGAAGTTTAGAGGAGGCAGGTAGAGCTAGAGCCACGGATTTTTTAACCTTGTGTTTATAAGCTAAAGCCAAATCTCAAGCTCAGCCATGTCTAATCCAAAAGCTAATACAAAGGCCAAGGTAAAACTAATATTAAATTCACACCCATACCTATACCTGCGTATTAGCTATGCCTTGAACTTTCAAGAAAAGGCAGAAACTAAACCAGAGGCTATGGCAAAAGCAAAGGATTTTTTCTACCATGAGTGACATCAATAGCAGTGAAGAAACATCCTATATCGGCTATCGGTATGTTTCATGGCATGATCAGGAGGCATTTCAGCCTATCTGATTTAGAAATCAAACCCCTCTTGCAGCAGCTTCTTGATGATTAAATTATGGAAATCTGATCATATCAACCTCCTTAAGTGCTTTGAGGAATAGGGCGTTTTGCCCTTCGGTACCTAATGAGACACGAATCCCATTGGGTAGGATTTGGGAACAGTCCAGGACATAAATACGGTGGAGTCTTAATGATTCCATCGCCTGTTCCCAATTGCTAAGAATGAGCATGATAAAATTGGCATCACTCTTATAAACTTTTTTAACTATCTTGAGCTCGTTTAATTCTTTAATGAGCCGATCTCGACAAAACCGAATGCGTTCCCAGGAGGCATACGTATTTTCGGGGCATGAAAGGCGTTCCTCAACAATAAATTGAGAAAAAGAGCTTAGGGAGAATGGAAATTGGACGTGGCGGATAGCGTTAATGATGGAAGGATCGGCAAAAATTGCACCACACCGAACGCCTGCGAGCCCCCACGCTTTGGAAAGTGTTCGCAAGACAATTAGGTTTTTATATTTTGGGAGTTGGAAAAGAAAGGATGGGGAATTAGAAAATTCAATGTAAGCCTCATCAACAACAACAAACCCTTCAATCGCATCACAAAGTTTTTCGATTTCTTTTGGATTAAGCCGGGAGCCTGTGGGGTTATTTGGGTTACAGATGAAAACAAGTTTTGGATCAATGTGTGCGATTTTATCAATATCCACATTCTCGAGATTTTCACCATAGAGAGGGACGGCTTTTGTTGTTACAGAATGGACGAGTGCCCAGTGCTCGTAGGCTGAGAATGTCGGGGTTGCGATGTATATAGTATCTTTGTGCGGTTCGGCAAATGTGCGGATAAGAACATCCAGTCCTTCCATTGAGCCAGCTGTGAACAAGACATGATCTGTTGTTAGCTTTATGTTTGTTTCATCTCTTGGGGTGTTCAATGAGAGAAGAGTTGAAAGATAGAGTTGCTTCAATTGGTCCTGTCTCACATCTGGATAATCAGAGAACTCTCCCGCATAGGGGTTTGTATTATTTCCTAAATCCACCTCCCATTCGTTCAATGAGAAATATTTTTGAATGGGGGTCGGGATGGAGAGTTGCGAAACAACAGAGCGGGCTTTTTGATGAACTATCATATGATTTCCCCCATATTTATTATAATAAATTATCTTATTATGATAATTCTATCTTACCATTTTTTTAATATCAATAGAAAAATATGATAAAATTTTTTGATAATTTAATTATTTAAAGAAACAAGGCAGGGACGAGGTTGGATAGAAGGACTTGGCTTAGAAAAGAATGCTTATAATTTACGAGAGGTAAGAAGTTCATTGGTGTATTCTAGAACTTTTAGAATTCATTTCATGTAGATATCAATACAAGTTTATTTTTCGCTCACGAGAATCGTGCACGTTTGACTTTCTTTATCAGCGTCAACATCGACTTCATATGATTTTCCATGCTCAAAGGTAAAATCAGATTTGCATGAAGCTCTTGCTATTTTTTTGTCGGTTTTTTCTTTTGGAAATAAAATCATGGTAGAAATGACCATCGTTTCATCCTTTAGAATGTGTTTGGAAGAATCATCTTTTGTGAGTCGGAAGTTTTTTGGCTTGCTCGTAAAATGGATGATGGCTTTTGGGTAAGTTGCAAGAAGCTTGTCAGATAGCGTAATTTGATCAGAGGCTTCGGCTGAAACGTTTTGAATTTCAGCGAATACGAGTGTGAATAAAAGAGTGATGGTGTATTTTTTCATGTTCACGTTCCTTTTTGATTTATAACACCGTCAACATTAAAATAACGTTAAAATCAGGTTACTTCCGGTTCCACCAACCACCGCCCAAGGCTTGGTAAAGGGCAGCCGTATCCACAAAGCGTGCCGTGAGGGCTTGGATGCGGGCGAGTTGTGCTTGATGGAAAAGCTTTTCAGCAGCTAATAGATTGAGGTAACTGAGGGACCCAATCTCATATTGGGATTTGGAAAGCTGGTAATTCATTGACGTTGCTTCTTCACCCAGAGTGAGGACTTGAAGTTGAACAGCGTCTAATTCCAATGCCTTTAATGTGTCCGCAACATTTTGAAAACCTTGAAGGACGGCTTGGCGATACTGGGCAAAGGCGTTCTCAAATGCGGCAACGGCCTCTTTGCGTTTACCCATAAGGGCACCGCCCCGAAATATGGGTTGGGCAAGGTTAGTCAGCGCACTCCAGACATTGGCTTTATGGCTAAAGAGTTCTGCAAATTCATTGGTAAGGTATCCATAGTTGCCTGAGAGCGTAAGTTGCGGGAATAGATTGGCGGTAGCGACTCCAATTTCAGCATTGGCACGATGGAGAAGTGCTTCCGCAGCTCGGATATCCGGGCGTTGGCAGACGAGCTTTGAGGGAAGGCTTAGGGGTAAATCAGTGGGTAACGTAAAATCACTCAACTCAAAGGTAGGGAGTTGACTTTCGCTCGGCAGTTCTCCCACAAGAACAGAGAGCCCATGGCGAACTTTGGCCAGTTCGTTTTCGAGGGGCTGAAGTGTTGACTTGAGTTGGGAGAGTTCACTTTCTTGGGCGTAAATATCTAATGTAGATACGGCGCCGATTTCTTTCCTTTTTTTGGTGAGGTCGAGGATTTTTTCTTGGGCGGTAATGAGCTCTTGGGTGGCTTTCATTTGTGCCCTCAGAGAAGCTTCCGTAAGTGCAGCCGTTACGATATTCGTGGTCAGGGTTAAATAAGTGGCTTCAACTTGAAACGTTTGATACTCGGCCTGGGCTTCTGCTGATTCAACTTGGCGACGAATCCCTCCCCAAATATCGAGGGTATAGGCCACATTTACGGTCGCATTAAAAAGGTTAAAGGTCACTGGTGGGTTCGCAACGTCAAATATTTGGGGGTTAAAGCGCTGCCTTTGGGGATAGGCTTGGAGATCAATGAAGGGGAAAAGGGACGCTTGTGAAACTTGCAAACTGGCTTCCGCTTGCCTTAAGGAGGTCTCTGCTGCTTGTAGGTTGGCATTAATTTTAAGAGCTCTTTCGATCAGTCCATTTAATGGCTTTGAGTGAAATAAATGCCACCAGCACCCAGGAATGTCTTTGTCTTTTATAAAACGTTGAGCGTCCCCTCCATCTGCAGTCGAACGGACTGTTTGGTCAGGGAGAATTGATTCGGTGTATGAATCGGTTTTAGGAGCGTCCGGTTTTTCAAAGTCTGGTCCAACCGCACAACTCGTTAAGAGAAAACTCAATATAAAAAGAGGGCTGAAGAGTTGTAAAAGACGCATGCATTTTCATTTTTATGATTTATTTTATGTCTTCGACTAAAGAGGATTAAGACGTACGTTGTCAAGGCAAAGCGCAATTGCTCGCTTTATTTCTTGCGAAATGTATCCAACGTAATGATGTTGTCTTTGTTTTCCGACTTTTCGCCTTCTTCAGTGGGAGCAGGAACTTCCGGTAAGTCAGCTGCTGGTGGAGGCGTAAACTGAAGTCCAAATTTTGCGTAGGGATCCATAAAGCTGAGCAGAGCATGATACGGAACATAAATGCGCTCTTGGGAGTCACTGAAGCTGAGGGTAATTGAAAAACCGTTATCGTCAACTTCTAAATCCCAATATTGATGCTGAATCACAATGGTCATTTCATCTGGGTGACGTTCTTTGAGATATTCAGCGAGCTCAACGCCGGGATAGTCGGTTTTGAATCCAATATAGAAGTGGTGCGCTCCGGGAAGTCCTTCCTGAGCTGCAGTTTTGAGTGCATTACGAACAACACCTCTAAGGCCCTCTTGGACCATTTCTTCGTAGTTAAATCCGTCCACTTTTCAATCCCTTTTTTACGACATATACAGCGAGGGGCTTCTGTTGCCCGGTGCCCCTCAAACCGCGATCGCTATGAAGATTAAGCAGCAATTGCCACTTTTTCAACTCCATTGTTAGCTGCATTTAAGTTTGCAGTCATACGACCAAATGCATTGTAATCTTTTGCATTTATATGTTTAGCCCGATAACGGTGGTACAATACCGAGTGAAAATCTAACCTTTACTACGCACGTCGATCCTAATTCACCCCCATAAATTATCTGGTGGAGGTGCCGGGTTCCGCCCCCGGGTCCGCTACGCCTATTCCGCAAGACGTTTATCACTATAGTCAAGTTACCCTGACATCTTATATATAAGTCTTTTTGAGGTGAATTTAAAGTCTTTTTTACTTCGGTTTTTAAAAATGATCAGTCAATACTTGAAATAACCACGCAACACTTACCGAAGATTTGGGGGGTGGTTATATAAAGATTCCTTAAAGGCGAACCTGGGCTTCATTTGTCCATTATGTTCAACAGTTGAAAGAAAAAGATCTAGAGGGCGAACCCAAAGACGATAATCTCCGTAAAGGGCTTGATAGACAACCATTGTTTCAAGGGTTTCAGAGTGCCGACACAATCCAATGGCGTTATAGTAGTTGCCTTTGTAGTGCTGGTAAAGACCCGGCTTAAATTCGCTCATACTCTAGTCGCACTCCACTCTATTTTATTCCGGCTTTACACCGATGATGCCGACTGTTTCTTTGCCATCAAAAATAGCATCTTTAGGAACATTGCTTTTTGAAAACATGGTACATTTTTCGATCTTAAATTCAGCATCTGTTAACGCTCTTTTCATGGTCGTGTCATCCAAAAGATTAAGGGAGTCCGGTAAGTGATTTTGTCGCTTCTTCAAATGACGTCGAATGTCATCGAGTTCACCAGGCCAACGCTCACCTTGTTCAATTCTTTTCTTAACGATGGGGATGAGGTCTTTAAAGAGTTCTTTGTAGACCGACTCGGCAATAATATAAACTTTTCCGCCAGGTTTAAGCCACGTGTATATTTTTTTGAGGCCGGCATCAATCTCGTCACCTTTCAAAAAATTTAAAACGCGAGAAATTAAAACAGCTCCAAAACTGTTGTTTGCGAAATTGGTTTCCTGGGGAAAGCGAGCTAAATTAAAAGTGACATTGCCCTTTGACCCATCAGGAATATGTTGCATCAGAATGTCCAGTTGGGGCTGGCATATTTCATTAGCAATAATCGTGGCGCCACATGCAAGGGAATCTAAGACTGTAACACCATAGGCGACCCCAATATCCAAAACCGTATCTTTGAGATGGGGGAGTGATTCGATATAGGCCTTTAAGTATTCATTAACATAAGGGCTGTGCCTCTCATACATGTAGCCCATTCCATTAAGGGTAGGAACAAGATTATAGTGCTCCCTCTCATATTGTTCTTCTTCATTTAGGGCGATATTTAGGTTGAGGATATTACTCATAAATACAATTAACCATTATCAATTTAGAAAGCCTGTTTAAAAGGACTTAGGCCCCTTTTCCTATTAAAGGACATTAACTATCAAATATTTGATTCGGCTGCAAGTTCTTTAGGGGGTATAGACATTACCTCCAAAGGATCAGATTCAGCTGGATTTATGAATTTGATTGCAATCCAACCGCAGAGCCCTGCAAAGATGAGATAAAGGGCTGGCGCAACATTTACGCCTTCCTTCACAAGCCACGAAACAATCAAAGGAGCTGTGCCACCAAAGACAGCAACACCCAGAGAATAGCTGAAAGCTGCACCACTGTAACGCTCAGCAGGTGGAAACAAAGTTGGCAATACGGATGAACAGGTTGCAACATATGGAATGCTTGTAAGACTAATGAGAAGTTGGCCTACGAGAAAAGGTATAAAACTCTGGGCTTCTTGCATGATGTAAAACATGGGATAAGCAGCGATGATTGTGGATAATGCTGACCATGCCATAAGCTTTTTGCGTCCTACCTTATCCGAAAAATAGCCGGCTATGGGTAGGGCGATGACCCATAGAATCATTATCGATGTGCTCACGGCCATAATTTGTGCTGTTGATAGACCGAGCTTGTCCTTATATTGAGGGTTCATATAGATAATGGCCAAATAGTAGGGGATGGTTGTATTCATTCCGATCCCGACACCTGATAAAACCCTTTTAAAGTGATTTCTGAAAACGGCAACGATGGGCGCCTTGAGAATTTTTCCTTTCTTTTCTATCTCTTCAAAAGCAGGTGTTTCAACAAGCTTTCGTCGAAGGAAATAAATAACAATACCAAAAGTACCTCCCATAAGAAATGGCACCCTCCAAGACCATGTCGGCATAGAATCCATTGTAAAAATAGCCGCAACAAAGGTTCCCATGAGTGCTCCAACAAAGCCGATGGCGGCCAAAAGACTGCCCGCATATCCCGCCGAGGTCTTTTTGACGTGTTCACGGATGTAAATTGAAGCGCCTCCATACTCACCCCCTAAAGAAATACCTTGAAGAAGGCGAAACACAATTAATAAAACAGGGGCAGCGATACCAATCGTCTCGTAAGAGGGAAGACATCCTATGCCGAAGGTTGGAATTGTAATCAGAATAACGGAGGCTAAAAAAGCTTTTTTTCTTCCAAATCGATCGCCCAAATGTCCAAAAAGAATTCCCCCGAGTGGACGCATAATAAAGCCAGCGGCAAAAGCTCCAAAGCTAGAGATAAGGGATGCGGCAGGGTCGTGAGATGGGAAAAAAATAGGAGCCAGCAAAAAGGCAAAATAGCCGTAGAGGTAGCTATCAAAATACTCAAGAATATGTCCTGCAGATGTAGAAAAGATGATTTGGTTTTTTTTCATGCCAACCCTTCAATTTTTAAAAGTTATTTTTGAAATTAGTTGCATTTTTTTTAAATACATTCAAGAATGAGTGTAGAAGTAGGTGTTAAATTATAATTTTGTTTTTTGGGAGGATGTTAAAATGAATTGGGAGAAACTCAAGGTATTTCATCAAGTTGCGCGGGCAGGGAGCCTAACAAATGCTGCTGTCCAAATGAATATTAGTCAATCGTCATTAAGTCGTTCAATTATGCAATTGGAACATGAGGTTAAAACTAACCTTTTTCATCGATTGCCTCATGGTCTTGAGCTAACGACGCAAGGAAAAAAGTTATATACCGTTACGACACGCATGTTCTATGAAGCCGAGGCTGTTGAAAACCTTTTTACGAGCGAGAAAAATGAGCCAGCAGGACTCTTACGTATTATAACGACGACCTCTCTGGCTTCTATGTGGCTTCCATACTATACACCTGGTTTTTGTGAAAAGTATCCAGAGATGCGCCTTGTGATAACAGGCAATGATGAGAACCTGGATTTGAACCTAAGGCAAGCTGATGTTTCTATTCGAACATATATTCCCCATCAAACGGATCTTATTCAAAACTATTTGCTGACCTTTACGCCCAAATTTTTTGCTAGCGAAGAGTATTTAAAAAAGCATGGAACGCCAAAAACCATTGAGGAGCTCGATAATCATCGACTTCTAACGTATGCGGATTACCATATTCATCCTTATGGAGCTAGCCTTCATTGGGGGTTAAGTGCGGGTAAAACACTCGAAGATATGAGAAAACCTTTTTTGCGTGTCAATACCGGCCCGGGACTTTTAAAAATGGCAGAGCAAGGGGTAGGGATTTTGGCGATGTCTGATCAATATCCTGCTGTTCAGGAAGCCGATATCGTTCCAATTTTGACGGAATATGAAGGACCAGGCACAAAGCTTTATTATTCTTATCCAAAGCAAATGAAGGGCTTTAAGCGTATCGAAGTTCTGAATGATTATTTGCAAGATGTCTTGAATAAATGACGGTGTAAATTGCTGTTCTGGTAAAATTTTTTACATCATGTGAGGCTAAAATTAAGTTATAGACTAGCCCATATATACCTCTTGCATTTTATGCATACCTGAAATGGTGCATCAGCACTATGATTGGAGCCCAAATACCCATAACCTACACACAGATGGTATTCATTTTGTTGTTTGGTGTTTGTTAAAGTGGTATTTGTGTTGGTATTGGTATGATTTATTAAAAACCACTAGAGGTGTTAGGTGCAACTCCCCTGATACTTTTAGACCCCCTACTTCTCTAAGGCCAGGATTCAGTCCTGGCCTTTTTTGCATGAAGAAATAGCCTTGGGTATACTGTTAATTATTGCGTGTGTTGAAATGCATTAAAATAAGTTAGCTGACATCTTTGCAAAGATGATTCTTTTCTTGCCTTTTCCTTAATAAAAAAGCTATGGTCCAAGTAAGTTTTTAATGAATGACAAGAGGTTTTTATGAAGAAATTAATTTTGGTCATATGTTTGGCACTTTTAAGTTTTAAAACAGCATTGGCTCAATCTGTTCAGCATGGATTTGCGACCCATGGACCCTTAAAGTATCCGGCAAACTTTAATCACTTTAATGGTGTGAACCCTGATGCACCAAAAGGGGGAGAGCTTAAAATTGCTGTTGTTGGCGGGTTTGATACGCTCAATCCCTTCACTCTCAAAGGAACAGCCCCTGCTGGGATTCGGGATATCATGTTTGAAAGCCTCCTAAAGCGCTCGCCAGATGAGCCCGCAAGTCTTTATGGCTTGATTGCTGAAAGTTTAGAGGTGGCTCCCGATCGTTCTTGGGTAATCTTTAACATTCACACAAAAGCAAAATGGCAAGATGGAACGCCAATTACAGCAAAAGATGTTGTTTTTTCCCATAAAACCTTTCTTGAAACAGGGACGCCTGCGCAAAAGATGTATTATAAAAAAGTTGATAAAGTGGATGTTCTCGGCGATCGAAAGGTAAAGTTTACCTTCAAAAAAGTTGATGGAAAGTATGATCGTGAAATGCCCATGATTATGGGGATTATGGCCATCATTCCGGAACACTTTTTCAAAGGAAGAGATTTTGAAAAAACGGGGATGGAACCTCTTCTCGGGAGTGGACCCTACAAAGTTGCGAAAGTCGAACCGGGGCGCGCTATGATTTATAAACGTGATCCAAACCATTGGAGTCGGGATATTCCTGCTAACAAAGGCTACTATAACTTTGATACGTTACGCTTTGACTATTACAAAAATGCAGCTGTAGCTTTCGAAGCCTTCAAAGCGGGAGAGGCTTATACGCGTGAGGAATCAGACACAGGCAAGTGGGCGAGAGGTTATGATTTTCCAGCGGTCAAAAAAGGAGATGTACGCAAGCTTGCAATCCCTCATCAGCACCAAGTTGGAATGCAAGGACTTGCATTTAATACAAGACGGGAAATGTTCAAAGATCCACGTGTGAGGCGAGCGTTAGCATACGCTTTTGACTTTGATTGGATTAATGAGCATATGTTCTATGGCGAGCTAACACGAACGACAAGCTTCTTTGACAATACGGAATTGGCCGCAAAAAATCTTCCAGAAGGAAGAGAGCTTGCCCTTCTTGAACCCTATAAGGCGCAACTTCCAAAAGAAGTATTCACTGAAGCCTACACACTTCCGACTTTTGGCAAAAACAAGCGTGAAAACTTAAAGATTGCTAAACAGCTTCTTGCAGAAGCGGGTTGGGTTCTTAAAAATGGAAAACTTGTCCACGGAAAAACTGGCAAGCCCTTTACTTTCGAAATCTTGCTGAAGGTTCCTGAACAAGAAAAAATTGCTCTCGCTTTCATTCGGGATATCAAGCCCCTGGGCATTGATGCAAGGGCACGGACCGTTGATACGGCGCAGTATGAAAATCGCACGATCAATATGGATTTTGATGCAATTGTCCATTTTTGGGGACACTCTCTTTCACCTGGGAATGAACAATCTTTTTATTGGAGTTCAAAGGCAGCTGATGAACCCGGCACCCGTAACTATCCGGGAATTAAGTCTCCCGTCATAGATGCGCTATGCAATAACCTCACCTGTGTTACGGAAAGAGAGGATTTGGTAGCAACAATTCGGGCTCTCGATCGCACCCTTTTGTGGGGTCATTATGTCATTCCTTTTGGCCACCGAACGAAAGACTATGTTGCGTATTGGACATTCATCGAGCATCCTGAGTTAGGGCCAATGGGACTTCCGAGTATACATACCTTCTGGACGAAACCTGAAAATCAGCGTAAAAAGTAATGTATGAGTAGTAAAAAAGACCATCCCTTTCATATGGTAGATCCCAGCCCTTGGCCTTTCGTTGGGTCAATGGGAGGATTGGTTTCTATGACGGGGCTGGTTCTTTATATGCATGATCATGGCCTTCTTGTTCTCATCCTGGGCCTTTTGATTGTTATTGCAACAATGATTGGTTGGTGGCGTGATGTCATCAAAGAATCTGAGCATAAAGAGCTCTATACGCCACCTGTACAGTTTGGTCTAAAAACAGGAATGGCTCTTTTTATTGCATCAGAGGTCATGTTCTTTGTTGCTTTTTTCTGGGCGTTTTTTAATGCGAGCCTTTTCCCTACTGAGTCGATGGGTGGTATATGGCCTCCCAAAGGGATTGAGCCGATTAATCCTTTTGACTTCCCCTATTTCAATACCCTTCTGTTGCTGCTGTCGGGTACGACAATTACGTGGGCGCACCATTCCCTTATTGGAAAACACAAAGACGAAATTCTCAAGGGACTTCTCTTCACGATCATTCTCGGTGTCTTATTTACATGTGTTCAAGCCTATGAATATGTTCATGCAAGCTTTGGCTTTAAAGATGGAATTTACTCATCTACGTTTTATATGGCGACGGGTTTCCATGGAGCCCATGTCATTATCGGAACAATTTTTCTAATTGTTTGTTGGTTTTTGACCTACTTTAATAAGTTTACCGCTGAACGCCATATCGGTTTTGAAGCAGCAGCTTGGTACTGGCATTTTGTCGATGTGGTTTGGTTGTTCTTGTTTGTGAGCATTTACTGGTGGGGTTCAGGAGTCTAGTTGTCGCGCTCACTTTCTCTCTTCACGATATTCATTTTTCTTATCCTCATAGGGCTTGGAACCTGGCAACTTTTTAGAAAAGCTGAAAAAGAAAATCTACTGAATGAACTAGCTCAAATTGAAAAACAAGTTCCTCAAAATGTGGATGAACTGAAACCTTTTGATATGTTTATGCCCGCTTTTGCCGTGGGTCATTTTATTCCTGGCAAAACCATCTTTCTGCAGTCAAAGACCCATCAGGGAAAAAATGGACTCTATGTGCTGGACTTTTTTGAAACCAATAAAGGACAGGTTCTTTTGGTTCAACGTGGCTGGTCGGCGTCTAAAGTCTTCTCCAATCCTAAAGGAAATTTGAAGATAGAAGGTGTTGCGCGCTATCCCTCAAAACCCAATTATTTTCAGCCTGAAAACCAACCGCCAACCTATTTTTGGATTGATATCAAAGAGCTCTCCCGTGAACGGGGTCAACCTTTGCTGCCCTATTATCTGGTTCTAAAGGATTCCTTAGATCCTCAAATCTTGCCTACGAACCCGATCCCCACCCCACGGAATAAACATCTCGAATATGCTTCAACGTGGTATTTTCTTGCATTTCTGATTGGAATTATGTTTCTGTGGACAAACAAGATTTTTAGGAAAAAGGATTTATCGTGACTGTACGTATTTCAACACTAGATAATGGCTTGAGGGTTGTAACGGATAACTTGCCCGGTGTACATTCGGCCACCCTTGGTTTATGGGTTGAAGTGGGGACACGAAATGAAACGCCTGATGTGAATGGTATATCTCACTTTCTTGAACACATGGCCTTCAAAGGAACGGCTCGTCGTTCAGCACGTCAGATTGTTGAGGAAATTGAATCTGTTGGGGGGCATCTAAACGCCTACACCTCAAGAGAAAACACGGCATACCACGCCCGCGTTCTTGAAGCAGATGTTCCTCTTGCCCTCGATATTATTGCAGATATTCTTCAAAATTCGACTTTCCTCTCCGAAGAAGTGGATCGAGAACGCCACGTGATTCTCCAAGAAATTGGACAAGCTTTGGATACGCCGGATGATGTTATCTTTGACCATTTCCAAATGACGGCCTTTCCAGATCAGCCCATGGGTCGCCCCATACTAGGGCCGTCAGAAGTGGTGAAGAGAATTTCCCGGGATGATTTAGTTAAGTATATCGCAAAAGAATATGCGGCATCTCGAATGGTATTTTCAGCAACAGGTGCTGTGGATCATGATCAAATTGTTGATTTGTGTCAGCAAAAGTTTACAAACCTATCAACCCATATGCCTGAAGAGTATATCAAAGCGCAGTATTTAGGTGGGAATCATTTCTACAATCGTGATTTAGAACAAGTGCATTTGCTCCTTGGGTATGAGTCATGTGCCTATGGTGAACCTGATCATTTCCCGCTTACTGTGTTATCAAGCCTTTTGGGAGGAGGCATGTCGTCTCGTTTATTCCAAGAGGTTCGTGAGAAAAAAGGGCTTGTCTATTCCATTTATTCTTTTAACTCAATGTTTCGGGATTCAGGGGTTTTTGGGATTTATGCTGGAACGGGTGAACACCAAGTTGATGAATTACTTCCTACCGTAAGAGGAATTCTTGATAACTTTTCTAAGGATCTAAGTGATGAAGAAATTCAACGCAGCAAAGCTCAATTGAAAGCATCTATTTTGATGTCCTTAGAAAGCACATCAGCGCGCTGTGAACAACTTGCACAACAGCTGATGATTTACAAACGCCATATTCCGCCCCAAGAAATCATCGATAAAGTTAACGCAGTACGTCGTGAAGATATCGTGGGTGCTTTATCTAAACTGCTTCAAAAGAAACCGACATTTGCAGCCCTGGGGCCCGGTAAAGAAATTCATTGGGAATAGACCCCTAAAGTACGCATGGTGAGATGAGTCGTGTGAAGTTATAAAAATTTTAATTGATGGACGGGTCTATGATGAGGTCGTGTATCGCCGTTCTTCTCTATAGCCTCCTTAAAAAGAGCGAATGCCCCCTCAGGTGGAAGGGGGCATGATTACATTTATTCTCTTAAAAACAACCTTTATTTAAAAAAACATCTGCAAAAGTGTATTTTCCTGGATCGCCACACCTGCCGCTGCCAAGGATTTGGCGGGTTCGCGATGACGAAGTCTCAATAAAACTTGTCATTGCGAGCGAGCGACAGAGAGCGCGGCAATCCAGGCTATAGGAGAAACGAAGAGGATTTCAAAGGGCTCTTAAAGAAACTGTTAGCACGAAGGTTTTGTAAAATACCTCTTGCCAAGTTGAAACTCTTCGTATAGATTCCCCTCAATTTAAGTATAGTTGATGAGGTTGACATGATTCTGGAGGCTCAGTGCACAAATACATAGCACTCCTCTTTTTCTTCTTTCTCAAACCCTGCTTTGCAGAGCATCTCCGACTTCTCCATTTTAATGATACATACGAAACAATGCCCCAGGAACAAGCTGGTGGGTTTACCTTGGGTGGCTTCGCAGAACTCAAAGCTCTGATTGCGAAAAAGAAAACGTCACCTGCGAATACGATAGTCACCTTTGGCGGGGATATGCGTCCAGCAACCGTCGATGGCACACCTCTCGAGTCCCTTGAGATGTTGGAAGTCCTAAATGATATGAAGCTGGATGCAGCCGTCTTTGGCAATCATGAATTTGATGAAGGAACAGAAAAAACCCTTCAGTTCGTTGAAAAAGCGAACTTCCCTTGGATTTGTACGAATACCCTTGATGATAAGAAGCAGCCATTTGGAGGTTCGCCGAGATATAAGATCCGAAAAATCGGGCGATTCAAGATCGCCCTAATCGGGGTTTTAACCCCCGAAACCACCGCCCTTTCAAATCCTGGAAAGGGCGTTTTTTTTGCGCCGGTTGTTGAGTCAGCCAAAGCCACGGTTAAAAAGCTCAAGACCGAAGAGGTTGATGTTATTGTTGCCCTTACCCATTTGACGCTTGAGGAAGATAAGGAACTTTTAGCTAAGGTCCCTGAGATTGATATCATCCTTGGTGGCCATGAACATGATCCGATCACAACATTTGTGGGAGGGCGGATGATTCATAAGTCAGGAAACAATGCGGAATACCTGGGTGTGATTGACATCGATTTGGATAAAAAAGGGGAGCAGGTATGTTTAAAACATCAGTGGGAAATGGTCCCAGTTTCAGGCGTGCGTGCTGATCCGAAACTACAAAAGAGACTCTTAAGCTATAAAGCCCAGGCGAGTAAAACATATGAAACAGTTCTTGCCAAAACGGAAGTGGACATCGAGTCATCCCATACATCGGTACGGTCGAAACAAACACCTTTGGGATCACTTGCGGCCGATGCCTTGCGCGAGATTATGCAGGCGGAGATTGCCTTCATTAATGGTGGATCTATTCGCGGAAGCAAGGCCTATCCAGCGGGGGCAACCCTGACGCTGAAAGATGTAACCCAAGAGTTTGCCTTTAAAAATACGGCCGTTGTGCGGGAGATCACCGGGAAACAACTGAAAGGGATGCTGGAAGCGGCTCTTGCCCTGACGCCCGATCCGACCGCAAGTTATCCTCACATCTCGGGATTTACGGTTGTGTATGACGCCGGCAAACCAAAGGGAAAAAAGATTGTTCACATCATGCGCAATGGTCTTCCCATTAGCGATAAACAAAAGCTGATGTTAGCCACGACAAACTATGTAGCTGCGGGAGGGGATGGCCTTCCTGTTTTGACAAACTGTAAAGGGAAAGATTCAGAAATCTTTTATGCTCAAGCTATGGAGGATTATTTGAAGAAAACAGAAATTATTGGAAAAGAGATTCTCACCCCGCGGGTGTCTGAGGTTTCAGCCCATGGGCCTGTCATTGTGAATTCCAGAAAAGAAAACGCAAAAATAGCCGCCCTCTCTCCAAGGCAGTAAATCCTTAGAGAGAGAAACGTGCGTTTATCAACTAAAAAAATCTATTAATAGACTTTGTTAAAGTAAGCTTATTAGAATTTTGTGAGTTTTTCAGGGTTCAAGCTTTTCTTTTTCTTCTTCTGAGTCTGAGAACGCTTCTTATATTCTACAACGAGTTTTGGTGATTGACGGGGTGACCTTTTGACCCTTTCAGGCCAAAAGGGTGTCTATGGCCCCGCTGGGGTTGGGGCTCTATACAAAAAAATGGAATTCCTTTAAAACCTCTTTTTTATGGAGGTGATCAAGAAAAAAGTAATCGCCCAGGAAGCCTCCCACTACATTTGATTGTTGGATTAGGAAAGGCATCAGAACTTGCAGAAGAAGTTCTTCCTACTGAATCAAAACGCCAATTGGCTTTACGCACTAAGCTCCTCCATATAATTCAAAATGGTTTGTCGGGTGTTATTGTTAACGGAGACCTTCTGCATCGAGTCTCTGGTAATTTAAACATTAGCATTACAGGTGTTGATATTGCTCCTCTTTTGAATAACCTCAAAAAAATAGCAGTTACATCCAAGGGCTACGTCAATAATGATGGATTAAACCACAACAGTGTTATTCAAGCTATTGACCATGGTCGCTGTCTTCCCCCCGCCGTTTTGAGGATATCGATTGGAAGGTACACGACCGAACATGACATTGAAACCACAGCAGAAGAAATCATCAAAGTTGTTAATGAGCTTCGTGAAGAAAACCCCAAAGGGGGGGAAGCGCGGCAGCAAAACTCAAAACATTGAAATTATTCGTGAGAAGTTATTAAAAGATATGAAGTAGCTAAACGCGATATTCTTTTTTAGAAGCGTAGAAGCCTTGCCAAGGTTGGGTCTATCTCCAATCTTACATAAATTAGGTAAATGAAAAATTAAAATTAACGTTTTGTTATTTCAAATCCGTTAGACTAGTTTTTATAACTTTATAGAATTGGGAGGGACCTATGCTCGGATGGGCTGTTATCTTTTTCATCGTTGCTATCGTTGCAGGTATTTTAGGCTTTACAGGAATCATGTCAGCTGCAACAGAAATCGCGAAAATTCTCTTTATCATCTTCATTATCTTATTTGTAGTTTCTTTGATCATCGGTTTATTCAGGGGACCAAGAAGACCCAGATAATAAAAAAACTCTTCAGCTTAAGTAGGGGTGTATCAATGAAAAAAGCATTTTACATTTTAGCAGTTCTAGGAATGGGTATTGGGCCAGGAACTTACGCAAAAATATTTCGATGTCCTATCCCTGGAGATTTTAATCGGACTGACCGAAATCAATATGAAGCGATAGCAGATGGTATAAAATATACGTCGACATATAAACCAAAAGGTAAGGCAACACATGTCGAAGCTTGTAAGGGTTCGAAGTACGATTACATGATTTGCAAATACGAAAATACAAATGCGCTTCCCAGTAACCAAAAAATGTTTGAGGGCTGGACAAGTTGCAAACTAAAAGGTGTTTCTTCAACAGAGAGTCAATCTGGCTGCAATGTGAGTCAATGTTCAAAGCCTGGTTTATGCGAAATGGATTGTATGAGGATTGAAAAAGGTAAAATCCCTGTAAAAGTCAAAATTACAAACTATATGCACGCTCATGAAGTAGGTATTCAGCTGCAAACGCATCCCTCTACTATGTTGAGTCTTGAGATTGCAGAAAATCGTGATGGCTTCGCTACGTTTAATGTTGATTTAGAAAAGGTTAAGAATAATAGTATATTTATAACACTTGTAGATGGGCAGCGGATGATTCGCTGTCAGAAGTCCGGAAAGCCGAATGATGATGAGATAGCCGTCATGACAAGACTAGGAAATGTTCTCCAAACTGTCGTTCTTAAATATGAAGATGGAAATTGTACCATACTTGGAACAGGCCAGGGCGCACCACCACGGTAGCATAGTGTTTTGGATTTCTAGAAAACGCGCAAAATGTTTAAATCAGATGAGCAGGTTGAAATAAAATGTACACCTTGAGCCAAATGAATATGGGTGGCATATATATTGTATAAAAAAATAAAATAATTGGGGACATTTTTGGCTCATTTTTTGATTTTATCTTGTCTAATGATGTCCTCTATAGTTGTCCCGGGAGTGTCTGAAGCGACACCCTCAAAGGAAAGAAAAACACAACCAATCTGCTCTAAACTTTGCTCAGAGCTTCCCAATTGGCTCCAAACAGCAAAACCCTATTTCAATTATCGGATACGTTATCAATGGGAAAAATATTCACAGCAGAAGAAAACAAATAGAGGAATTGACAGGTTATTGGCGGGTGTCCGCCTACAGCCTCAGCAAAATATAGAGCTCACTTTTGGTATTTCGACGGGTGGGGATAATCCTCGGACAACAAATACAACTTTTGCTCCTCACTGGAATCATCCTGAGTTTCGACTTGATTTAGCCAGTTTTATCCTCAACTCTAATGAATGCTTTAAATTTGTTGGTGGTAAGTTCCGCATGGCAGATATATTGTGGAGCCCTACACAAATGCTTTGGGACTCTGATATTACACCAATTGGTATTGGAGGAAGTCTAAAAAAATCTCTCGATGGTTCTGTAAATACACTCCTTAGAACAGGCTATTTTTCTGTCAGGGAGGTAAGGTTTACAAGATCAGCTCCTGAAGTTTTCTTTACCCAAGCTGCTGCAAATTGGGATAAGTTTACCTACCATTCTGAGTCCACCCTTTCTTTCTATACTGTGCCGAATGCTACCCATAATGTTTTTCAGTATTCTTCAAATTCAAATACAAAAAAGGCAAATGGAAAGAATCGCTATCAATTTAACTGTCTAAGCCCTGCTTTTGAATTTGGGTCGAATAATATTTTTATGAGAAAGCATGCATATCTGGGTGCATTTATCGAGTCGATCCATAACTTAAACCCCAAGCATAAAAACAATGGTTTTATTATTGGGCTAAAAGTTGGCCAGAAAATTACGCCAGTCAAGCAGGGGGAGTGGTTAATCGTTTACTCATATCGATATCTTGAAAAAGATGCATGGATGGATACATTTCCAAATCAAAGGTTTTTTCGTGGTATGACAAATGTAAAAGGGCACAAAGCTCGTGTCCAATTTGCTATCATTGATCATGTCGTTTTATCGGGAACATATTATAATGCTGCAACTATTTCGGGGCCAAAATTAAAACAGCAAACCTTTCAATTTGATTGCAGCATTATTTTTTAGTTTCATGCGGTTAATAGTTGAAATGATGCTGGAATCGAAGAGGTGAATCGAATTCAAATTAATTATCTATTCGTTTTAAGGTTCAACCTGTATTTGCTTGCCATAAAGTTCCACCAAACCTTTTTATCCCTGCTATTGAGGGAGGAAGGGCAGAGGGGTAACTAGAGCCTCGTGCACCTGTACAAAGCTTCTCGGTAAATTCTCGGTAAATGTGTTAATTTGCGACACAAATCCGATCTCGCCCTTCTTTTTTTGCTTTGTACATAGCTTCATCAGCTGCATCTAAAAGTTCGCGGATACTTCTCCCATTTTTTGGAAAAGAAGAAATACCTACGGAAATTGAGATGTTTTCTAAAACTTGACCTTTCACATCGACCTGGAAAGTTTGGAGCTTTTTCTTTAGGAAAGACGCTTTTTTATATGTTCCTTTTTCATCCATCTGAGGAAGAATAATCAAAAACTCTTCGCCTCCAAAACGGCAGATAATATCATTCTTCCGGAAACAGGATTCAAGAAATCGTCCAAGCATGGATAAGATTATATCACCGGCTTCATGACCATAAGAATCATTATATTTTTTAAAATAATCAATATCAAACATGATCAAGCCAATTTGTGATTCTTGTTTTGTTGCGCGCCCAATTTCCTGAGACAGAATTTCTTCCATATACCGGCGATTGTATAAATTTGTTAAATAATCACGGATGGAAAGCTCTTGAAGACTGTCGACTAACTTGATGTTCAAGAGAGCTAAAGCTATATCTCCTGAAATTCTTGAAATAATGGCTTCTTTGTCTTTTGAAATTTCAGAACCTTCCCGAAAGATTGATATCATACCTATATTTTCTCCTCGAGCCGTTATACGAGAACAAAGGTAGCCCCTCTGAGATTCGGATTGTTGTTCGGATATTGATGGATAGTGAGTAAATATATCGCCATTTTGTATGCCTAAAAATTCTTTTGGATGACATATAGGTGGGATAAGATTTAAAGGGGCCTGCTCATCTTTAATTGCATTTAAAAGGGTTTTATCTTTAGAAAGAATCCATAAAATGGATTTGTGGTGGGGGAAGAACTTTTTTATGTAAATATAAAATATCCTATATACTTCTTCATTTGATGTGCAATATTGTAAAGCCTTCCCCATTTTGTTAAGAAGTTCAATTGCGTTTGATTTTTCTTTGAGTTCCTTTTTTTTGCGGACCAATTTATGCTTTATTTCCTTAAACTTGAGAAAAACATTGCTTACTTTTTGTTTCATTTTTATATGCTCATAATTGCTCGAGTAAATTTAACGACGAGACTTTCCTTAGCAGAGAGGTCATGACAACCTAATAGAGAAAGAAAGGACTTTTTTCTTCAGTTTCAGCATGCTATGGATTCCCGAAATTAAAGCCTTCATTTTTATAATAGAGCAAAAGTTTTAATTTTGATTTAAGAAATCCATATTTTCCCTATCTCACAAACTTAAAGGGGTTGTACTGAAGTTCACCGATTCATTTAAGTAGCAGGCGCACAGGGTTAAGGCGTTCCAGGCCATGACAGCCTTAGACTTGAGATATCCCTTCCAATATCCTGAAAAGCAGCGCGCAGATCAGAGCTTGAAGCAGCAAAAAAGTATTTTCCTGGATCTGTGGCACAACTTTGGAAAGTTGCTTGTGTATTGCCACCAATTGAACCGCCTTGTGTATAAATAATGGTGTAAATGACAATTCCGTTATTTTTAATATTTGTACACATATTCAGCATTCTATTATTTAAAAGAGCTGCCGTGCTGCCGAAATTCGTTGTGCCTGATCGCCCTTCAGCTAACCGACCAAAACCTGTATAATCTGCATCAGCTCGATAAGGCTGAGACGTATTTGGTCGACCGGGAACACCTCCTGGCCAATCGTACCACTGATTCTGTCCATCGGTCATCAGAACAATAACTTTCAATGTATCTTCGTAATTATTAGGCAAGGAAGGGTTTGTTCCTGGCCACATTCCTGTCCATCGAGGTGAGAGCATCCACCAAGCTACATTTAATCCGAGGTTAATCATTGTACCACCACGGAATGTCGCTTTCATATCACTGATGGTATTTTGGACCGTTGTTTGTGACTCAGTTAATGGAAGAGCGGGAATTGGACAGCCTAAATTAGGTCCTACGCCCAAGTTTCCATCACCACGACGCCAAGCATAGTTATCGCCAAAACGTAGCCCAGACCCTCCTGGTACTGTTCCATTCAGTCTCCAGTCATTGTCACCTCGTGTGCTGCCTGTACTTCCCCAAGGCGGAGAACCTGGTGATGCCAATGCAGTCGTGCTCGTCGAAGTTGTGCCGCGATTGACGGGTTCTCCAAAAACATAACTATGAGCCATTGTTGAGGGATAAAAGTAGGGAACAAATCGCGTTGCATCAGAAGTAGGAGGTAAATCACTCGTATCAACGCCTGGGGCATAGTTCGTATATCCATAGCTTGAATAGGTTGAGGCAGATATGCCGAGAGGGCGTGGAGCGCGGGCTTCAATACATCCCATCCATCTTCCTCCGACATTTGTTGATGAAGAGGCAATATCTGGAAAAAGATTTCGGTTCTGAACTTGAGCTTGGCCCGCAGGGGTTAACCAACTTGAGGGGTCAAATCCACTCATCCTAAGATTAACTGTCGTTGTGTACGGCACAATTCCAACATATAACCCATCTACGGTGTCGACATCTGCTCCACCATACACAATATTAACAAGCTCTCTTGCGGCTTCAATCTCGTCATTAATAGCTTGGCCTGCCATCGAACCTGTATTATCGAGCGCAAGTATAATTTCAGCACCTTGAATAGCGACTTTAGCTTGCGAAGTTGCGCTCGCTGCGATTGAATCTTGTCCCAATATTTTCATAAAAGTTGTATCAATTGTGGCGGTTGCTGTAACCGTAATGATGCGATTATCCGCAGAAATTGTTACATTTGGTCCACTAATTGTTCCAAAAAAATTCACAGGAATATTCGCATTAAACATGCGAGTTGCTTGCTGTGTCATGTTTTCAGGTGTTCCTCCGGCCTTAGCCCCAGCAATAGCAGCTGCATCGGCTGCGCCAGCAATGACTGAGTGGGCATAGTAATCTCGGCCTGCATCTATAGTGAGTCCTAGCATTCCAAAAATGGGGACAAGAGCTACAGCATATATAAGAGCTGCAACACCATCATCTCTATCTCTTATAAAAGCTCTAAATATTTGCTTAAGCATCTCTTCCTCCTGAATTTAAGGCAAGGTTGTCATCTGTCCTTTACGAGGAATAGCTGCAGCCAGGGCATAAACATCTAGTCCATTTGCGAAAATGTAGCCCGGTAAAAGGGGTTGAAAGGTATAAAATACTTCAGTAAAAATTATGGTTTCATCTGGACCTAAAATTAATCCACCTGGTAAGTTGCCTGGATTAACCCGGCTTCCACCAGTTCCTCCAGGAGATGACTCTCTCCACATCACTTGCTCTCCTCCTCCAGATGGATTGGAAACAGAGGTGACGATGACATTTCCATCTCCAGATGAAAAATCAAAAGGTTGTGCGAGTAGGGGAGCGGCCTGCAATAGAGAGTTAAGTTCAGACCTTGTTAGGTCATCCCGTGTAATGGCATTATTTAAGCTTTGTGCGGTTCGATTCATTGTATCGTTCCGGTTAGTGTGCGTGACACAGGCCGCGCGTGGGCTTAAAATTCTT
>CAYYRQ010000009.1:0-74652 GCA_964474215.1 uncultured Alphaproteobacteria bacterium
AGTCAAAACTTCATATAAACTTCCAAATTTTCTTCTCCTTGCGTTCGTCTATAGCCTTGACCGTTCAGGTAGGCGATGTATCATTGGCAAAAAATAAAAAAAGGATTCCTTGTATGCAAATTGAGTCCCTTGTTTTCCTTAGCCTTTTCCTGATATTTTGCCTAGCGATAGGCATTATACAGGGGCGTAAAGTCACGTCCTTTGAAAGCTATTTTCTCTCCCGCGGACACTTTGGATCCGCAGCCCTCACATGCACCATCATCGCTTCCTTCATTGGAGGAGGCAGCATCTTGGGTACGATTGAAAAATCTTACTTTGACGGGTTTTACCCCTTTTGTGCCCTGCTGGGGTTTGTAGCCCAGCTCACGCTTGTTGGTATTATCCTTCCCCGTCATCTGAGTCGCATGGGCAGTGTCGTCACGATAGGTGACCTCTTGGATCATCATTATGGCAACTGGGCCAAAAAATTAGTAGCTGCCCTGTGGGCATTGTTTAGCTTTGGAATTCTTTCCGTCCAGATCAAAGGCATGGGACAAATTTTAGCCGGCGTTTCGGAGCTTTCTTTGGTGTTATGTATTCTTATCAGCGGCTTTTGTTTGATCTTTTATTGCTCGATTGGAGGCATTCGAGCCGTTGTTTATACAGATGTCCTCCAATTCATCACCATGTTTATCATCCTGCCCCTGGGTCTATGGCAAATCACTGCCAACTTGAACGACACAAGCCTAATTGGTAATGCCTTTGATTTTGCGGTTTTTGAGCAACCCGGCTCTTGGAATAAAACCGCCCTGGTCTCAGCTTTCATTGGATTTCTCGCAGGGGACGCGTTGATACCCCCTGTCATGCAACGTATCCTCATCGCCAAGAACCCTCAGCAAGTTCGAAGCACTTTCTACTTAGGTGCCTTTGGGGCCGCTCTGCTAATCCTTACCGCCTCATGCATAGGAGTTATCCTTTCCAAAATCTCCAGCGTTTCGGGTGAAGAAATCATGCAAGTTTATTTTGCCTCCCTTGGCAGTCATTTTATGAAAGCCCTTTCAACGGTGGGGCTTTTTGCGGTTGTTATTTCCTCTGCAGATACGTATCTCAATGCAACAGCTGTGATGATTGTTAAAGATCTTATCGGATCGAGTCGTCTCTCTTTAGGACAGCTTGTCACAATTCTGATTGGATCCATTGCGATTGCCATCTCTCTTTTCGTCCCCAATCTCTTTGACATGCTTCTCTTTGTTTACAAGTTTTGGGGGCCGATTGTTGTGGTGCCTGTCACAGCCCTTATTATCAATAAGCCCTTAACCAGCGGAGAACTAAAGATTTCTATCGCTCTTTCTATCACAACGGTTGTGGGTTGGAACATACTTGACTTGGAAACACTGTGGAGCATTTCCGATGTGGTGGCCGGCATTGGAGTTTCACTCGTTGTCTTTCTTGCTTCACAAACGAGATGGGTGACAAATAAAGAAATAAAGTTTTTTCGTTCATAGAAAAACGGCGCCACATGGGCGCCGCAATCTTTTAGCAAAAAATAGTTTTATTTAGTCAACTCTTCTCTTCTTGAGTCTGTCCTCAAGTTCTTTGATTAAATCAATTTCGGACTTTTTGCGTTTGCCAGAGTATGACGTTTTTACTTCCCTTTTCTCCTCTTGAAGAAAACCCTCTTCTTGCTTCATGATTTTCTTAACATCATTTTCAAGGCTTTTCGTATTGCGCATCAGCGTATCAATGGCAGTTGCAAGAGATGATACAGCTGTATCGACAGCTTTTTGTTTGGATTCATTCTTAGGATCTGCAATCGCTGCTTGAAGAGCTTTTTCATATGCAGCATGAAGTTTAACAACATCATTCGCATAGTTGTGAATTTTAGTCGCCTTACTGCCTGCTTGTGCTTTCGCTTCTGCAGGTGGTGGCGGTGGTGGTGGCGGCGGTGGTGCATCTGATTCCTGCGCTACGGATACTGTGCCATAGCTGGCGATTGCTAATGCTACTGTAGCCAACAATATTGATTTTTTCATAATGTCCTCCCTTAGGATTTGGTTAAGTTATGCTTTTCGTCGTTGAACTTTTTCTCGCAAATATTGCGATGGCTTAAATGATAAAACACGACGGGGCGTTATCACAGCCTCTTTCCCAGTTTTTGGATTTCGACCAATACGTTTTGCTTTTTTATGAACATTGAAGGACCCAAAAGATGATAACTTCACCGTTCCTGATTGCGTAAGAGCTGTAATAACCTCTTCAAGGGTTGCTTCCAAAAAGTCGGAAGCTTGTTGACGGGGCAAGTCGACCTCACGAATCAAAGTGTCGATAATATCGGCACGGGTTAGCGCTGTGTTTGTCATAGTGGTCCCCCTTTCTGACTTTTTAACTTTTTCAATAATATCAGAAAATTACGTCTCAAAAAAGACCTTATTCAGAACCAACGACTTCAGCAGCAACCACACCATCATAAAAATGGATGTCTATTTTTTGGGAAGGCCTTGTATTTGCCTGGCATGGAATCAAATTATTTTCCGCATCCGTTACATAAGAAAAACCTCTTTCAAGCGTACGCGTATATGAATAACTCTCAAGAAGCTGGGCTGCTGCCTCAAACTTATGATCAAAGGACTGAAGGATATTCAACATGGAAGGCCGCAACCTTTGGACTTGATGCTCACAAGCCACTGTTTGTTGTTGGAGCAACCTCTGCTCCGCCCCCACCATGCGTTCAAATAAATCATCAATTTTTTGAAGTTGTTCATCGAGCCAAACATTGAGGGGCGGCAACCCACGCCGCAAAGCCTCAAGTTGACTCCCATAGAGAGAAAACAAATACTCAAGCCGTTTTGTTAGCTGCCCTTGATAATGTTGAAGGGTTTGAGAGAGTTGGGACCTCACGGGAACGGCAAATTCCGCTGCAGCCGTTGGCGTTGGTGCTCTTTTATCGGCAACATAATCCGCAAGGGTCACATCTGTCTCATGGCCGACGGCAGAAATGATGGGGATTTCACTTTCAGCAATGGCACGAACCACATTCTCTTCATTAAAAGCCCACAAGTCTTCGAGGCTTCCCCCTCCACGTCCCACGATAAGAAGGTCTGGCTTTTGTTCAAGTCTATTAAATCCGCGAATGGCGGCCGAAATTTGAGCAGAAGCTCCCTCACCTTGAACTGCTACGGGCCACAACAATACGTGAACAGGAAATCGATCGGAAATACGGTGGAGCATGTCTCGGATGACGGCTCCTGTAGGAGAAGTCACAACACCGATGGATTCAGAAAGAAACGGAAGAGGTTTTTTTCTGGCCTCATCGAATAAACCTTCAGCAGCGAGTTTTCGCTTTCGCTCTTCGAGTAATTTTAAGAGCGCTCCTTCCCCAGCATGTTCCATAGCCTCAACAACAATTTGATATTTTGATCGACCGGGGTACGTCGTTAAACGGCCAATTGCAATAATTTCCATTCCTTCTTGAGGCGTTAACGTCATGTTTTGAAAACTTCCCCGCCAACAAACCCCATCGAGAACAGAATCCTGATCTTTCAAGGCAAAATACACGTGGCCGGATGTATGACGTTTTAAGCCCGAGATTTCGCCTCGAACCCGCACACGTGAAAAAGATGTTTCCACCGTTTTTTTGAGGGCTCGAGAAATTTCCGTAACTGTATATTCGGGCAGGTTAGAAACAAGGGGTTCCATTGCTTTTCCTTCAAAATTTGTGAACTTATTTTATTAGTTTGAGGAGAAAGGTCAAATAAAAGATCCATCCCAACTCTTGAAAAAGTAAATATTAGTCCCTATTTTAAAGAGAGTAAAAATTTAATCGTAAGGACATGAAAATGAAACGCTGGGGTGATGTTTTTAGTGGTACCGGTACAATCATTACTTCTCTCTTATCATGTGCAGCCTGTCCCATGTGTCTGCCCATTTATGCGGGCCTCTTAAGCCTCATCGGAATTGAGCTCATTGATATTAATGAATATTTTATACCTATCATGGTTACATTTAGCCTGCTCACTCTTGGATTTATGGCCTATCAAATCCATAATCACCGCAGCCCCTGGGCTCCCTTCAAACTTGCCTTACTCGCCGTATCAGGGATGATTACGTGTGCTTTGTTAGGATATGAGTACTTATTATACGCTTGCCTCGCAACTTTTACGGGAAGCATTATTTGGAGCAAAATGTCCCACGTTCATGAGGAGCATGGTTGTTGCTAAATAGCTCTGCACAGAATGAAGTCCCTCTGGTTCTCGATTTAGATGGAACGCTGATACATATCGATACCTTTCATAAAATGACATATCTCCTTTGCGCGAAAAAACCATGGCTTGTCCCTTGTATACCCTTGTGGCTCCTCAAAAGTCGACCCTATGCAAAAGAGCGCCTTTCAAGTTTAGTTGATCTTCTCCCTCAGAGCCTTCCCTATAACTCTAAGCTCCTAGACTATGTAAAAAGTGAGTCTCAAAAAGGCCGCCCTCTTATTCTCGCAACAGGTACGGATCAAAGTGTAGCAGAAAAAATTGCAGAACATCTTGGATTCTTTCAAGACGTTATCGGGAGTAACGGCAAAGTTAACATGACCGGCCCCCATAAAAGAGATGCTCTCTTGCAGAGGTTTGGAACCT
This sequence comes from uncultured Alphaproteobacteria bacterium, assembly GCA_964474215.1. Classification (GTDB taxonomy): domain Bacteria; phylum Pseudomonadota; class Alphaproteobacteria; order UBA9655; family UBA9655; genus UBA9655. The sequence continues at coordinate 4,605 of CAYYRQ010000009.1, forward strand.
TTGGCTTTGACTATGCAGGCGATGCCCTGATTGATCTGCATGTATGGCAAGTTGCTCGCAAAGCTCTCGTTGTTCGCCCTAAGCCAGGCGTCCTCAATAAACTTCATAAAATCAAAGACGCAGCAGACATTCACCATTTTCCAAGTTAGTTGGCTAGCCTCGTTCATCATTAAAGGTGATGGGATGCAGTTTTTTTTCAAAACGCCTATGATTCAGATAGATCAAAAGCTGAGCATTTGAAAAATACTGGCCATTTTTCCAAAAGCTAAGCCCTTTTTGACCTAACACCCTACCCACACGATAGAAACCTTCCTTCACTGCCCATTCCTCCACATATTTCAGGGGAACGTATATAGGCTCTCTGATGTCATGTACCCCTTCCCATATGTTTGGAAGCTCATCTTCTAGCAAACGGAAGTGGGATAGAGGATTTGCGCTAAAAGAACTTTTCTTTTTATTTTCACCTGAATCAAATTCCGGACGAGATATACTCCAACACCCTTCCTTTAGCCTCATCGTTCGCTTTTGAATGTATTGCAGCGGTGCAAAATCCTCGATGATTTGGCTCATTTGCTCCCGATCTTTTTCCTGTTTTTCGATAAGAGACAAGTCGCTTCCTGAGCCTTTCAATCGTCCCGGTTTCGATCCGCCTTTTCGCAACCCAAGGCTTGCAATTTTTTTGTTCACGGATGAGACCGTCCGCTCCATTGCGAGAGCAATTATCTTTAATTGAATTTTCTGTTGAAAAGCCTTTTCAATGCATGTATTTTCCCAGGCTTTCCAGCGCGGCTTTATCCCTGTGTCAGACACGCTTTCCTCCCTCTTTTATTTTTTGAACAGCAAATACATCATGTTAGATATGCGTATTTCTGTATTCACATTTTTTCAGAATTTGATCTCTCTGTCAAACAATACTTGTGCACGAATTGCCCCTATTCATAAGAGATTTTATTTAAAAGAATCTGTTTATTAAGGATAAAAGTTATTTTAATGCTGCTAAAAAGTGCAAAACTTCAGGCACTTTTTCGGGGATATCTTCTGCAATCAACCCTAAACCTATTCGGTTGGCTGCTTCACCATGGATCCATACAGCCGCAGAGGCGGCAAAAAAGGGAGGAACTTCTTGGGCTAAGAGGCCAGCAATGAGGCCCGCTAAAACATCTCCTGAGCCAGCTGTCGCTAAGGTCGATGGCGCATTTGTGTTAATATGAACCTGCCCATTTGGCGAAGCAATAACTGTATCATAACCTTTTAAAACAATAATAGATCCACACTCAATGGCAGCTTTTACAGCTTTTTCAACTTTGTCGTTCAGAAACGCAAGATGGGGAAACAAGCGATGGAATTCTCCTTCATGGGGCGTCAATACAACCTTCTTATGAAGATAGGTTTTGAGCTCTTGCGTATTTCCTTCAAAACTTGAAAGAGCCCCTCCATCAAGCACACACGGTTTTTTTGACGAAAGGACCACAACAGCTTCTTCCCGCGTTGATTCCTTTGGCAAGGCTCCTGGCCCCCATAATAGGGATCGAAAGTGGGGATCCATAACCCAATTTAAAAACTCCTCAGCTCTCACAACGGGCGTAATGATTTCTCCGCAGGCTGCACCCGCAAAAATAGGATATTCTTCTTCCTTGCACATAAGTCTTACAAGGCCGGCTCCAATCCTTCTGGAAGATTGGGATGCTAGGCGAACAGCGCCGGGCATACTTCCTGTCCCGATAACGAGACACGCACCGCGTGAATACTTATGATCCATGGGATTTGGCGCTTTAATGAACTCATTCCAGAGAATGGGACTATTTAAAGCGTAGGATGAAATGGGAAGGTCCTTTTCTGGAATCGCAATATTTTTAACACAAAGTTCACCTGAGAGTTGGCGACCGGGCATCAAGTAATGTCCGAGTCGCGGGCGATGAAATGTAACGGTATAGGTAGCTTGAATAGCCGCCCCCATCTCAGAGCCTGTATTTGTCTCAACTCCTGTTGGAATGTCAATGGATACAACAGTCTTTTCTGCATCATTGATCATCTCTACAAGTTTGAGCATGTCGCCCGACAATGGTTTTGAGAGCCCCGTCCCTAAAAGACCATCGACAACTAGATCAGCATTTTCCAACTTATAAGCAATATTCTCAAAGGATGGTAAGTTATTAAATTCAATAATCTCAATCGGCCAACTTTTTTCTTTGAGAAGGCGCGCGACAACTTTTCCATCTCCCCCATTTTTGCCAGGACCACAAAAGATCAGCGTCGAACAAGGCTTCAGGTTTTGCAAGATAACCTCCGCCACCCCGAGCCCTGCTTTTTGCATGAGGCTTTCTTCTGAAATTCCACTAGCAATAGCTAGCTGCTCAGCAGCCCTCATATCTTCTGCCGTATAGAGTTCACAGATCAACACATGCTCCCATAATCATTTTTATTATCGCTTAGTTTACACTTAAGATTATGAAAATATTATTAAAACGTGAGCACCTTTATCATTTGACAACCCATTTTTCAATTGTTAACTAAAATATCTTAAATACAAAGGATTTATCATGCGAGTAATACATTATCTTGCCATTGGCTTTTTCCTCTCTACTCAATCTTTGACAGTTGCAAACCCAATAGAGTCTGATAAACAAGCCTGGGCGATTAGCGAGAGAATACAGGACGTTCTTGGTACGTTTTCGGCAAGGGAAGTCCCAAAAGCCTTGCAAAGTTTTGGCATCCAAGCCACACTTTTGAAATCGCAGGACTATCTAATGAAATACAAAATACTTGAAGGGAAGCATTTTAACGTCTACTTAGCGCCCCGTGCCTTTGAAAATGACCAAGTTTGGATCATGGCGAATCCAGGAACACCAACTCTGTTTGAGGAATTGACTGCTGATCAACTTAAAGAGCTTGAGAGTTTTCGTTACCTTATGGGTGAGGTTCTACTGAATCATCTCAACTACGACGGGTATGTCAGCTTTATAAATGCGGAAAAAAATTATGGATTAAATCGGCCAACACTTTGCCTCGAAATTCTGCCGGCGAAATATGAAGGTAAGAACAGAGATCAAGTGGATATCCTCGGAAAGCTTGAGCGGGTTTGGTACGTCCTTTATGGCGCTGGGAAAGAGCTGTTTTTCTCACCCAAACAGGCCAAAGATAAAATTGAAAAAATGCAGACCTATGCCGCGTCTTTAAAAAATAGAGGCGCCACACTTTCGAATCAAAAACGTCTTGTAAAGAATAGCTTGCCCTGGAGCCGCAAACTAATCAATCTTGAAAAGCTAAAACACTACTGCCTTCAAGAATTCCAAAGAGAACTTGTGGAAGCACAAGACTTATTCCTGGACAATCCAAAGCTCGATAATAGTTTAGTGAATCATCATCCTATCACCGAAAGTCATAATGAAGGGGAGTTTACACAAACGGAAGAAAAAGAGCTCGAAATTACCAAATGCGCCTTTTGTAATCCAAAGGTTATTGAAAACCAACAAGTGTTAACATCCGGTGATTTCGTAGGGCTTTACAATTTTCGCCCCTATATTACGGGGTACCATTTCATGATCACACCCAATATGGAAAACCATGTTGAAAGTTGGCAATATCTTTCTTTGGACGATGTTGTTAAAGCTGATCAACTCGCCCAAGCTTTTGTTAAGGCCATCAAAAAGGACTCCGGCCGAAACGATGTTGTGCTGTTCCTACAAAATGGATTTGCAGGAGGAATGACCGTCCCTCATGGTCACCTCCATGTTCTTTTAAAGCCCCCTGCTCTTCGGCTCATTACCATGAACTTGTTAGAAGTTACTGGGCATGATGTGGAAGGAATCCGTTTGAAACCTGAGCAATTAAAAGGTACCCGTGAAAAATTCAAAGCACTGGTTGAAGAGTTTATTTACCCGTGAGATGAAGACAAGCTGTCAAAATCGCCCCACCAGCAATAGCAAGACCGAATGGGATAATCCGGCGATCAATTTTGTCCCTTTCGTTTGGCGCTTTTCCTCCTCCGCTCAAACTCCATACTTTTTTATGGTAGGGGCATGCTGTTTCAACGATTTGAAAGGAATGCCACAGCTGTTCAGATGTATGCAAAAATGCCCCATAAAACACATGTGAAAACACACCAATTATACTGCCTAAGAGAGCTGCATAAAAAATAAACTCTAGAGACTGTGACAACCCTGCCCATAAAGCAACCACAGTAAAGTACTTTGCATCTCCTGCCCCAATAATTTTCATTCGAAACAAACCCAGGCCCAACGCAAAGGCAAGGCTTGCAACTACTATGGATTGTAGAATCGCTAGGGGCGTTAAGAACAAGGGAGCATACACAAAATAGAGGGCTAACAAAACAAGCAAAAACACGTTCGGAATGCGGTAATAGGCAAGGTCATAAACGGCTATCAAGATATTCGTGAGAATAAAAAGTGTTATGAGAGCGATAAACATTCCGCTTCCTTCATCTTGCTTTTAGGATATCGTACTAATTTAAAATACAAATCATTTTTCCAAAAGGCTCCTTTAACACATGTTATTTTAACCAGAAAGTGTGTTGCTCAATCACAACACCTATCTTTCTTTTCAAAAGGAGACTGGACAAGTAAGGATAAATAATGACACATAAGAAAAAGTGCAAGGTTTTATTTCATGTTCGATCAACAGCAAGAAACACCCGCCATCCCCCTGAGTATTTGGGCCCTTGGCTGCGTTTCTTTTTTGATTAAAATTTCATCTGTCATTATATACATTTTGAGCCCTTTATTTGTCACCCAGATTTTGGGAGCCAGCACGTTTGTGGTTGGTTTGCTCGAAAGCTTTGTTGAAGCTATTACCCTATTCAGCCGTCTGTTCGCCGGAATTATCAGTGATATCATCCACAAAAGAAAAAGCATTATTGCCATTGGATATGTGTTTGCCTTTATCTCTCGACCCATTCTTGCCCTTTCAACCCATATCGGCGGCGTTTTTCTGGGACGCGCCTTTGACCGTATCGGCAATGGACTAGATGCAACACCAAGAGATGCCCTTGTGGGAGATTTGGCTCCAAAAGAAATTAAGGGAGCTTGTTACGGTCTTCGCGAATCTCTCTCCCGCTTTGGAGCTTTTACGGGTGCCGTTCTCGCCGTAGGATTATTATGGTTTACGGGAAATGACTATCCCCTCGTTTTTTGGCTCGGCTCCATCCCAACCTTGCTTGCTCTCGTTGTACTTCTCCTTTTTGTTAAAGATCCAGTCAGTGAAGATTTCCAAAATAAAAAAAAGGCGAAAAAATTTAAGTTTGAAAATGTCTACCATCTCCCTCTCCCCTTTTGGCTTATCCTTCTCATGAGTGGAATTTTCATGATCGCTAACTTTTCCGGGGCTTTTCTTATCTTAAGAACAGAGCAAACAGGCATCGACGTATACCTCATTCCTCTTGTAATGGTTGTTCAAAATATTGCAACTACAATGACAGCCTACCCCATCGGCTATTTGTCAGATAAGATTGGGCGTCGGTCCATGATGGCCGGAGGCGTTTTTCTTTTAGTTGCCTCTAATTTTTTCTTGGCAACAGGTGAATCCATCTATTTTGTTTTAGGCGGCGTCTTTTTATGGGGGGCTCAAATCGGTATCGCCCAAAGCATTTTGCCCACGCTCCTTGCAGATTCCTGCCCAGAAGATGTTCGCGGAACAGGGTTTGGTCTTTTCCATGTCACAAATGGCTTGTGCCTTATTATTGCCAACTCTCTTTCGGGTTGGGTGTGGACGCAAGCTGGACCAACAACCATGTTCATCATGAGTGGTGCTATTGCATTTGCATCCAGCTTTGTGCTGCCGTTTATCCATAGTAAAAGAAACTGAATCATAAAGAGTTGGCGCGCCCGAGAGGATTCGAACCCCTGGCCTTTGCCTCCGGAGGGCAACGCTCTATCCAGCTGAGCTACGGGCGCATACTACTGGTTTATATACGCTAGAAGACCAAGTTGCAATGGGCATCCCCCCTCTTTCATCTTCCCCAAAAATCGATTAATCTATCAAAAAAGCGAAAGAAGATCTGATGCATTTTATTGATAAACCGGTTCATACTGAATCAGATGTTGTCTCCTGTGATGGGAACAATCCTCAATTCGGTCACCCCAAAGTATACTTAAATTTGAATCCTAATGGTCAAACGGTTTGCCCTTATTGCAGCCAACAATTCATTCACACTGACCAGTCAAAAAAGAAGAATGAGAAACGTGCAGCTAAAAAATAAGATCTATCTAACTTTAACTTGTTGTTTCACCCTTTGTGGCTGTTCCAAAGAAGAAAATAAACAACTTGCAAATCCTGCCTCCCTTTATTGCGTAGAACAAGGCGGAAAGTTCATCCTTGCCATACATGGCGATGGGGGAAAGTATGGCATCTGCTTTTTTGAGGACAATCGGCAATGTGAAGAATGGGCCCTTTTCAGGAAAGAATGCCCAGTGGGAGGCGTTAAGGTAACAGGTTACACAAAGCCTGAAAGTAAATATTGTGCGATTAGAGGGGGACAAGTTTTAAACAATGAAACCCAATGTAAACTTCCTTCGGGCAAAATCTGCTCCGCTAAAGATCTGTATAATGGGGCAGACTCCTAAGACCCTTTCTAAAATACCTATCCAAGACCTCGAGCCCTTGTTTAAGAGGAAATGAAAGTCTCTGAATTAAGTGCATATGGTTGCTTTGATAGATATCTTTTTCATAAAAAATAACCCCCATAACGACCTGATAGGACTCATCACCAGCCGTCTTGAGAGCAAGCATCGCCTGATTCCAAGCCTGCGTGTGTTTTTCAAAATAGCCATCAGAGAAGTGCGAGATCCCTCTTCGTCGAAAAGTTAGTGGACTTTCTCTCGATTGAATTGGGATTCCCAAGCAGGTTTCATACCAATATCCCAACTCAGTAAAATGAACCCCTGCCTCATAAAGGGACTTTGAAATGAGTCCTTTTGCATAAAAGTGTCCTAAGAGTGATTCCGTCAAAGCTGGATTCTTTGACGTAAGATTTTGCAAAAGCTGATTTCTTTTGGTAACAGCTTCCGGCGTACCTTTATCAATTTTAGGATACATATGGCGTGGGTGCCCTTTTTTTGTTTTTCGACCCATAGCTTGCCCCCCCTAATTAAAAGTATTTCATAAACACATGGTGAAAGGCAAAGAGATGAATTGCCCATTTGACAAAAATGATGAATTCCCTTCATAAGAATCTTGACGTTTTGCTTAATGTCTCGTAAACATTAATCTGAATTTATTTACATTTATAGGAAGATGACCATGGCACGTGAATGTGACATTACAGGAAAAAGAGTGATGACAGGCAACAATGTCTCTCACGCGAATAATAAATCTCGTCGTACTTTTAACGTCAACTTACAAGAAGCCTCCTTTATGAGCGAGGCTCTTGGTAAAAAAGTGCGTCTGCGGGTTTCCACATCGGGACTCCGGACGGTTGAAAAGAATGGTGGCCTCGATGCGTTCTTGAAAAAGACACCTGGCCGCAACTTAACAGAAACAGGTCGTCGTTTGAAAAAGCAGATTGAAAGCGCTTAGCCTCAATAGAATTTTCATAAAGACATGAAAAAAGCCCCCTAAATTAAGGGGGCTTTCTTGTTATTTGATTGGTTCGTTTATTCTTGCTCGCTAAACATGAACCCTTTTGCATCATCACTGTAATCCGCATACTGGGATTCAGCAGGGCTTGTTATTGTTGGAGAGCCCGCACCATAACGAGGACCTTCTTCCTCTTGAGGGTTTGTCTTTGCTAAAAACTTAATTTTTGCATCATACATGCACCGCGCTAGTTCGTCATGGTTAACGGAATTATTTTCCTGACAGTTTCTGATCGTGTCACAATGCCCAAGCGCTGCTTCATAGTTTGGAGAATCTCTAAACTGCTCCGCCCAAACTGTCTCACAAGCCGCAATTTCTTTCGTGCTTTCTGGAATAATAGGTGTTGCATATGCTGCCTTAGAAAAAAGAGCAACAGATAACATCATTAATAATTTTGAATTCATTTTAGTCCCCTATATGTTATTGATTGGTAATCATCAGTCTAACATAAATTATATGATTTATCTTTAATAAATTCAATTTTCTTTAATTTCGGACTTTCGTTTTCAACGAGCGTGTGACTTTCTAGCTTCATTTTTTAAATGAACTTGCATCTCTTTCATCTTTTCTGTAAACCCAAACAAGTGCCGAAGTAGCTCAGTTGGCAGAGCAACTGATTCGTAATCAGTAGGTCGGGTGTTCGATTCACCTCTTCGGCACCAGGATTTTCTCAAGGAATGCCTTCGTTTCCAGAGACCTCAGGGTATGCGTTTGCGTTGATATAATGTGGTAAAAAGGGGTCGAAATTAGCCTCTGTTGATGATAGTTTGATGATAGAATGCTTGATGATAATTTAAAAAGATGGTATAAGAAGGAGGATAACTACGGAGGCCTCTATGCCAAATATCACCAAGCGTTTTGTAGAGAGTATCACACCTGACCCTCATAAATTATCCCAATATTGGGATACAAGCCTTAAAGGGTTTGGGGTCATTGTCCTCCCCACCGGAAGACGCACTTATTGTATCCAGTATCGCAATCAAAATCGTGTGGTTAAGCGCTTAAAGATCGGTGTCCATGGTCAAGTGACAACGGAAGAAGCCAGAGCTTTAGCGCGTAAGCACTTGGCAAGTGTTGCTCATGGAGAAGATCCTGTCCAAGGTAAAAAACAAAACCAAACTCTTTTTAGTATGCAAGATCTTGCACGAGATTATATCGAAAGACATGGGCAGAAAAAGCGTGAGAAAAGCTTAAAAGAAGATAGCAAGCTTCTCAGAAATATCATCATGCCGTGTTTAGGCTCTTTAAAAGTTGCCCATGTTTCTCGGCGTGATATTGAGAGTTTACATTTGCGCCTTAAGGACACTCCTTACCAGGCCAATCGGGTTGTTGCTTTGCTCTCCAAGATGTTCTCTTTGGCCGTATCTTGGGGATGGAGACTTGATAACCCTGCCCAAGGCATTGAGAAGTACCAAGAAGAAAAGCGTGACCGTTGGTTGAATGATGACGAGCTCCAACGGCTTTGGAGCGTGCTTGACAAACACTCCGAAAATATCACCGCTTATGTCTTCAAATTCCTTCTTTTAACAGGTGCTCGTAAAGGTGAAGCTCTTCAAGCCACGTGGGATCAATTCGAACTTGAAAAAGGACTCTGGATTAAGCCTGCTCATTTGACCAAGCAGAAGAAGAAAGAGCACCTTCCTCTTTCAGATAAAGCGCTACTTCTTTTAGAAGCCCTTAAAAAAAGAAATGTTGATGAATCACCCTATCTTTTCCCCGGGAAAAAAGCTGGAGAACCTTTAAAGGAAGTTAAGAAATTCTGGAGTACCGTGCTTAAACAAGCAAACCTGGAAAACGTTCGTATTCACGATTTACGCCATACCCATGCGTCTCATCTCGTTTCAAGTGGATTAAGTTTGAGCATTGTTGGAAAGCTTTTAGGCCATACACAGGCTTCTACCACACAACGTTATGCTCACCTTGCAGACGAACCTTTAAGAAAGGCAACAGAAGTCTTTGGCAATAAGGTTGATCAGTTGATGGGCAGAGAATAAGTTTAACAATATAAAAGGATCATAAGGACATGAACAAAAGCCAGAAACACGATTCCCTTCAAGAAGTGCTCGATATTGTAAAGGGAGATTACAGCTTACCAGGGAAGTTGTGGGTATGGAGCAAGGTGATCCAGGAATGGGCAGGGCTTATTATAGGGGGAATCATTTTTTTTCTTATCGTCTTATTTGTTGTATTTTCAATCAGAGGAAGCTCAAAAATTGAGTATGTCAATAGTTCACAGCAAACCGTTCTACTTCCTATGAAAGATATCGTGACATATATGGCAGTTTGCCAACGTTCCCTTAATGAACGACAAGAGATTTTTAAAAGTCTAATGGATACACTAAAATTATATTCTAATAAGAAATTGGATCAGGAAAGATTAGAAAGAAAGGCAAAAACTATTTCAACTATTGCAAATACATGTAATACAGCAAGAAGAATCGCTATTAGGGAATTTACGGGAATCACAAACCCTTTTGAAGATTCAGATATCTCGAAAGCCTTTGATCAAGCGATTGAAAACCATGATGACTTTTTCAAAAAAAACAATGAAGTTCTCAGCTTTCAAAAGGAAAATGATCAGTGGGGAAAGCTTTGTACGCTTTGCCAAGATGAAGTGAGAAAGGCTAATCAAGAACTTGCTCAAATTCTTGGGCAAAACACCCAATTCCATGATCAAGGAGGAGTGAGTAAGTTTTGAATAAAATATCAAAAGGATAGCAAGAAAACAGCAGAGTCTTTAATACTCCTTTTCTTCTTGAGGAACTTGCTCTGTCTCAATTTGTTCTTCATAAGCTGGGTATTTCCTCTTCTTTTCCGGCTTTAAGAGGAAAGGAGGAATATTGGAATTAGGGGGTATTTGGTAAGGCATCTGAATTTTGGTACAGGGATAGTCTTCAGGAAGCTTAACATAGCATTCCAGATCTTTCAGCTGAGAGAGCTCCGAGGGAAGAATCAGAGGCTTCTGGCGGGTTTGACGGCTAAGGGAAACCCCATCCCGCATGCTGTGAGCTCCATAGGAAATGTTTTCTTGGGGCTCTATCTCTTCCTTATCCCCCAATACTTTTGAGATCCAGCTTTGGGTGGAAGGCTCTGTGCATCTAAAGAAAACCTTTGTATTAAAAAGATCCAGCATGGTTTCAGCGGCGGGCCGTCCATAAATATCTTCGAGTTGAGGCTTGCTTTGAAACCCTGCCAAGAAACATCCTCCGTATTTACGCCCTTCTGCAAGACCTCGCCCGAGAGAAGGAAGACTCTGCAGAGCTGCAAGTTCATCCAAGATAAACCAAAGGCGCCGTGTATAATCCTCTGGAAGGACCATCAGAGCGTTAATAGCTATATCCATCCAGGCTGAGATCAAGGGGGTGAGACTTTGCCTTTGATCTGCACGGGCTGTAATAAAGAGCCATCCTTCCCCATTGTTTTTCTGGATTCCTATTTCTTGCTTTTCTCCCCTGATCCATTTGCGAATGGAAAAACTTGGATCTAGGTTTTCTTCTGCTTCTGCTTTTGGGTTTTCTCTTATTGAGGGAAGTTGTAAGCCTAAGTCATGAAGGTGAGTAGGAATGTGTTGCTCAAGAGGAGCTGATTTTAGATGTTCTCCGTGGCCCTTATGACCGTTGCTTACTTCATTTTCTTCACTGTTTTTTCTGTCCTTTTTCTCCTTGCTCTCTTTTTCTTTTGGATCTGATGCGTTGAGATGACGAAGCCCTTCAATTTGAGAAGAAAGGACGCTACGAATGGAATGAGTTGTTTTTTCATTATGGGAGGAAGCAAAGGCAGCGGCTTCTGTTCCTTTAAAGAATCTCTCGAACTCTTTGTCTGAAGAATTCATCAGGAAAGTCGTCAGTTCTTCTATATTGTTCTTTTTGTGGTAAGCATATTTTCGTAAAGCTGCTTTTAAAAGAGCCCGACTGGCATTGTCCCAGAAAGGATCTCTGTGTCCTCCTTTAGGCTGAATCAGAGATTCGGCAAGGACGTCATAATGAGAATCCAGATGACAATCAGCCCAGGGGTTCCAAGGAAGAGATCGTTCATCTAAAGGATTCAGGATAATGTCGGTTTTTTCATTATAATACCTCGAGACATAATCACCTGTCACATCAAGAATCACGGCTTGATCTCTTCTCCTTTGAATCTGAGGAAGTAAGCTATGAAAACTATTCGTTTTTCCTGACCCTGTGGTTCCTGTGATAAGGATGTGGGAGGTTTCCTTGTTCTTCACAAGAGGAAGTTGTCCAAAGGTTAAATCTGAGGCTTTGTCTTCTTTTTTGATGAGGCTTGCGAGTTTTTCCCAAGGCAGAAGCGTTGTCCCTCGCTGGTGATCTGTTTGCTTTTGTCGACGTCCCATAAAAAACCACAGAACCATAACAGTAAGAAAGCCTGCAAGAGCCATCCACAAACTAGTATAAAAAGCTTGTCCAAGGCGTATTTCAATTTGCTTTGTCGTCTTTTGAAGGAATGGATCCTTAAGAATGTTGATGCAGCTTCTTTTGTAGGGTTTCCCTTTAAGAGGTACGTACTCTTGATAAAGATGAGGATGTTGTTCAGAAGGTGTTGTTGAAATCATGAACTTAGCCCACGTCACTTGCGACAAGACTCTCCACTCATACCCAGGGAAATTGTAACTTTTCCAAGAAAAGTAAGAAAGTCCTGTGACAAACGCCACAATAAGCCCAGCCATCACAACCTGCTTAAGCATGTGAAGTTGGTGGATATGGACTTGTCCGCCTTGGGTAATCGTTCTAAAAATTGACATGTTTTTTTATCTCCTATCTGTTTTTAAGGTAAAATAATGGGTGCTTCGGGGGGAAGTTTCTTAACAGCTTCATTAACGTCTTTACCAACACTAAGAAGCCCTTCCCCTGCACTTGTCACAAGGTTCTTTGTTGTTGTTCCCAGCAAGGTTTTATCTTTGGCTTCTTTGTGTTCGTCCTGAAGGGGCTTTTCTTGGTCTATAATTGACTTCTGTCCAGCTGTTATTTTCTCGTCTATTATCTCGAAGTCTTTTTCAACGAAGCCCTTTATTGATTCTGTTTTTAGCTCATCAGGACTATTTTGTTGCTGCTCTGCTTGGTCACTGGGTGAGTTTTGAACGTGAGTGCCGAAGCTATTTGTCCGAGGCTGAATCTGGGCTCCGTTTGAAGTATTGACGGAGGAGAGCTCTTCGCCCCCACGGCTGTTTTGTCCGCTGGATTGTTGTGCTGCTTGTTTAATAGCACTTTCTTGTCGTTGAGCATTTTCTAACTCCTTTGGATTAAAGAATGTCTGCTCAATCCGTGTCTTATCAAACCCTGCGTCTTTCGCATGTTGATTGACGATTTGAACGTTGGAAACATTTTGACCTTGGACGTTAGCGCCGTTCCTGTAATGTTGAGCTTGGGTTTCATATTGGGCAGTGAGACCTGATTCTGCCCCTCGTAAATTAATGCTCTGAATGGAATATTGGGGATTTTCTTCTTGGAAGCGGTTAAGGTAAGCAGCCCGTTCTTCCCCTCCTTGTTCAAGAATGCGGCGAGCTTCTTTATAACCAATTTGCCCCCCAGAGGCACCATTGGGTCCTGGATTTGCAGGTTGATGGGCAATAAATTCTAGAACTTCCTGGGTGAGCTCTTTGTTAATAGCAAAGGCCTTACTTTCGCTGGAGCTTTTTTCTTTTGAGAGGGTATCAACCTTATTTTGGGCAATAGAGGCTTCTTCTCTTAAGCCTTTTGCTTTATTGAGGCTTGCTGATGTATTCTCTCCTAGTTCAGCTCCTTTCGAATCACGAGATCCTTCTGACAAAGCTTTGGCTGCGGTGATAACGCGCTCCGTATTTTCTGAATAGCCTATTTGATCAGCTATCGCTTTTGCATCTTGGAAGGTTTTTTGCCTTGCAGCGGTGCTTGAGAAATTTCCTTTTGCTTCAGCGCTGAAAAATTTTAGACTTCCTCCTATCCCAACACCAAGAGCTACTTCTGTAGCTTGGGCTTCGTTTAGGTTCAGATCTTTCTGAAGAGTATTGGTAAAGTGTTTGAAATTCTGAAGACTCTTCGCCTCAGAAGCGCTGACGTTTTTAGAATAGTCTTCACTCTTAAATTGGTCTGTTCCCAGCTGAGATAGAAAATTGGTTGCTGTTTGCAGGGAAGCTTCTGTTGCCTCGCTTGCAGCAACACTTTTTGATTGGGCAATATTAAGAGCATTGTTAAAGCTTTCCTGCTCAGCAAAGCTTTTATTTTCTGTTCCCATGATTTGAACACTGATACGTGACATAGCTTGGTCACTAAAAGCTTGGGTTCCGTCGGCAAAGGTGCTTTGCTCAACGCCAGAGGCTTCCATGGATCTAAATTGGGACGCACTATAAGCTGGGCTTGTGTTGTGTTGGAAAGATGAGGTGTTTTGATAAGCCTGCGTTCCCATGGTGACATTCCCTAAGCTCACATTACCAGAGACGATCTCGGCTGCAGCCCCACTGGCAGCAGATTGCATGGCGGATCCTAAATGATGCGCTAATCCCACAAAGGCTGCAGCGCCTTGCTTCAAAATGCCATAGGAAATAAAAGGAATACTCACCGAAAGCCAAGCTGCTAACGTGACCATATCTGCATTCACATTCATAATAGCGGAGGAATTAAGCAGAGTCAGGCCCTCTCCAATCAGACTCTTAGTTTCCGAGGTTCCATAGAGGGTCATGACTAAGTTGAGGACGGCATAGAGAGGGGCCCACAGCTGAGTCCACACTAAGATCCCACAATAGGTCATGAGGATACGATATCCATTGGGTAATAAGGTCAACACAACAATAAAGATGAACAAGGCATAGCTTAAAGCTTCAATAACATTCTTAAACAAGGGCAGCGTTCGCGCTGCAATTTCTCCTGCAACCGCATAGGCCGATCTTTGTTGAAGGAGAGCTTTCGTGGCTGCATAATTTGAGGGGGAGCCTAACTCCGAAAGCTTGTTATTACTGGCTTCCTCAATGGCATTGATCATCATTTCTTGTTTTAGAATGTCTTCTGCTGATTTAGAAATGCCAGAGAGAAGTTGGTACCCATTGTGTAAATGAGAGAAGAAAAGGGTTTTGGTTAATTTCTGATTTTGAACGCGGCTTCCATAAATGGCCGCTGCTTTTTCGATTTCAGATTTCCAGAGGGAATTGAGTTTGTGAGCCCCCGCCTTGCAGGTCATGATGGTGCCTGGATTGGTGCCGTCCTTATAAAGAAATCCAAGGATAGGCGATGCCTTTGAACTCACAAAGTTCCAAAGGTCATTTTGATTCTGAAGATCTGTAAGGGTATACTTATGACCAATCATGGCATCATAAACCACACATTGATTGATGAATCGCTCCATGTTTCCTTTAAAACCCGGATCCACAATGCGAAACTGACCCACCTGGCTCATTAAGGAAGAGGCAAAAACGGTCCCTGTTTGATGATACGGCATATAATCTGGAAGAGTAAAAACAGACTCGACTTTTTCTGTGATGACTCGTCCCATTTGACTGACAAAGCTTGCAAACGCCCCTAACGCAAAGGGCACATGATCAATTTTTTCTTTTGTCTTTGTCAGAGGATCATGCACATAAACGGTTGTCTTTGGCAAAAAAAGAAGGTTCGTTGCCACAACAACCCAAAGGAACCATTTTAGCCCTTCTTGAAGACTACTTCTCAAGAACATCAATATGACTACATAGACGGATCCTACCATCAATCCCACCCGGACCAAGGTCATAACCATTCCTGTACGGTCTGCCTTAAACAAGGCCGCTATGGCATTAAAGACGAGAGTAAAAAGCTCGCCTCCTCCATAAGTTGTAATAACGTGCTCCATTCCCTTACTTTCCTCCTGACCTTGTTCCTTGCTGAGAAGAAATAAACATGTTTTGCAATTTCCTTTCGACTTGCTGTGTTCTTTCTATAAGATCAAGGGTGATGGCCATCTGCTCAAAAAGGGCTGTGCGCTTGGCATAAAGAAGTTTACGGGAACTCGCAATTCCTGCTCTGAGCTCTTCGATCATGCCGTCATCAATTTGAACTTTTTTCAGCTGGGTCACACTGTCCCAGACAAGAGACATGACCTCATCCAAATATTGCAGGAGGATATCGTGAGCAATCGCTTCACTAAATTCAGCTGCACTGATAGGGCTCCCACCTTCTTTGAAGGCCGCTTCTACAGCGATAATTTTAAGGACAGGAAGCATGGTGGCATTCACAAATCCGCGTTCCTGCTCAGAGATTTTCTCATCTTCTCTAACCTTTTTGGAAAGAGAGAGCAGCAAACGGTGGACTGTTGAAGAAAGGGCTTTTTCTTTTGGTAAGGTCACATTTTGCAGAATTGGCGTAAGGCATTTATCTTCTGACACATGATCGCACTTATAAATTTGAACTGGTACATTGCCTGTAATAAGGGCGGATAAAAGCTGAGGGTCATTGCTTTTAGAGGGAAGAACCTTGACCTGAAGCTCATTGCTTACCCGTTGAGACACAATGGTTCCTGAAACGGTCATAAAGAATTCTGCTAATTGGGAATCTTTGCTTAAGAAGTCATTTTTTTGAATAGCTTTCCAAGCGATATTAAATTCATCCCCCAGTATATCCTTAAACCCTGGTTTTTCGCCTTTTCTGGCCAAGACAGAGGTTCTTTGTTCTTCAGCGCCACACTTTTGGCGCCCCTGTGCCCAGTCACTAGCAATTCCCAAATCTTTACTCATGGCATTACATAGTAGCTGAGAACTTGCGTCACTTTGAGGCCACGCTCCGCCCACAAGGGTTGCGGCAGCTTCACAGGAGTTGATACTTTGGTTGGTCATTTTTTGAACTTTAGCGGCTAGTTCATCAAGCACGCTCTTGATTTGTGGGGTGACCGTTGCAAGAGCCAGGTTAAAAGCATACCCACTCGCATTACTGCCAATGTTACGAAGGAGTTGGATAAATTGTTGGGCATTAATATAGCTGAACCCACCAAGAAACAAATCAATCCCCCCACACCCAGCACGGTAATGAGGAAATTGTAAAGAAAGGAGATCCGCATTATTCACACGAGAACGAGCAAAGACACGACCGCCGGTATAAAATCCTCCCGTTTGGTCCTGGTAACCTCCTCCTTCTGTGATGTTGTTGGCCATGCCAAGGGTTTGAAAGGCTTTTTCAAGGTTAGCTTGCATAGAGGCGGATAAGGAAGAACTCAAAAGGAGCAAACAGAGTGTCATAGTCAATAGTATTTTTGTCATTTTTTAACTCCTTTAAAATCAAGCACTCTTGTTAAAAGTTCCACCCTGCTCTCAATTTCACTCTCTGAAACGAGTCCATAGGCGAGGGGAATGGTTTGTCCTGATTGAGGATGGAGAGCGATAAGAGCGGGGACATGGGTGACCTGAAGACGGGCTGCAATGCCATTATCGGGTCGTGCATAAGGAAACTCAGGGAGACTTCCCCCATCCAAAGACACGGCCAATACAGACCAGCTATGTTTTTCTGCAAAATGTTTCACGATAGGGGCAAAATGATGGCAGTAGGGACATGTTTTTTTAAAGAAGAAAAACAACCCATACTCTTGAGAAAGATCTTTAATACGTTTGGTAATTTCTTTATTTTTCTCGCCGTAATATACATGACGGGCATTTTGATCGACGGGATAAATAAGTGATTCATCCAAGGATGGGGTCGTCATGACCACCTTCTTCCAGGATTCAGAAAACCTCTGACTTTGATCCATCAAGGTTCTTTGAGCTAGAATATATGAGATGATATTCTCTCGGTTCGGCTCCACAATGGCTGCATGCAGTTTTTGTTCAATTTCTTTGCGCTGTTTTTCAATCATTTCGGTAGGAGTTTGTTTATCTTTTGTTACTGATTCTTGCTTCCTGGTTTCTAACTCCTGAGGCTCATACCAATGCCAGCCTTCTGCATGCCTTTCAAAGAAACCATTACTCTGGCAACCATTCTGGGCACTGCAATTAAACCCATTTGTAGAAACCTTTCTCTCTTGGGGCTTCGCTGTGCTGTTGAGCCCTAGAAGTGGCACGATGAGTAACACAGCAAGAAAGAATCTCTTCCGACATCTGGAAACTGAATACTTATGAACACTGGTTATTGGCATCATGCTTCATTCCTTTGTAAAGGCTGCTTCGTTGTGGGAGTTCGAAGGCCCTTTTGAATGGTCTCTAGCCTCTCTTTAAGCGTGTTACCTGTTCCTTTCCGTTTCTCTGGACTATAGGTCTTCATGAGATCTTCAAAAACTTCCCTCAGATCAAGCTTAGAGAAGTCAATCTTCTGAATTTCTTCAATGGTAAATCCTCGACACAAAGGGTGTTTGGCTTTTCCCCATCCCAAGCCAATTTGAGGGCGGCCTTGTTCATGGAAAGCTTTAAGAAGTTTTGAGCTAAAGCAACAATACGTAGATTTTTTTGTGACACACTGGCCAAGAACCTTCTTAGCGCAATACGTCCCTACAAAATGGCAAAGGCCTTTTTTGCGTTTTTGGCTCAGAAGTTTTTCTTTTGAGCTACAGTGAGCTAAACCTAAATCCTTTCCCCATCCTTTCCCAGAGCCACAACAATCTTTAAAACTCAGGATTTGTTTGGAACATTTATTTTGTTCTCCTTTAAAGAAGCTTCCCTCTTTAAATTGGCCCTGCAGTTCTTTAAGGATGCTGAGCTGGGCTAGGGTTGACATCATTTCATCATTAACTTCATAACCTTGATCTCGACAATTCCCATCCAAACAAAAAGGCGTTTTCCCTCCTGTAATACTATGGGTTGTTTTTGTCCCTCCTTTGCATTGATAGGTTTGTTGATATACAACACAAGCATTCTTAACCTTTTGCTTACAGGTTGAGGCAATTTGCACACAACCTCGTGCTCTTAAAGGGCCACAATCATTCTTTGAAGGGTGATCACAGTTATAAGTATATGTTTCTTTCCAACAATCTTGAGTGACAGGAAGACCATTAATAGTGCGCGTTTGAGGTCCTTGGGTGCATACTTTTGAGATGTAATGGCAATGCCCTTGATCAGCTTTTTCCTCAAGCTCTCCACAATTATTGGCCCAAGAGAAAGTGGGAACTTTAATGATGGGTACATAGGTATAAGAAAAGACATAGGTTGTATACGTATAACGCTTGTGGGCAACATGAACCCATTTTCCTCTGTGAGAAACAGAAGCACTCGTGATTTGATCGAGAGGACTACCTGTTTGTTGAGACAGAAAGCTCTTAAGAGTTGGTTCCCCTACGGATATGTGGGCAACAAAGTGCTTACTCTTTAAACGAGGCCAAGAATTCAGAAGACCACCATGTGCTCTATAAACTGTGGGGCCAGAAATGTTAAGAACTTTGTTCTCAGGAGTTCCCTTTTCTTCCTTTACCTCAACGATGAGTTTTGAGGTACACGTATACGCACCTTCTTCACCTGATTCTTCGCAATCAATGATCTCATCTCTTTCTCCTTGAGTGATCGAAACAGCTTGTGTGTCTTTGCCTCCAATAGTTTCTAAAGGATTGGTTATGATCTCTTGAGCGCCTTGCACAAGGGGATCCTTCTCAGGATCGATTTTAAAATGAGGTCTTGTTTCTGAACTTTCACGAACCATTTGACTGGCTGGATCTGTTTTAAAAAGAAATTGGGATTGATGAGAAAGCTCTGATTCCTTGTAATCCCTTTCTTTAGGAAGGCCTTGATAGAAGGGATGTTCACCACCTTCAGCCTTCTTATTGTCCACTTTCTTCAGGAGTTCGTCAGCTGTTTGATCCCCTTCTTTGAGAGTTTCCCAAGATCCAGCAAAACAGTGTTCAGTGCTCAGTATCCAGTGTACAGAAACCAAGAATACAAGACAAAAGGAGATGAAAACGTCCGAATGATTCATGGTTTCTTCCCTCTTTCAAGAAGAGCTTGAGCCGTTTCTTTTAAATCTCCTTCTTTTGCAAATTTCTCTAAGGCATAATGAGGGCAGACGTGTCCTTGTAATCGATCATGTAGAGGCGTTTGAGTTCTCTCTACCGCATTTATCTGAAAAGGCTTTACAAGGATAAAAGTTGGAATGGCTTCAATCGCAAAAAGCGCATAAAGCTCAGGATCAATGATAAAACCCTGCCCGGTTTTGCTTATAATCTTCTGGAGAGCATGAACGGTTTTCTGGTAGCTATTTTTATGAAACCCCCTCAGAACAAGAGTTGCTCCATAACGTTTAGCTTCTTGAGCTATATTGAGAAGAGCTTTTTCTCCCATAGAGAATGAAACAAAAATTAGAAGTTCACCCTGATCTTGGCCTTTTCTTGGCAGTGCACTTTGTAAAGCTGGGACTTTTTCCTGAAGATTTGCAACAAGAGCCTGAAACTCTTTATTTTCAAGAAGAGATTCTACCTTTTTAAGAGAGCTTTCCTGGAGCTCAAGAATCTCTTTTTCATGGTATCCACTGTTTTGAAAAGGATGGAGTAAGTCTTGAGAGCAAGACGAAACTTCCTTATTCAGGCTAACTTGACAGGATTGATTGTCTCCAAAAGCCATAGCAGTTTTTGAATTGATCGTGGCTAATGCATTGATAAATAATAATAAAATTAAAGAGCACAACAATTTTTTTTCCTCCAAATCAGATAGCCAAAGTCTTCTCCTTTGTAAGGAAACTCTCGGCCTCTTCCCCAAATCACCTCTGTGCGGCCTAAGGGATTGCATGCCATGGGTCCTCGTGTTGTCGGACGAGGATAGGTCATTTGGGTTTTGTATTGAGACTTTTTAATGATGGGCATGGGGTATTTCTCACAAATCTCCCCATTTGAGGTGCCACTCGTCCCCCACAAAAGGAGTTCTCGATGAAGTTTGGCCATAATGCGTCCCACCATAAGCAGACTTGCCTGAACGCCTCCATTATGAGCTGCAATGTTTCCTGTAAAGGGATAAAAACTCCCCTGACATCCATCACACCAAAAAAGACTATCAAGCGGAAACTTTACACTTGCGGCTGCACAATCAGCCGAACAAGCGGCTTGGGCAATAGGATTTCCAAAGAGGACGGCTTCAGGGTTGAGAATGAAAGAAAGTTCGTCTTCATTCCAAAGAGGATCAAGTTCTGTAATGTACCCTACATCAAAGCTTTGATGCTCAAGGCACAGAAAATCCGTGAGAAGTTCAAGCCAATAAATAACGGGATACACATACCAGTGAACTTGATAAAAACTATTCTGGGTTTTCCGCTCTCCACTCGATCCATGAACGCCATATCCCACTGTACTACGCCCTAATTGCAATCCTCCCATACTGACCATGCAGAAAGGAATACGTGTTACATCCACAAGACGGGCTGGCTCCCAAAACCCTACAGGGATACCGGGTACAGGAAGAGGCAAAGGAGGTTTCGGACATAAACAGGGAATCTGACTTGGATTGGGCGTATCTTGCCGTCCTCCCGCATTCACGTGAACAGGTCCAATGGAGATCGGAAACAAACAAGACCAACAAATATCTGTAATGGGGTTTACAAATCTCCCAGAACAGAGTGTACTATAAGCGGGAGAACTACAAATAATAAGGAGGCACCCATGTATGATACAAAAAATCCCAAAATATTTCTTTTTCTGTCCTGCTTTGACTTTTGTTTCTAAAGCCAATGCAGATAACCATTTACCTATGGAATTTTTCGAAGAACCAGAGCTTATGATAAGAGATCCTTGGTTGCTTTCGGTAGATGCTTTTTTAATTTTAGGAACAGTTGGATGGACCTTATACTTATCCTTCTTTCCAAAAGGAAAGTTTATATTCCCATTTTTGAGAAGAGTGTATACAAGGAAAGCAAGCTTTTGACCCATGATTCCTAGATGAGGGAAAGGAGCCTTACAAAGGATCATTTTCTCCCCCTTTGTGAGCTTCTTCCTTACAAAGGGAAGAACAAGAAAGGCAAATCTCTTCGATATGCAAGTAGAATGACTTTTTGGTCTCCTCACTCGAGAGACTGCTTTGACTTACAATTGCTGGCACATGTTTGATATCGAGCTTTTTCGTTAAAAATCCCCCCTGATCAAAATACACGGGCATTCCCAGTTCTTCTGAGAGGGCTAAAGGAGCCCCTTTTACAAGAATCAACTTAACCTTTTTACCATTCTGATTACTGATAACTGGTTTCTGATTTCTATCAAAAAACCACGTTTTTTGATCAACATCATCTCCATCAATAAACACCAATTCTTCCGACAAACTGACCGTATCAAGGGGATTGATTTTGGTTCCTTTGGCATGAATGACTCTTCCCAGGTGATCCTTAATATCTTGTGAAACTGTATAGGTTGGATCGTACGTAAATGCTCGAGAATGTGTGGCTCTTCCTATTCCTTTCACAGGATCAGGTCTTTCTACACTTTCTTTGGTCTTCTTTTGAATCCGACGGTTGTGGCGCTCAAGATCCCCACTTTCTTCCATACTTTTTAATTTGTTTTGAATGAGAATAATGGGATCCTGTTCATCAATGGGATAAACTACACCATAACTCCCCATGTCTTTGGCCTGCAAAACAATGGGCTGCACAAGATAAAGAAAGAGGAAAAGAGTTTTTCTCATCACCATTTTAAAAGCGCCTTCCCATAGATGTTATCGATTGAAACAAGCCCGAACTCTTCGTAGCGAGAGTCAAAGCTACGGAGATGATCTCCTACAACAAAAAAATAACTTTCAGGAACAACAGGATTAGAAAGTGGGGTAAGGGCCTGCCCTTCTTTTGTTTTATCAAGAAGAGGATAGGTTATGACGAAGGACTCGTTTCCAGCTTTTATTGTGAGGTCTTTTTTAGTTTTTGTGATTTGATCGCCAGGAAGTCCTATAGCGCGTTTGGTAAAAAGATAGCTCCCTTCTAGGTATTGAGGTTTATGGCCTTGAATCGCAACAATATCTCCTCGGGTAATGGAGGTGCTTTTACGAACGAGAAGGTAATGAACGCCTTCTAGACTCTCTGAGGTTACTTCTAAAAGTTGGGTATAGGTTGCAGTCCAGTATAGCAGTGTTACAGAGATCAGTATTGCAGAAAGCTTGCCCAAGTACTTTCTTTTTATATCTCGTATATTTTGGATTTGAATCATTTTCTTTCCTTTCTGGTTTCTGCAACACTGTTACACTGCACCACTGAACGGATGGCTTCTTTGAGGCTGAGCCCTTGATTCACAAGGCTTTGTACAGCTGTAAATTCTTCTGCTTTTGTGGAGTAAAGCACCTTTGAGAAGTCATCGAGGAAGAGCAGTCCTACAGCAAACCCTTTTGGGCCTTTAACCATGATTTCCGCGTATTTACCCTGTTCTGTATGAAGAGAGCGCAGTGTGCGCTCCATAGCTGGATCCATGACAAGTCGTTTAGAGTTTTTGAGCATTTCAATGGATTCATCCTTTTGAGAGAGAAGACACATCCAGTCGGAATTATCAAAAGCGGCTTGAGCTCCTGGAGTTGCATAAAAGTCGTTGATAGACTGGGTTCCAACGATGAGTCCTCCAAAATATTTGCGAAGACGGCGTGCTGCGGTTTCAATAAATACCCCTGATTGCTTGCCGCGGAGCATATCCCAAGCTTCATCCAGGATGAGGCAAGAGGGTGTTTTGCGGTTTCCCATATAGATAGAATTGGTAATTTGAAGAATTACCATTTGCACAATAACGGATTGGAGATCCTTTCGTTCTTTCAGTTCTTCCATCTCAACGACAACAAGTGTGTCAGACAAATCGATATTTGCAGGCCCATTAAAGAAACGGCCATAGGTTCCTCGTTCTGTATAGGGGTAGAGCCGTTCTCCTAAAGTGGTAGCAACAGAATCAGGATGCTTTAAAAGGAAGTTGGCTACATCTGTAATCGTTGCCGTATTTTGTTTTCTCTCCCAAGCATCTTGCAGAGCCTGCTCAATGTACGTATCTTCAAGGTCTGTTGTTCCTTCCTTAGGAGCTGCCATAAGGGACAGAACCGGTTTGAGCATGGCTAAACCATCAGAGGCTGCCTCATGATCATTAGAGGGAAGAGAAGAAAAAGGGTTAATGCAAATAGGAGAATGAGTGCTAAACTCAACAAAAGTTCCCTTAAGAAGTTTCACCGTCTTTTCAAAAGAGCGACCTACATCGAGAACAAAGACCCTCCCTCCCATGCCGAGCATACTGGTCATGAGTTCTTGCATAAAGACCGATTTACCCGAGCCTGATCGCCCCACGACACAGGTATTGTAGTTACCCTCATTATTATCAAAAGGACACCAGTAAAAAATCTGCCCGCGTCTTCCCACCAGCATCATGCCAGGAGACTTTGTCCCTTGCCATTCTCCTTGGAGGGGAATGAGGTTGGCTGGCTCATGACTGAGAGTGGTCTTTGTTTTTTGAAAAATTCTACTATCTTCAGAAGAGCCTTCTCCCCAAGCCATGGGAAGGCAACTCAAGAAGGAAGGCACTTGCAGATACTTATCCAGCACCAACTCCCATCGTTGAGAGCGATAGAGATTAAATAGGGTTTGTTCTTCTCGAGCAATTTGGTGTGGGGGAGAAAGAAGACCGACTTGAAAGCGAGTCCTTACAAGCCGTTGCCCTTCTTCGAACTTCTCTCGCACATAGGTCCATTCTTCTGCTTCCTTTTTAAGGGAGGGAACGTATTTTGCAATGGGGCTTGCGGCTTGTTTTTCTACGTTCCCACATTTAGCAAGCATTTTTGTTTTAAGGGTTTTCTCATTACAAATATGAACGCCATAGGACAAGAAGAAAGCTCCCTGAAGGCGCAAGAATTCCTCAAAAGGATCTCCAATGAGAGTGCCCATAGCTCCTAAATGCCAAAGAGGAGGGAAAAGTCGAGGTGTATAAAGACGCAAAACGCGTTCTTCTTCTCCAAATATCAATTGAGAAGGATCTATTTTGATGCGTGTTGCAGGGCACATGCATTGGAGAGCAAGGCTCTCGTATGGATTCCAGGTCAAAAAATGGGGGTCAACCAATCTTTCTGTTGGATTAAGAAGCTCGTCTAAACCAAGAATTAAATCTTCTGCTCGCCACACCTTAACCGGAAGCCCCCATCCCTTTAGGGTTGTAAGCAACTGTTCTCGTAAGGCCAGCATATTCTCAAATGACTTAAAAATAGTAGGGGGTTCACTGTAGGAAATTAAAAGCCGGAAGGATCTCGTGGCAGAATGATTTCTAAAAGCAAAACAACGCTCTTTAGCGAGTTCTTGCAGAACGTCTGACCTCTCCTTTAAGGCAAACTCATTTAATGAGACCTCATGAGACAAAAGATTCTGACGTGCTGCTTCCCAGGTTTTGAGCCAAGGATTAATATGAGGACTTGCAATTAGCAAGCATTGAAGATTGGATCCCAAAGGAAGGGCGTGCTGGAATATCCCTGTTAACTGCCGTGGTACTTCTTCTCCACATCCTACCAAAGGCAGCGTTTCAAGAACAAATCCAACGCTTGCTCGATTCAGAAACAATTGTGTCTGCGGATCAAAACTGCGGTAAGGCAATATCTCACTCAAGCCATGGGAGAATAAAAATTCGTTCGCCAATTTGAGCGTTGCAGACGTTGACCCAAAGGGCCTTTTTTCTTGATTTATTTTTTGGGAAAGAGGATTTGGCACTAAATCAACCCTTTCCAGTACTCAGTATTCAGTGCCCAGTGTTCAGATGGAGTTTTTGGCATCTAACACCTTCTTTCTTCTGCATTGTTCTGTGTGATCTAATGATGGTGCGTACCAGATTTCCAGTTTATCTTCTGAACCCTGAAGACTGGGGACTGAACACTGTGCCGAAGGCACCGAACACTGGTTAACCATGTGGTTTACTTCAGAAATTGACTTGCATCCTACCCCTTCACCCGGAGGACACTCAAATCCACCATCATAAACGCCCATACAAGACGTTAGCGTAGGCGCTAACGCAGTAATCAGAACCCAGTGTTTCAGTGTTTCAGACCGCTTGCTGAAACGCCTGAATGCTTGGTTTCTCTTCTTTTGAATTTGAATCATTTTCTTTCCTTTCTTTAATTCTGATTATGGAGTTCTGTAGATTGAATGCTGGGATCTCTTTGAGACTCGATCTTTTCTTTTACATCTTGGCTCCCAATGAAGGTTCCTTCGGTGAAGACAATATCGACGACTTGACCTGCAGCAACTTGAATAACCGGCTGCAACTGTTCAGCCCGATCGATGTAGTATTGAGACAAACGATCTAGCGCCGTTGTAACTCCTTGAGCCATGCCAGATGTAAACATCTCTCCAACATTCGGAGGGGACACTTGCGAACTTCCAGGAGCAAAAGGATTCACCATACTTTGGCGATTCTGAGGATTCGCTACATTGCTTAACCCTGCAAAAACCCCTCCTATAAGACTACGTCCTAGGAATTGGCCATCTTTGGAAGCCACAATTCCTCGAATACCAGCTTTTCCATCAGGGCCTGCAATATAGCCTGCGACTTGGGTTTCAATGATCTCTCCTGTCTTCCTTTCAACACAGGTGAGCTTTTCCAAACGGGCATAAACACGTTCTGAAGAAAGGTCGCCATAAGCGCTTGCTGTGCAATGGCAATCTTTTAAATCGCTTTGAAATCGCCTGGGGAGCGTTCCAAAATCAATCAGTCTTAACAGCATGGGTCTTGGATCACTTGATGCCGTCATGGCAGATGATGCGTCAAGCCCTGAGAGAAGAACTGTTTTAGCAAAAGCGCCTGCAGGAATGGTGGTATCAACAGTTTTAGGAAGTTTACTTTTAGGATTTTCTATAAGACTTAAAGAGACTTTTTGAATAAGATTTTTTTGTTGTTCCTCTTGTCCTCCTTGAGGCAAAAAAGGCTGTGGAGAGGGTTGACCTATTCTTTGTGTCTCCAACTGCTGCTCTAAATTGAGGATTTTTGCTTCCAGATCTTGAACAAGGGTATTTTGAGAGAAAGAAGAGCTAAAAAATGAGTTCTCTCCTTCATTATTAATGGGTTCTGGGGGGAAATCTCCTCTCTTAGCACCTTCTTGAAAAAGAGTTTTGAGAGCAGTGATGTCATCGGCGAGACCTTTGAGCTTACCCTCAATCCCATTGCGAAAAGCCTCATCTAGATTGATCTTTTTTGTCGCTGTTTCAATGGAGGTTGTAGTCACCTTAGTCTCCTCTTTTTTTTGAGGAATAGGAGAGTTTCCAAATAAAAACGTACTTATGCCATAGGCAAGAACAACTATGGCTAAAGCTCCACATCCAACCCAAAAGAGTTGAAGCCTTTGGACGGCATGAGAGGTCTCTGGGCGGAAGAATTTTAAGCTTTTCTTCGTGATAGCCAAGAACCAGGATTTAATGTGTGCGTAAGATAACATGGATGTCTGTTCCTTCTTTTGGGTTTAAGGTTTTCTGAGGCATAAAAATGGCAACAACCTTATGCCCCTTAAAAGGCAACGCCTTCGCGACTTCGGACTCAGATAAAACTTGAGCCTTTTGGGTTTTGTTTTGAATGTGATAGGTAAGTCCTCTCAACTTCTCTCCTTGAATTTCCCTCACTCTTTGATAAGACTCATTCAGTGTAATCAAGTTGATGGGCATTTCTTTGTAGCCCAAAGGAATACGTCCTTCTTGGAGGGCTTTCATGAGTCCTTCAATTTCCTCCCGGAAGATGGGCGCAGAAGCAAACTTTTCCTTTTCGATTTCTTGCTTAAGAGCAGTGTCGCTTTTAAGAATAATGGTTTCTGGTGCTTGGTGCTTTGGGACCAAACGTAAATCTTGGGTATGTCCCCCCTCAGTTGTGAGTGTGAGGCTAATCGGCTTTACAGTTGCTTCCTCTTCAGAAGGTTTAGGACGAATAAAAATCTGGCCTTGAGTTTCATCTGTTTCTAAAAGATATTCACCGGCATTCCCAAAGACATGAAGGATTCGATCCTCTTGCACCTTAATACGAGTCAGTCCATCTTGAGAGAGGGGCACTTCAATAACCTTCATCTCATCAAGTTGCATTGTGATGGCTGCATGAGCCGAGGTTGAAGTTATTGAGATAAGAAAGCCAATAAAAGGCTTAAGAATCATGTTGAATCCCTCCTGTAACTTTTTCTAAAAGAAGTCCTGCACCCCGCAGGCTAAACTGCAAAGAAATTGTCTCGAGAGAAGAGTGAATTTCTTTGCCTGCGACGTAGCTCGTGAGGTTTCCTTTCACCTCAACGTGCAGCTTGTTGGGATTGGCTTTAACTTCGGTGGGTTTAAAGTGAGTTGAGAGCTGAAGCTTTGTGTAATAGTCTCCATCCTCAAGAAGTTGCTTTTTTAAAGCTCCATAAGCTTCAGGTGTGGCATACTTTAAAAGTGTCTCGTGATTGTAAGCAAAGCTGGTGGGCGATAAATCCAAAAGAAGTTTAGACATATAAAGGCCCATCTCTTCGAGATATTCTTTTGAAACCGTTCCTCCGTCTACCCAAAATGTTTTTGTGATATGGGGAGGGACTAAAATGATCCTCTCACTTTTTAAAAAGAGGGCTATGCTGAGGACGATATTGCTCGTGGCCATGAGTGCAGAGAGACCAATCCAAGCATTGCGCTGAGAAATGATTTTAAGAATGTTGTGATAAAGAAAATCAGCTTTCATTACCCAATGGTCTCCCGAATATAAGAAGGCACAGGCAGCTTCATAGCCTTTTTAGGCGTAGGCAGATGCCAATAAAGGGCATGAATGAGGGCTGAACCTTCGTTTTGCTTCTTGATGGTACGGACAAGGGATAGAGCCCCAATTCCCACAAGAAAACCAGAGAGTATCCAGCCCATGAACAATCCTCCGAAGAGAGGAAGGGTAACAACGAAGGCCTCGTCTTTATTAATCCCCAAAAACCGTAAGGGCTTGTCTAAACGATTGAGAAGGAAGTTTTCGTTTTTATCCATAACGACTCTCCCTCCCTCACACACAAATAGCATAAGTGGTATTGATCCAAACCTTTGCAAAGCCAAAGCTAATGGTGGTCAGAACCGCTACAATAAACGGGGTTGGGCTGGACTTCATAAAAGAAAGCGCTGCGGCTGCCAAACAACCAGCAATGAGAGTAATCGGCACAAGACTGTTGTTAATGATACCCACAAGGTTATTGGTACTTTGATTCAGTCCTGCATCCGTTGTATTGGCAACCCCAAAGACTTCAGGTGTAAAAATTAAGAAAGCCAGGGTAAAAAGCCAGAACACTTTGATTTGTTCTGTATATGCGACCTTATCTTTAAAAAACATTTTAATAGTATTTAGAGTATTCATCGATGTTTCTCCTTTTGTTGATGGATTTTGTTGGAAATAAATATTTTTAGTGATCATGAGTTGCTTCTCCTTTATCTTCAGAGGGTTGAGAGGAAAGGACACCGTGATCAGGACGATCAAAAAGAGGGTCGATCTCCTCTTCTGTGAGAGCAGGAGGAGTTCTAGAAGTTCCTTCTCCTTCTGTTGTAGCTCCTAGGAGATTGTCTTGAGCATTTGATTGTGAAGCTCTGATGTGCTCAACTTTTCCGCTCTGATCAGAAATAACAACGTGGGTTGTTTTTCGGGACTGCCCATATTTGTCCCTCCAGAGTTGGTAGACAAGCCTTCCTTCCACGTAGACTTTATCACCCCTTTTTAAGACGTCTTTTATCCACCTCGCCGTGGATGCACGAAAAACCGCAACCTGGTGCCAGTCAGTTGCAGATTGCCACTCCCCCTCTTTATCTTTCCAGGTTAGGGTTGTGGCTAAGGAGAATTTCGCAAACTCCTTGCCTTCCTGAGTTAAAGAGATGTGAGGGGCACGGCCAACGTTTCCCATTAAAGTAACTTTATTAAGCATAATGATTGTCTCCTTTGTGTTGAGTCGATGGTGCTGGAAGCTGAGAGGGATCTAGCTTCTCTAATGGAAGGGGAGATCCCCTAGATGGGTTGCAAAAATCTCCCTTGACGATTTTGAATCCTTTGCTTTCTGCAGATTCTGAAGGTTCTGGTTTAGCTTCTGAAGAGGGACTGTTTTCCTCCAGGCGCGTTCTTATGTTACGGGCGTGAGGAAATGTTCTCTCAACAGTAGGCAGAATTTTTAAGCGCAAATCTTCAATTTTAGAGAGAGCACGCGCATCTGAACTGCCAACCCACACAAGGCGATCGTCCTCAACTTCCAGGAATCTCGCAGGGGCAATGGCTTTTAAATCTAATAAGCTCACATAATTATGTGACTCAGAAGAAAAGTTCAGCTGAGAGCACCAGTCTCTCCACATGGGATCTGCAATAGACTTAAGGACAGTGTGGATTTCATTTGTTCTGGAGTCCTCAAAGGCTTTTTCGATTTTTTGGTCGAGAAGCTTTCCATCATCGAAGTTGCCTTCCAGCACTTTGAGAAGATTCTCCTCAACGAGAATCCAATCGAGACTCACGCGCCATCCCCGAGACCCTTGCCCCATCAGGAAATGAGAACGAGCAACGCGCTCACAAAAGCAACACCATGTCTCCAAATTGTTTTCGAAATACAGAGGGAAAAGGGTATGAATCTTTCGCCGCCGTTCATTAGTCAGCTGGGCAGGAGGCGGCTTTAAGGCAAGCCCTGAAGGGACAGGCCCCCCTTGATTCAAACAGGTGTTCCAGATGTTCAGAACTTCTTCAAAGAAATTTTTTTGAATAGCCTCGCGCGCGCTCGTTCTCTGTGTGTGTTCTCTGTTTGTATTCTCTGTTATAATCTCTGTATTACAACCAACATTTTTTTCCATTCGAGAGGAAAGCACCGTTCCATTCGAAGGTAAATTTTCTTTCTCATCGAGAGCTAATTTTTGAAGGTTCGAAGGAACATTTTTTATACATGCAGGTTTCCTAGGTTTTTTAGAGGGTGAGAAATTTTTGGTCGTGTCGAACGATAAGTTTTGATCCTTCGAAGAATCATTTTTTATATTCTCGACGCTTCGTTGTTTTTCATTCGAAGGTAAAATTTCTTTCTTATTGAAAGATACGTTTTGTTCCCTCAAAGGATCATTTTTTTCCTCGTGTTCTTTTTTAAGAGGCGGAAAAAAAGCTTCAGCTGGAATAGCCTCGGCTGGGAAACCTGGTAATCAAAAGCCTAGAGATTGAAGATCGGCGTATAGTTTTCTGAGGTTTACGTGGTATTGAATTGTGCGGTCCCATTTATATCGAGGATTGACTCGAGTCTGAATCCAGCCCTGTTCCATGAGAAAATTCAAATACCGGCGCATAGTGATGGGTGTAACGCGGATCATCGTTTCTTCAAGGAGTTCACTTGCTGATTTATAAAACCATCCATGTTGGTGAGAAGAGGTATTAATAGAAGAGGACTCCTCTTCCCAGAAGAGATCAAAGTCCGCGACCCTTTGACTCCAGTAGACCAGTTGGTTGAGAACAGCCGCCATTAAGGGATTATTCGTAAGCTCTACAAACTCCCTACGGATCAGAGAAACTTTTGATTCTTGAGTCTTAGGATAGGGGATGCTTGTGAAGGGAGAGATCAACCCTTCTCTCCCTTCAGGTTTACTCCTGTCCTCTGGGAGGCATGAGGAAGGAGCATTTCCTTTTAATTGGGTTTGGGGTGATAAAACATGTGACATTCTTAGGCCCTCCACTCTGGTGAGGAAAAATTAAAACCAGTATGTATTTGGAAGGTCGGATGCGCATTGACCCCCTGTGAATGCCGCTGCTCTTTAGAAGAACTCGTTTGAGGAGGGTTCTCTTTAAGAGGACTTCCTTTAAAAGACTTCGCTTTTAAAGCGCTTTCCTTAAAGGAGAGGATGCCGTGGAGATAAGTGTGAAGGCCGTTATCTGATGGCTTGATCTCTAAAAGAGAGGGCCAGGTCTGATAGGTGAGGATATGGAGGTTATTATCTACATGGGTATCGGTTGCACGAAGGGTAAAGGGAAGGTAGGGAATATTTTCCTTTTCTCCAAACCAACGAAAAGCTTTGTAAATGTTATGATAAAAACAACGATAAAGCTCAACAGTTTCACGAAGGGAGGTTGTTCTATCGTGCCCGAGGCAAAGACATAGTCTTGCCGTCCAGTACTCTTTCATATTTGGCTGCACTCTTAAAGCCATTTGGTCAAGGAGCTCATTATCCATATCCTCTGGCAAAAGCTCTAGGAAAGAGGGAACTTCATAAGGAGAGCGAGGGTAGAGAACGGCTCCTCCATAAACACTTCGTTTGTCATCTTCAGCGATGACAAAGGTGGCTCTGTCTTGAGCTTCGGGGTCCAGATAAAAGTTCTGGTAAATCTTTAAAAGGCCCAGGAGAGAGTTTATCCTTTCACTGTGCAATTCATGAGCATGAGGCTCAATAATTTTATACATACAAAGTCCTTTCAGTTTTTCCCTTGAACTCTCTCAAACAAGATGTTCTAAGGGAGGTTTCTTATTGAACCGACAAAGACCTTGACGAATGGGACTTAGCACTAGACTTTTATGAGAAAAAGGGATAAGCTTTCAGACATAAAGGCCTTTATAGGTTCTTTGGTTTGAAGCGCCTGTGATTGTTTTGGACGATGGTCACAGGTGCTTAATTTACTGGGAAGCCGGATCTGACAAGTCAGCTCTGATAAATCAGTTCTAGCTCCAGAAAAACGGTTGTTTTTTACTCTTTCATTTTACCCTCCACCCCATTAACCAGCACATTATCAGCGGTATGACGTCTTAAATGCTCTTTCTCAAACTGGAGAATATCTTCAAAACGATAGAGAATAGGGCCATTGAGTTTTACATAAGGAGGCGTCTTCCCATTATATCGCCAGAAACGTAATGTCTCCGGTGATATGTGCCATCGCTCTGCCAGCTGTTCTGGTGTTAATAAATCTGATGCCATTATTATTTATTTCCTTTCAAAGGACATTTGAGAAAACTCAAAGCCCTTTATCAGTTGGTTATAAGATAGGGCTGACAAGGGGAGTTGTCAACCATTTTTTCAGAAAAAATTCTTAACTTTCAATGACTTATACTGCTTTATCCAACGCTTTACAACGTCATATAACGTTATTCCACGTTGTATCAACGCGCCTCACACTCACTTTTTTTTCAAAAAAGTTTGGGTCTTTAGAAAGTAAAGGCCTTCCTCAAGACAAGGAGTATGAAAGGAGAAATCAGGAATAAACTGGAAACAACAGAGATACGTAAGTAAAAATTAAAAAAGAAATAGACAATTCAATAAAAATAAAATAAGCTCCCTCATATATAGGCCTTCGCATAAGTTCTGTATTCTGCACCTGCGGCGGTTGCAAACAGACCGCAGGTGTTTTTTTATAGATTTTAATTATGTTTTCATAGTCTTCTCCCCTCGCGTTGCGTGTTAAATTCTTTCTCCGTGTCTTAGGAACACGGAACATCTCTTCCTTGCCATGAAGTCTCCTCAGACTTTGGAGTTTCCCTTCAGGCTTGTCAGAATTGATTTTTCTTTGATCCTTAAAAAAATCCCTGCTTATATTTTTATGTGATCCACAGGGGAAAAAGGGAATCCCTTTTTCAAGGAGGCATACCTCTGTGAATCACGGCTTGAGGGTAGGTCGAAAAATTCTTTCTTCCTATCCTTAAAATTACAGGAGTTGCTTCCTACAAAACATAGGAGTAGGTTCATAAGGCGAAAAAAATTGAAGGAGTTTCCTTATTGCGCACTGAATCAATGCAAAATAATGCAGCCTTCTTGCCACACAGTATTTATTTAAACCGTTTAACCCTTATTGACGGGATTTCTTTCACTCCTCGGGAAATTGATGTTATCGCTTGCTTGTTACATGTACGTGGCACAAGTAAAATCGCTTCTCTTTTAAATATTTCTCCCACCACCGTTGTTACCCACGTTCAAAATATTATGGAGAAAATAAAATGTAATTCACGAGAAAATGTCATAGATTTTGTGGAAAGGTCTCATAGCCTTGCCTTATTAAAAAAGTATTATGCTCATCTTATGGTCTATTTAGCTTTTGAAAAAGCTTTAAAAAGCTGCTTAAAATTGACAGGCAATCCTCTTAGCTCCCTCGTTGTTTACTGTAAAAATCATCAATGCAAGAGCATATTTGAACGTTATTTACAATCTCACTTAACACTCGCAGGGATAACCTCTAAAGTTCAGCTCCAGCCCTTATTTAATAACGGGGAAGATAGAGAAAAACCAAAAACCACCTTTATCGTAATTTTAGGGGAAGAGAAGAAGACAGAGTTTCCACAAACGTCGAGAGATTCAGATCTTATAGATCTTAATGATCAAGAAAATTATTATCTTGGTGTTTTAGAAATTTTAAAGAAGTTGTGCCCAAAGGTTGATTTTGATGGGATATTTCTTGAGTTTAAAAAAGTTTACGAAACAATGGAGGAATTAAGTAAACTTTTGCCAGCTCATGCTGTCTTCAATCACCCAAACCCTTTAGAAAAAACACAAATAGATGAAAACATTGTTCATGCCAAAAGAAAACATAAAACGATAATGAACAGGCTTGTTATGCAAGCAGTCTCATATTTAAAAAAACATGCTTACATACCGGCGGTTTTATTTATTGGACTTCTTGGAATGGGGATATTAATTCTCCAAAAATCCCAAGAAAACGAGAACACCCAACGACAAGACGTCTCCCAACGGCCTATTATTCGGTCAGATTTAATAATCCCCCAAGAATCTGTCCTTCTCTCCCGATCTGACCTTATAGGCCAAATAAACGATAAATTTAAGAATATGAAATTGCAGGGTATCCAAACACTTGCCCTTGTAGGACCAGGTGGAGCTGGGAAAACAACACTGGCTCGTCACTATGCACGGCTCCAAAATGTCCCCCTTGTTTGGGAAATTAATGCGGAGTCAAAAAAGGGGATTCTAATTTCTTTTGAGGAACTTGCTTATAAACTCTCTCAGACTCACGAGGACAAAAGAGATCTGAGGGAAATACAAGAAATGAAAAATCCTCTTAAAAAGGAAGCCCAGCTTCTTTCCTTTTTAAAAAAGAAGCTAAAATCTTATCCTGATTGGTTTCTTATTTATGACAACTTGGAATCATTTTCTTCCATTCTCAAGTATTTTCCCCATAATTCAACCGATTGGGGAAAAGGGAAGGTCCTTATCACAACGCGTGACGGAACACTTCAAAATACAACTTACATAAGCTTAGACCATATTCTCTCTTTAAGAGAATTAAGAAAAGCAGAGGCTATAGAACTTTTTATCAAAATCCTTTATGGGCCTCAACCCTTGTTATCCAGCCAGAAAGAAGAAATCTTGGCTCTTTTGCAGCATCTTCCTTCTTTTCCTCTCGATGTCTCTGTTGCAGCTTATTATATGAAAAATTCACACATTACTCCTAAAATTTATCTGGAGCGAATTTCTGGGCCCTGGCAGCAATTCGAAACGATTCAAGAAACGATGGCAAAAGACATAAGCGAGTATGGAAAAACACGCTATCGTATCATAACCTTATCTTTAGAACATCTTATAAACGTTGATAAGGCTTTTGCCGATCTCAGCCTCTTTATAAGTTTGTTAGATTCCCAAAATATCCCTCGAGAAATATTGGATAAGTATAAAAACGCGGTCCTTGTCGATAACTTTATTTATAATTTAAAAAAATATTCTCTTATAGCCCCTGAGACGCATGTTTTTTCAATTCCTAGCCTTTCCCTCCACCGCAGTATCCAAAAAATAATGTTGAATCATTTTTCAGAAGCCTTTGGTTTAGTAAGAACAACACAAAAAATTCAACAGATGGCCTCTGTAATGGAAAATTACGCAGATGAAATAATAGAAAAAGAGGATGAGCCAAAGTTGCAATTGTTAGCTCATCATTATGAAACATTCTTACAGCATTGTCAGAAAACAGATGGCTTTATAAAAAATTTACTCAAAGCCGAGTTAGGAAGCATTTATTGTATGCTTGGTTATTATGCAAAAGGAAAACAGTTTTTGGAAACGGCTCTTACAGCTCTTGATAAGCATCACCATCAAACCCATCTCATAAAATTTCTCATCATTTTAGGAAAAATTTATGTAGGAATGGATGAAAAGGATAAAATCGGCAAATTAATTGAACAGATTCAAGCGATTCGTAAAAGTCATTTCTCTCCAGAGGATCCTAACTCTTCTAAGGTTTTAACAGCTCTAGGAGATTTATATGACAGCATAGGAGATTATAAAAAAGCTCAGAGCTTACTTAACCAAAGCCTTCTTATGAATAAACAATATTTAAAAAACGATATGGAAATGGCTTGGACTTTAGCACTTCTAGGGACGATTTATAGAAAGACGGGGAATTTCAAAGAAGCCATAAACACTTTGAAAGAAAGCTTGGAGATTTATAAGAAATACGGTCCTGAAGATCATTTCAAAAGGGGGTGGGTTCTCATACATTTGGGAAATACTTACGCAGATATAGGAGAGTATGAAAAAGCCAAAGAGCTCATCGAGCAAGGTGTAAAGATTTATAAAAAATATTCGCCTGAAAACCACATTGATGTGGCATGGGCCATAGCTTACCTGGGGAACATTTACTTTTTCATGGGAGACTCCAAAAGGGCTAGAGATTTACTTGAACAAAGTATTTTAATTTATCGAAATACCTTTTCAGAAAATCATGGGGGATTGCTTCGGACTTCGAGATATTTAGCAAATGCTTACATCAAATTAGGCAATACCCATGAAGCAAAAAATATTTTAGGCCATATTTTGAGGAATTATGGACGGGTAAAGGGTGAAAATCAAATTGAAGTGGCCAAGACCTTACAGAGCTTAGGAGAAGTCAATCTCTTAGAGAATCGTATGGACGCTTCCGAAACTTTTATCAAAAAGGCTTTAGAGATATTTCTAAAGAATAAGCATTCTGAAAGTTACGCCTGTTGGGAAAATTTAGCAGAAGTCTCCATGAAAAACTCCTCGATTGCGCTCAAGAGAGGAGATTCACAACAATCTCAAAAGTTTAAGAAACAAGCTATAGATAATTTAAAAAAGGCTTTAGAAATGCTGAAAGCCCATGAATTAGAGTTTTCCCCTCATTTTACAAGAATTCAGTCAAAACTTAAAAAGCTTGAATAAGACGGAATTCTATATCCAAACAATTGCTTTCAAAATCAAGCCCTAAGTGTATGCTATAAACACAAATGATACAACGACAGAAAAAAAGTGTGTTACTTATATGTCCCTACACCACATCCATCTAATTGCGCCTTCTTATTCTCTTGAAGAGCAAGAGGTAAAGCTAACAAAATCATATTTTGAATCCTTAGGGATGCAGGTAACCGTCCCTCCTGACCTTTTGGGGAAAGACCTTTTATGCGCGAACCAAGATGAAATACGGTTGTCTCATCTGAAGAATGCCTTAAATGACCCTTCTGCTGATGTCATATGGTTGCTTTATGGAGGTTATGGATTAACACGGCTAATTCCCCATCTCTTTTCAATGGAAAAACCAAAAAAAGAAAAACTTTTCACTGGCTTCAGTGATGGGAGCGCCTTACATATTTTTTTAAATCAACTATGGAATTGGCCTACCCTTCACGGGCCTTGTGCATGGCAAATTGCTAAGAAAGAAGTAGGCATTGAAACCATGGAAAAAGTTTTGCATCTCTTAAAGGGAGGGTACTCTCATTATGCCCCATCCATTCTTAAACCCTTTAATAAAATAGCAAAAAAAATCTCTTCTCTTTCAGGAAAAATTATAGGGGGAAATCTGTGTGTTCTCCAATGTAGCTTGGGAACAAGGTGGCAAATAAATCCTTCCGGAAAAATTCTTTTTCTCGAAGACATTGATGAGCGAGGCTACCGTGTAGATCGCATGCTAACACATTTGCAGCAGGCACACATTTTTGAAGGTATCAAAGCTATTATCTTTGGTGATTTTGTAGGTGGCATGGAAGAGGATAGGACGTCTCTCGTTTTTCCAGTTTTACAACGATTTGCAGAACATGTTGATCTGCCTGTATTTTATTTGCCAGAATGTGGGCATGGATATGAGAACCTGCCTTTGCCGTTCAACGTAGGCTTAACATTTTCTGTTGAAGAAAATATATAATAAATACACCATAATAGAAGAAAAAATAATATTGAAGCCAAAACTAAACTTAAAGAAGTTATAAATATTTTTCAGATTTTTTTATTGTGCTTCTTGCACCAGTCAATATGTTCGTTGATCGCCGTATGAAAAGCTTCCTTTAATTCCTTCATAGACTTACCTTTAAATTCAATAAGATAATGACTATTAGTCACTCTCCCATGGAAAAGCGTATCCGCTCCATTAAAAGAAAAATGGCAAATATATCCTTTATGTTCAATCATACACACATTCGGCCTAACTTCTGAAAGGCCTATATGATTGAAACCAGATAATTGTCTGATTCAAGCTCACTGGTTGTATGTATCTTAACTCCATGACAAACTTTTGCTGCGTTTAACGAAAGTACCGGGCGTGTTCACCATATTTTCAATTGGTTATTTCATTAATTAAGAAGCGCCTTATAAGTGAGGAGAAACTTTCTCATCTCTTCTGATATATCTGGTAACTCAACAGCGGAAATACCGGCTTTGTTTTTCATATCAGGAGAAGCTCCAGCTTGTAAAAAACGTTTGGCAATTTGGAAATCGTTATTTATTACCGCATAATGCAATCCACCCCCAACAATATCATCCATTTCATTTGGATCTGCTCCTCTATTTAAGAGCAGGTCAACTACCTTAATGTCTCCCCCATCTGCTCTATTAAGGTTTACAAGAAGGGCTGTTCGGCCATCTTTATCTCTCTGCTGTGGATTTGCTTTGTGATCTAGCAAAAGATTTATAAAATCATATTTATTTTGCTGAGCTGCATGGTGAAGGGCTGACCAGCCGTAAAAATCTACATAAGAAGTTTCTGCTCCATTCTTTAGTAAATAAATAAGCAACTCTACATGCTTGCTTTGTTGGGCAACAGCTATAAGAGGTGTTTGATCATCTAGAGGTTGCTGTCTATTGATTTCTGCACCACCCTTCATTAAGGAGGATACCACTCGTAAGGTGCCCTCTAATTCCTCATCTGCACTCTTTTCAATAGAAAGAACTAATGGAAGCTCCCCGTCTGCATTGACCATATTTGGGTTCCTTCCCGTTAGTGGATGGAGTAAAGCTTCAGAGAACCACATAGGATGAAGATTTCGGTGAAGTTTATCTGCTTTATCTCCTCTAAAGCGGGCTTCCATACCTCTCATATAAGCTGCTACATCTTCGTATCCTGCTCGCAGTGCTAATTGCTCAGGGGTATCTCCATCCTCATCTCTAGGATCTGGAATAGCTCCAGCCTTGATAAGTTGTTCTATTATATCATATCTAGCGTCTTCAGCTGCGAGGTGAATTGGATATGTTCCTGATGTATTATGCAGATTTGGTAGCGCACCGCACTCCAAGAAAGTACCTATGAGGGGATCCTCATATTCACTTGATTGATTTACAAGATAATTTAAAGAAAGTTCCCCATGTTCGTCAGTGGCATTCACATCTGCGCCTTCTTTAACGAGCTGAAGGAGAGTTTCTGGTGTAAGCGTCATATCGTAAATTTCACTCCACATTTTTTTTGTGGGCTCATTTAGTGTTAAGGGCGCATGCTTACTAAGCGATGTTAGAATGGGTTGTAGGGTATGCACAATTTTTTGTGCAAGATTTGCTAATCCTCTTTGATCTTCTCTCCATAAGTCATGAGTAGAAAAATTGCGGCGCTCTCTTATATCTTTAAAGCAAATTTCAAATAACTTTTTGTTTGATTTTGAAAGCTTTTCATAAAAGGTAAGAGCATGCCCTTCAATCATTGTATTTAACCTTAAGAAGATCTGATTAGTTAAATGTACAAGATTAAGACGCATCCCTACATCAGAATTTAGCTTTTTAAGAAGTGCGTTTCTACCTGAAAAGCTCTTGACAATGCTTTTCAACTCATCAATGTCTCTTATAACTTCCTCAATTGAGGATGTGCGCCCTCTCGGCTTTGGCTTATTATATTCACTTTTGCGAACTTCTTTTGCTAAATCTTGTAAGCTCTCTGTATCAGGATCGCTAAGCGGGTAGCTCGGATGATAAACATATCGTCTTAGCCATTGTATATATCTTAAGCCATTATCTTGCCAATGAGCTTGTTTAAGTAATTCCTTAAAGTTTTTTGGGACAGAGCTAGGTCCAGGAGTATCTTCCTTGTTATTAACTTGAGGGGAAGATAAAATCTCTTTTAACCTTTCCTCGCAGTTATCTGTGCTAGTAAATATATTTTGGAGTATTTTAATGCGATTTTCTAAATATCCTCCTAAGAATATAAGTTCGTTTCTTATTCCGTCCCATATTTTGGTTGCTAGAGAGCTTTTGAGTAGATTGTCTAGCTTTTCTCTCTCAAAGTCTTCAGGATGCTCAAAAACATTTCTAAGAAATTTAATGACAGGTATGAAGGGTAGTATATCTTGATTCCTATTTAGAAGGAGAGGGGTAGAGATGTTATTTAATGCCTCTCCAAAGAGCGTAACTGTTTGAAGAAGAACGCGCCTTTCATAGGAAGCAGAAGACCAATCAACTACTTTGAGCTCCTTAAGAACTTGAAGGCTTTTTAAGGCTTCTACAAGACTCTCATACTCATAGAGAATGCCTATAAGCCTCCCAATAGGGCTGGCTGCCATGAACTTATCTACTACATTGACTTTTTTTTCTAGATCTTGGGTTTTGTCTTTGACATCTTGTCTAGCTTTTGCTGTATGCGTAAAATCTGAAGTGGTTTCCTTTATGAAGCCTTCCACGCATTGCATTGATTTTTCGAATTTATACTCTTGGGTAAACAAGCTACATTTTTTAATTGCATTGAGCTTATCCTCGACAGGGGTTTTTGAAAGTGCGAGAAAAAGTTCTAGATCAATTGGGTCAGTGGTAGAAGAATTTGTTTTTGCTAAACGATCTATGGCTTCTTTTTTAAAGGTTTCCCTTGCACATTTATAGGGTAGCTCTTCCATCATTTTATGTAATTCAGATTTTTCTTGTTCTAGCTTTTCAATCTCCATGAATTGTTTGGGAAGGTCTTCTAAATGTGGGAACAATTGTTGAGTAAAAGCTTGCAAAAACTGTTCTGAAATGTCAGGCAGAGACAGCCCTCGATGCATGTAGGCTAACAAATTCCAAATTGGCACTGCGTTTCTTGTTCTATCTCTCATAAAGCGCTTGAGAACATGCATAGCATCCACTTGCCAACTTAAGTTACGCATATAGCTTATTGGATGAATTTGATGATGGTGCTGTACAAGATATTTCAAGTTTTGTAACCTATTGTAATCTGCCATTTCTGGAGTAAAGCTACGATAGGCGATAGTTTTTTTAGGAGACGCTGGAGGTTGGTTTAAAGAATTTTTGCTTACGGGAGCTGCAGGGGTTTTAGGGGGTTGGGTTTCTTCTGTCTCATCCTTCATCATTCCTAAAATAGGAGTAGTGCAGCTTAGTAAAATAATATTAAAGGTTAGAAGAAAGCCCAGCTTGCTTGAACGAGTCATAAACCCTCCCAATTGTAAATAGGATTAATTTACAAAAAAAACAATTTCTTTAAAATATAAGGCTACCTTTCGAAGGTTATCTTTTATATTGTTTTTTGTAAATCTATTTTTGTTAAACCTCCTCAGAAGAGAGATCTCATAAATCACAAGGACCCCATTTAAAGTCTTTCATCTTCATTTGTAAGGCTGTAACAAAGGCAAAGACTTCTCTTTTTAGAAATCCAATTTCTTTCTCGTCGTAATGATCCGGGAGATGGCCTTGCTTCTTTTCTCGATAGTTGGTTAACTAACTGTGAAAATGAGGTTGCAAATAATAACGAAAGAAAATATAAAATAAATTATTTCAATTTTAGATATTAAAACGTAATGCCTTTATGTCTTCATCAGAACAAAAAAATGCCACACAACACACTTTCCTAAACGAGCTTCGAAAAGAAAAAGTATCTGTAACCATTTTTTTGATAAATGGAGTTAAACTAGAGGGTATTATAACATGGTTTGATAGCTTCTCTATCTTGTTGAAAAGGGGTGATCATCAGCAACTTATCTATAAACACGCAATCTCCTCTGTTTTTCCTGTCACTCCCCTCCCTGTCTTTGACGAAGAAAGGAATTAAGCAGAATAGAAAATAAGCAAAAAGCTTACCAGAAAAGGTGATTGAGGTTTAAAAGGTGCAAAGAAATTAAATAATGAGAAAACGCTCTACGCTTTTTTCAGCTGGGGTAAAAATAGGCCTCTAAACGAAATGAATACATATGGAAGGGCAATCTTTGCAGAAGCTAAGCTCAATGGTGTTTGAAGTGCTTTATGCTCTATTCATTGTTTTCTCATCGGGCAAACGCTGAATAAACTTCAGGGTTTGTGCTTTAAAAATGTCAATGAGGGGTGGAGATGATAAAAAACCTAAAGCCATTGATAATAGTCTTGACTCACCGTATCTGCCTCTTATAATAATATATAGGCGGCAGGTTAGTTTAAATATATA
This sequence comes from uncultured Alphaproteobacteria bacterium, assembly GCA_964474215.1. Classification (GTDB taxonomy): domain Bacteria; phylum Pseudomonadota; class Alphaproteobacteria; order UBA9655; family UBA9655; genus UBA9655. The sequence goes on from CAYYRQ010000009.1 coordinate 46,548, forward strand.
ATATTATATGCCGTTTATAGAAATTCTATAAGGGGCAGATCATATGAGCAAAATTGTTAGTCGCTTAAAAGAAAAAGAACTCCTTAATCGCCTTCTAAAATCAAAGAATGCAGAGTTTTTAGCACTTTATGGCAGAAGGAGAATCGGAAAAACTTACCTCATTAGAAATTTTTTTGAAGAAGCACCTTGTGTTTTTTTTCATGTAACGGGGATGCAAGAAGGGAAATTAGAGGAACAGCTAGAGCTTTTTGTCAAACAAATTGGCATCACTTTTTATAATGGGGCAAGCTTAGCTCCTCGAAAACGATGGATGGACGCTTTTGAGGATCTCACAAAAGCTATCCAAACCCTCCCCAAAAATAAAAAGGTTGTTCTTTTTTTTGATGAATTTCCTTGGATGGCGACGAAGAAAGCCAAGCTCTTGTCTGCGCTTGATTATTATTGGAATCGCTATTGGGTAAACGATCCCCGTTTGAAACTCATTGTTTGTGGATCTTCAGCCTCTTGGGTCATTAAAAATATCATTAATAATAAAGGAGGACTCTATAATCGTATTACCTATTCTCTTAAGCTTGAGCCATTTACATTGTCAGAAACAAAAACCTTTTTAAGGCATAAGGGGATAAAATTAAATCATCAGCAGATTCTCGATTTATATATGGTTATCGGAGGAGTCCCCTATTATCTTTCGCGGTTAAATAAAGGCAAGTCTGCTTCTGAATACATTGATGAACTTTGTTTCCAAAAGAGTGGACTACTTTTTGGGGAGTTTGAAAATTTATTTAAGTCATTGTTCCATGAATCCGAGACTTACCTTAAGCTATGTCGTGTTATCGCAAAATATAGATATGGAATTGGACAGGCTCAGCTTCTTAAGGAAAGTCAGGTTTCTCCTGGTGGAAGAACAGTTCAACGTTTAAAAGAACTCGAAGATGCAGGATTCATCATGAGCTTTATCCCATACGGACATAAAGAAAAGGGTATCACTTATAAAATTATTGATGAGTATACATTATTTTATTTTCACTGGATTGAACCCAATTTATCCGCTCTCCGAAAAAAAGACCGGGTGAGTGGATATTGGCACTCAAAATCTAAAACACCAAGCTGGAAAAGCTGGGGAGGCTATGCCTTTGAAGCAGTTTGTTATAAGCACCTCCCCCTCATTCGCAAAGCGCTGAATATGGACCCTGGAGCTGAGGCAGGAACATGGAAATACGTTCCCAAAAGAAAACAAATGGAAGAAAATGGTGCCCAAATTGATCTCTTGTTTGATCGCCCCGATGGAGTCATTACAGTCTGTGAAATCAAGTATACGGAACATCCTTTCGTCATTGATAAGGCGTATGCCAAGTCTCTTTTGAACAAAGTAACGGTTTATCAAAAACATACCCATACCAAAAAGCAGATTTTTCTAGCGATGATCACCTCAGGGGGATTAAAGCGGACTCTCTACTCAGAAGAACATATTACCCAGCACGTAAGCTTAGAGGATTTATTCAAAGAATGAAGCTTTTCTTTTTAACTTCTTGGTTTATTCTTAAAATTAATCTCAAAAAGAAAAGAGTCAATTCATCTGGGCAATTTTCCTAAACCCTTTTGATTTGGTCACACTTAAATCAGCTTAAACCTCTTCCAATCAAAGTCAGGGCGGATTTCTTCTTTTTTCACTTGTCCTCTTGTTGCCTTCTCGATTTTCATGCAATTGAGAGGACTAGGAACAGCCTTTCCATGAGCCCACTTAAAGGCACTTGTATAAGTCGTCCCAACAGCTATAGAAAGCTTCGATAAGGACCCACATACATCGGCGGCTTTTTTAATAGCTTCTATATTATGCCTGTCACTTTTGGGCATCTATTCATTTCTCTTCCTATTAACCACGTTATATACCTAACAATAGCCTTGATTCACTTGGTGTGCAACGATAATTCAATTTTCTGTTGACAGGTATATATATAAGTATATATACTCAGATATAAACTTAGAAAGGAGATAGCAACACCATGGGCACTCATCCAATAAAAAATTTTCAGCTCATTAAGAGCTTCATAGACGCATTTTTAGATAAAAGAACAATTCCTTACAAAAACCTAAAAGCTGCAGTGAGTTTTTCACGCGAAGTCATTGAAAAACGCCTCGCCCAGAGTTTAGAAATTAATAACCTTATTCTTCAAGATAAGGAACAATCGGTATGGCTACAAGAACTCATCGTTAATTATACTTTCTTAAAAATGCACCATCATGCACTCTTATGGGGAATTGAGGACCACAACCCGCAACCGAAAAAAATTCACCCTGGATGGCAGGTTGCTTTTTAAGGGCTTTATGACAAAAGGAGGAATACCTATGAGCACGAACCTAGCGCAGATTCTGCGCATTTCGCAAGAACTAAGCTATCAATTTTATGATATTAATTATCATCTCTCGAGAGCATGGCATATGCTAGAGTCTTCTCGCGGAAATGTAGCAAGCCTTCAACTGCTCTATGATGAGTGGGTGGAATGCGAAAAACCTCATAAACAAGAACAAGACTAACATTTAACACAAGAAGGATGGAAAGCAAAAATTCTGATGTGCTTTCCATCTTTTTCTTACGAACTCCACAGCCTTTCTTCTTTTTTAAGGTTTGAACTTTTCCCCTTAAGGCGCTTCTCTTCTTCCAAGAAATCTTATTTCTTCAAGTGTATTTTCTCTTCCTAAAATGGTATTTCGATGAGGGAGACGTCCGAATTGGGCGATCACCTTACGATGGTCAAGGGCGCATTGAAGAGCTTGTGTTCATTTCTTTTCCTCCTTTTTTAGTTTCAGCTAAAGCGGCAAGGCCTTGATGGCCCCACAGTTCTAGATGGGCTTCTGAGTTTGCGATATCGTTAAGAGTGAGGAAGCCTTTATAAAGCGCAGCTATCTGCATTTTTAATTCTCCGTCTCTTTGAAAATCTTTCCCGACAGGAAGGTTAAATGTTTTCAAAAGGCCTGCCTTCTCAACGAGGGCTCCCACTAAAATTAAAGATCTCGTCCTTGCTCGCCTCATGCCATGGTAAGTGAGGTTAAGAGAATTCATTAAGATATACCTCCGAGATTCAAATCTGTTCAAGATCTGGGTTGTTCGGATGAGACTCCTGCTCATACGCTGCAATGAAATTGGCGCGAAAGGAAGGCACATGTTTGCTCCATTCCTCCTTTTGGCTTTTTGAGGCAGTGGTCCATGTCTTTTCTAAAATGACTAAAGCCATCTCAAGAGAAAATTCGTCTTCCAGAATTCTCTGAACTTCCTTTGTAAAAAAGAGCGCTTGATTCAGGTGAAGTTTTTCTCGCTTTTGTCGTAGGCGTTGGATCTTTTGTTCGATGGAGAGAAACTTCTCTTTATCTTGCAGAGGCTCTTGATGTTTTGGGGCCTTCTTTTTAGGGGAAGTTTGTTTTTTGAGAGTTGGATTGAGTTTGTTTGTCATGAGTTTTCCTTTTCTTCTCATTTCCGCCCATTCTCCTGACTTATATCCATGAGAAAAGCGAAAATGATTTACTTAAGATACAGTATTTGTTATTATATTTCAAGAAGTTAACTCACAAACTTCTATATACACAAAATAAACTTTTATCTATGAACAAATACAAAAAACCACACTTTCATCATCATAGAGCGGTCCTCGAGCACTTTTTAAAAGTGAGCGAGGCGCGCTTATACAAACTTTTCAAGTTTGTGCGCTCTGGTGCAGGCACCCAAGACGACAATGGGATTTTGAGGAGAAGATTTCTAGAAGATGAGCTGTTTGAGAGATTGAAGTTTATCGTTAGATCAAAAATAAAGGACCGATAATCCTCCATGGCTTTGTATCACTTCAGTGCAAAGATCCTTTCTCACAGTACCAGAAACACGGTCGGCGCTGTTGCTTATCGTGCGGGATGTGAGCTCTTAGATCTGCGTACGGGTGAATCTTTTGATTATGGTAACAAAGCTGTACAACATGTGGAGTTTGTGCTGCCAGAGGATGCACCTCAATGGATTCGAGACATCCAAGATCTTATCAACACGGATCGACAAGAGGGTGTGCAAGCCCTCACCCAAAAGGTTGAAGCGGCTGAATACAGAATTAATTCTCAAGTTTGGCGTGAAATTGAAATCGCCCTCCACTCTGAACTCACGGAAGAACAAAACATTACCTTAGCGCGAGAGTTTGTCAAAGATCAGCTTTGTGGAAGGGGTATGGCAGCCCTTCTTAACTTTCATTTTGATGTGGATGAAAAAACAGGCCAAGCAAAGCCTCACTGCCATATACTTCTCACCATGCGCACGCTTGATGAAGAAGGGTTTAGTTTAAAAAAAGAACGAAGCTGGAATACAAAAGCCGTCATTCAAGAATTACGGGAACAGTGGGCTCACTATTCTAACTTTTACCTCAAACTCTATGGCCATGATATTCAAATTGATCATCGCTCGAATAAAGAACGGGGCATTGACATGGAACCTCAACCTAAACGAGGGAAAAACGTCCTAGAACTAGAGAGAAAAGCAACAGAAACGAAAACCATAGAACCCGGAACGGAAAATGAGGGCATTGAAAGTATTGAAAAAGATAATATCAAAACGACCGAATCTCTTGAATCAACAGAAGCTGCTCATCCGCTTGAAAATCTTCAATCTGATAAAGACACAAAAATCGTCCCCGTCACCGAGAAGATGCAGGCCTTTCGAGCCACACAACTTCGTAATCTCTACCGTATCATGCGTAACCCCGACGTTATTCTGGATATTGTCACCAAACATCATGCCACTTTTATGTGGGCGGATATCCAAAAGAAGCTTCATCAGTATGTGGATAATCCTGCCCTTTTCGAAAGGTTAGAAGATAAGATTAAGGCTTCCTCTGAGTTGGTCTTATTGCACATCCAAAAAATTCAAGATTCCTCTGGGATGGAACGCGACAAAGCTATTTATACGACCCGCAGTATGCTCAAAGCAGAACAATCTCTGATTGAGCAAGTTGAAGAGCTCGGAAATTCTAAAATCCATGGTGTTCAGGAAAAGAGCTTTGAACTTGCCATTAAAAAAGCCAATGAAAAGCTTAAAGAGCATGGGGGACTTTCTCAAGATCAAATCAAAGCTATTCATCATTTGGTCAATGAGGGACAAATCAAATGCGTCGTGGGCATTGCAGGTGCAGGCAAAACAACCGCAATTGGAGTTTGTCATGAAATTTGGATGGCAGAAGGCTATGCGGTGTATGGACTTGCTCCTACAGGAAAAGCGTCACAGAACTTAGAGGGAAGTTCCTTAGAAGAAAACGGCATTCCCTCAACAACTTTGCATAAATTCCTCAAGTCTTTTGCAGAAGGACGATGCCAATATAATGACAAAAGTATCCTCGTTCTTGATGAAGCCGGCATGGTGGATGTGGAACGTTTTGATAAGCTCTTAAGCACCGTAAGGCAATTGGGTGTTAAGCTCATTGTTGTGGGGGATGGGGCGCAACTTCAGCCTGTAGAAGCTGGACCTGCCTTTCGTCTTGTAACAGAAAAGTTGGGACGCTCTGAACTGAATATGGTTGTTCGCCAAAAAGAAGAATGGCAGCGAGAAGCAACGGTTCTCTTTGGACAGCAGAGAACAGAGGAGGCCATCCAAAAATATGCAGAAAAAGAATGTATTCACATCATTGAAGAAAAACTTCCTTTCCTTAGCGAGTCCATAAACAATAAAGATTATGATGGTATTGTGCATCTTTATGAAGTCTCTCACCGTGTTTCCTCCCTTATCTATCGAGAAATGGCTAGGGATGTGCGGAAGGAATATCCAGAGCTAAAAAAGCTCTATTCCAAAATTAGAGAACATGAGGATTTTCAAAAGTATCTTGATTGGAAGGATATTGAGAAGGACGCTGCGGATACCATTCTCCTGAATGCTCAAAAGTGCCGCCCTGCCCTTGAAGTCAGAGGGATAGATACCTTAAAGCTTGCCCTTGTCTTTAAAGATCCTCGAAAAGATAAATTCGTTCAGCAAGAAGACGCCAAAGCTGTTCTAAAAGAATGTGGCCTTGACCATCTTATAGGAATAGAGAAAAAGCAAGGACAAACCATTGATGTTCGCCAAACAGCCAAAGAAGAACTTATTCGTGAGTGGCATACTACATTTAAGGAAAATACTGAGAAAAGCAAAACCATTCTTGCTTATAGCAATAGGGATGCCGATGATCTTAACAGAAAGGTAAGAGCTCTTCTGAAAGAATCAGGCCATCTCTCAAAGGGAGAGTTTACCTTCAAAATCAAACGCGAAATTGAAGACGATTTTGGAAAGAAAAAAACCTTCCGAGAAGAAAAAGGCTTTTCCAAGGGAGATCGCATCGTCTTTACAAAAAACAAATACTGGGCGGGCGTTAGAAATGGCACCATGGGGACCATCACAGACATCAACAACCGGAACATCAAAGTTAAGTTAGATGAGGGGAAGGAGATTTCATTCTCCCCTAACCTTAATCCTCATTTTGACCAGGGATGGGCCATTACCATCCATAAATCCCAGGGAACAACCTTTGACCTCTCATTTATCCTCGCTTCCTTTGAAATGACGCAAAACCTGGTTTATGTAGCCATGACTCGCCATCGAGAGGGAGTAAAAATGTTTGGGAGCTCCCTTGATTTCTGGAGAAAAGAAAAGTTGCCAGAAATTCTCTCAAAATCAGGAGAAAAGCTTTCTGCCGCTGATTATCTTGATGCAGAGACCCTTACCAAAATTATGAAATGCGATGATCAGATTCTCACCAAGTTCTTCCAACGGATGTCAAATGAGCTAGAAGCCATGGGGGTTATCACAAAAGAGGCCTTTTGGAATGTGGCAGATCATTTCTTGGGGAGAACCAGGGAAAAAGAAATTCGCGTCCTTGAAGACAGTGTTCGAGAAGAAATCCGGGCTGAAGAACTTTTTAAAAAAGAAGACCACGTAATAAAATCACATCATTCTCCTTCCCTCCTTGCTAATCCAGACAGGACAACAAAACTTTCTGAAAATGATCTACAACCACAAAACATTATCCATAAATCTTATAAAAAAGAAGCCATAGAAGAAACGCTTAAAGCTCACATAGCTGATTTTGCAGATCATGTCTTTGCGTCCCTTGGAGAAGACTACAATCGTTCAATGTCCTCAAGAACAGAAAGACGCTATGGAAAGAAGGGCGAATTTGCCGTCAATCTTCAGAAAGGGGTATGGCTCAGCTATAAGGATACTCAATTAGCAGGAGGCCCTCTTCACCTTCTCACCAAGCTTAAGAATCTCTCATATCAAGAAGCCATAGCATATGGCGCTTCCTGGGCAAGACTATCTCCTGAGCAAGTAATGCTAAAAAAGCAGAGCCATGATTTTTCTCATGCTCAGAAAGAAGCTTTAGAGAAAGAAAAGGAAGTTCAAGACAGAAAACAAAAAATCGAACGAGCTCAATCTATATATGCCAAAGGACAACCTATTCAGGGAACGCTTGCAGAACGTTACTTGCGAGAGCATCGCAAGATTAAGGGGCCTCTTCCGGAAGATCTCTTGTACCTTCCTGCAAGTTGCATAGGGAAAGCCTCATCTCCTGCTCTTATGGCTGTCGCTCGCTCAAATGAGAGAGAAGTTACAGCTGTTCAGCTTACCTTCCTTGACCAGGCAACAGCCAATAAAGCTAATATTTCTGTCCAGAAGAGATCCTACGGGTCATTAAAAGGCGCAGCCGTAACGATTCAGGCGTGTCCCCATCCCCTTGAAAAAGGGGAACACGGAGAACCAGTAAAGAGCCCAAACATTCTCTTTATTGCTGAAGGAGTTGAAACAGCGCTCAGCCTTAAAGAAGCAGGGATAAAAGGGGCAATTAAAGCCAGCCTTGGGCTTTCTAACATCAAGCGCCTTGAGCCAGAAGACGTCAATTCCCACATCATCATCTGTGGAGACCATGACACGCCTGAATCACCGGCCACAAAAAGCCTTGTGAAGTCTGCACAAATCCTGCAGGAACACGGATATAAAGTAACAGTCATCAAGCCCAATAAGCTCGGGGAAGACTTTAACGATGTTCTCAAGACCAAAAGACCTGAGGGCGTTAGAGAGATTTTAGCCAAAAATCTGCCAAAGGAACTTCTTGCTTCTCTTCAAACCTCTGTTGAGAAGGGTCCACAAAGAGATTCTCACACGACAGAGGCTATTAAGAGAAAGGAGGCTAAGCAGCTCCTTAAGAGTGAAAGAGAAAACTCAGGTTTTACATTAGAGGGTAAATCCTTCAAAGAAATCCTAGCTTATTGCGAAAAAAGGCTGCATGACGCTTTAGTCGGTGACAAAAAACCTCTGACAAAAGAACGCGCTCAACGGTTTCCATTGCAAGCAGAAAAGACAGCTACTTTTCTTGTCCACGCCTATGAACGTAACGGACGCAATGCTACGCAGGAAGAAGTAGCTCGACTTTCCTTAAGGGCCAAATATGAGCTAAACCGCATTCCTGAAATCCGTAAAGAGCTTATCAAGAATTGGAAAGAAAAAGATAACCTCAAAGAAAATGATGGCCTCCGTGCTCATATGATTGCAGAACGCTTAGCCTCGATTGAAGGGCGCCTTTATCTGGAATCCAAACAGATGGGAGACAAAATTTCTTTAAACATTGCTAAACTTGCTCATCAAGAATTAAAAAAGCATCGAGAGTATACGCCAAAACTTACAGAGGAATTGTCACAGAAGCACCTCCTTTCGAAAGATATAGCAGCTCATTTGGCTAAAGACATTTTGAGGTATAAAGAGATTCATGGAGAACTTCCGTCAGAATCCCAAATTGCTAAAATGATCCAAATTACACAAAAGCTTGAAATGAAAGACTACACCTCCACTTTAAACAAGAAATTTAACAAATTAGAAGCTGATTATCTCCGAAGACATGAGGGAAACCTTCTCTTCAAGCATATGTCGTGCCAGAAGGAGGCAGGGCACGATGCCCTTTTCTCCCACATCCAGGATCAAGCAAAACAATCATTAGAGATGATTAAATCACAAATTACCCAAGAGCTGCTTAAAATGAATCAGAAAGAATTTTCATTGTAGAAGTGTGTATTCCGATGAAAGCGGTTGTTTATTCTGTTCTTATCCGGGCCTTCGTTCCAATTTAATCCAGTTGCCTATTGATCTTGCAAGATCACCCTAAAAAGTCGTATAAGGTTAAAAATAAACATAATATATTTTATCTGGAACGAGAAAAAAGGAAACGGCTGTTATAGTTTTGACCTTGCAATCGATCAAATCACATAGATAAAAGCAGAACTGGTAATCTAGAAAAGGGTATGGCTTTTGATGGAATTAAAAAAAATCTTATTATTGATCTCATTATCTCTGTTTTTCTTTGGTAATTGCCAAGCTTGTGAGCACGGAGAATCTAATGAAGAGAATTGCTGTTCCAGGACATTAAGAAAACTTTCCAATGTGTTTAGCTGCCTTTTTGGGGACTGTATAGGGGCTTCATCACAACATCATTATGAAAGAGTTGACTATAATGAAGATTACGAAATCGAGGGACTTGTGACTACAGAAAGTCAACCTATAGACATGCTTCCAAACGAATTATTATATCAACTTGCTTTATTTTTATCTCCCCCGGATATCATAAATTTAATTAAAAGTAGTAAAAAATTTTCTTGCTTAAAAAACAATAACTTTTGGTTATATTATAATATGGAAAATAACTATCATTCATGGAATGGAGAGCTTCCTGCAACAAAGGTAGCCCTTTCCTATTACTGGTTTAGAAATAATAAAGTAAGAAAGGCAGCTGCGATAGGTTTACCTAAAGCAGTTGCTTTCCTTAAACAGCAAGAAAAGCTTAAGCGAGAAAATCCACCAAAATCATATGAAATTTCAAACTATTCAAGAAAAAATCCATATGATGAGCTTATGCATCGCAAGTTCTCTTATGGAAAACATTGGTGAGTAATGTATTCTTAATAAGAATTTGTCGAAGAAATGAAATGCCTATGAAAAAATAATCATTTGCAGCTTAAAAAAGCAAAATCCAAAGTTAGGCTAAATGTGTGATTCACAGACATTGTTTCAATTTTTTAATGACTACTTCTGTAAGATGTCTGTGAGAAATAGCTTTCTTTTTTAATTGGTCGTATTTGAGGTCTACCTCCTCATGAAGAGGTGTTTCAAATATAAGCTCTGAGTATTTTTCATTAGGAGTTTTTTTCCACCAAGAGAGCTATGAGGACGATGCCAATTATAATAAAATTTCCAATACCCCAGCTCATCTTTAAGGTGGGGATCTTTGAGATCTATACTTGAATAAAATTCATCTAAATCAGTACGTTGAGTCCTCTCCACTTTTCCATTGAGATGGGGTGAGGTAGGTCGGATAGGGCGGAGCTTAATGCAATATTCCATCAGTTTTTCCTGCACCTTATATGCAAAGAATTCTTGCCCTCTGTCCGTTTGAATACGCTGAATTGGAAAAGGTATGCGATCAAAAACTTGCTCTAAAAAGTCAACGGTATTATCAGTGCATAGCGTTTTAGCCATTTACGGAGAGTGGGGCGAGAAATTCCGCACCTTCGGCAAACAAGCCCTGCGTTATTGGTTTCTTGGTAGAGTTCTATCCATCTTAAGCGAGCCTTTTGCCGCTCATTTCTTCTCTTATTCATCAATAAATTCTATGTCGTTGCCCCTGTGGGCAGTGTGCAAAAAGCAAAGCGTTTTGCATGCTGTCCATAGGGGTTCTTATTCCTTTTATCATACCTTTCTAATTGAAACTATCTCTATGAATCATACAGCTAAAATCAAATTATAAATTTTAGAAAGAGCTCTTTAAAGTAATTTAAAAAAGATATAGCTTTTTTATAAGTCTTTCAGGCGCTTAAACAACGAGGAATTTATGTCTGCCTTACGTCCTTGGATTATGTGGTTTTTTACAGCATTATTTTTTGCTTATCAATTTATTATACGCGTGTTTCCGGGTCTCTGCGTTCCAGAAATTATGCAAAAATTTCATATTGATGCTACTGAGTTTGGTCTTTTATCCTCAATGTACTATTTTGGATATGCAGGAATGCAAATTCCTATGGCCCTTTTGCTCGATCGATTTGGACCAAGGCTTATTGTTTCTCTATGCTGCTTTATCTGCTCAGCCTCAATATTCTTATTTCATTGGGCAGAAAATTGGTATTTAATTCTATTTGCTCGTTTTTTAATTGGAGCTAGTTCTGCTGCTGGATTTCTCGGAACCTTTAAGATTATTTCTCTATGGTTTCCCTTTTCCACTTACGCTAGAATGTTTGGCCTTACAAATACAGTTGGCTTGTTAGGAGCAGTATATGGCGGGCAGCCTGTTAGCCACCTTATCTCCCACTATGGATGGGAAAACGTGCTCCTCATAGTTGGCGTTGTAAGTTTAATACTTGCTGGAATTATTTTAAGTATTATTAAGTCTTATAATGTCTCTTCTTTATACGGAAATTCTTCCTTGATCAAAAACTTTAAATATCTTTTTTCTATGCCTATTGTTTTTCTGATGGCTCTAGGAAGCCTCTTAATGGTAGGGCCTTTAGAGGGATTTGCAGATGTGTGGGGTGTACCCTATTTAATGGAAGTTTATTCATTGGGGAAAGCAGATGCTTCTTTCATAACGTCCTTAATTTTTACGGGAATGATCGTAGGAGGACCTATATTAGCTTACTTCTCTGAGAAACTTAAGGCTTCCTACCAAATTACAGCCTTTTGTGGCGTTTTAATGGCAACTCATTTTGCTATCATGCTCCTTTCACAGGGTAATCTTAGCTATGTAACTCTTTCTGCTATGATGTTTCTCGTAGGAATTCTATGCTGCTATCAAGTATTAATTTTCTCAATGGGGGCTTCCGTAGTTCCTCTTGGAATGAGAAACGTGGCAATCGCATTTCTAAATTGCATAAATATGCTAGGAGGTATTTTCTTTCATACAATAATTGGTTCTCTCATGGATATATTTTGGGCTGGAAAAGTATTGGAAGGTCAACGAGTCTACGATATCGTTTCATACGAATATGCCATTTGGACTATCCCTATGGCAGCTTTTATGGGAGGAGTCATATTTTTGTTTTTTAAACCTTCTTTGGTGAATATTTCTTTGCAGAATATGGCAATGTCGCAGAAAGCATAAACGTCTTTTGCTTTTAAAAGGATCTTACTTTTTATATAATTTTCAGGAAAAATTCTTTATTTCTTGCTGAAGAGAAAGAAGAGTTTTCTTAATTTCCGTGTCTAAAGAATGAATATTAAGCATGAATTCGACCTTTTGAGAAAGTTGTTGACGTTTCTTATCAATAGTTTTCCGCTTTATTGTTCTCTTTTCTCGTATTTTTTGATATTCAGCTTTAAATTTGGTAAACTCTTCCTCTAAAAGCTGAAGAAGTTTTTCTTGGACTCCAACAGAAGCTCCTCTTAATTGGCTCATATTTTATTTCCTCCCTCCTTCAATTAATGTATATGTTTTTTGTGCCATATTTTTTTATTTTTTATCAACTGAATGCTAGGTCTGAACTCCTATAAGCTTATGTTTCATCGTTCGAGGCAACACATAAACCTTACTAATGAGAACGGAGGCCATCCCAATTAAATTAACAAATATCACATAGAAGAAAGGAAAGGAAATATTTCCTGACCAGTTTATAAGCGATAGAGAAATATAAGGAGCTGTTCCCCCAAATAATGCCATCCCAACACAATAACCAAAAGCAGCCCCTGAATAGCGATAATGTATAGGAAAAAGCTGAGTAAGAAAGGCATTAATAGGAGCAACAAAAAGCTGGGAAAGAGAGAGAAAGAGTATTTCAGCACAAGCTATATTAAAAAATGATTTAGAATATGCAATATTAAAAAATGGGTAAGCGTATATTAAAGATAAAAAAGCTGATACAGTCATTATTCTTATATGGCCTATTTTATCAGCTATATGTCCTGCTATTGGCAATGTAAAAGCACAGAAAGAGAGAAGCAAAAAATTTAATTTTGTGCTATCTTGAACAGGTAAATTCTCCAAAAACACTAAATAACTATTGAGAAATCCAATAACTAAGTAAAAGGGGGCGGTTCCAAGTGCACCGATACCAATTGCACATAAGAATGCTTTAAAGTTCTTTTGCATCAATTCTTGGATGGGATTGCTATTAATTCCTGATAAGGAGTTTCTAAAGGAAGGGCTCTCTACAACAGTATTTCTTAGGTATAAGCCAATACCTCCTATCAATAGTGAGAGAACAAAAGCTATTCTCCAAGCCCAACTAGGTGTTATGGAAGAAACTAAAATAGTACTTACAATAGAGGCACATAGTGCACCAAAAGTTCCTGATGCTGCAGTAATGGAACCAAAAAATCCAGGACTTTTATTTGAAACGTGCTCAACAATAAATATTCCGCTCCCTATACATTCCCCGCCCGCACAAGCTCCTTGTACAATACGAAAACCTGTTAAGAGTAGAGGAGAAATAATGCCAAGAACCGAATATGAAGGTAATAGCCCTATACAAAAAGTACTTATAGCCATACCCAAAAGAGAAAAAGACAAAGCTATACGACGCCCATACTTATCTCCAATGTATCCAAAGATAAGCGCTCCCAAAGGATAAGCTAAAAAACCTACGGAGAATACACCATAGGCAAAAAGGAGTGCAGCTAAAGGGTCTGAATCCGGGAAGAAAATAGGGGTGAGGATTGGAAGAAAGACAACAAAAAGAGAGAATGAATACATCTCTAACAAGTTCCCTATAGATGATGCAAGAAGAATCCTTTTTATCCCCTGGTGTGTATTGGCTATCTTCATAAAGTTTTCTTTGATCTAGTTTTTTCAGGCAAGACTCCGTCTGGGAAGAAAAGCACTTCTTCATTGATTTGGTCGACAGAGGTATACCCGCATAGAGCCATAGCTAAGCTCAGTTCGGATTTTAAGATGGACAAAACTTTTTTTACACCCTCTGGCCCTCCAACAGCTAACCCCCAAAGAATAGGGCGTCCAACCATGACTGCCTTAGCCCCAAGAGCAAGCGCTTTTAAAATATCAATTCCCTTTCTGATTCCTCCATCAAGAATAACTTCAACTTTTCCGCTTGTTAAGCCTTTAAATAGCTTTAAAGTCTCAATAGTAGAAAGAGTTGTATCCAGTTGCCTTCCTCCATGATTTGAGATGATAATCGCTTTAATATTATGATCCATAGCAATCTGAATATCCTTAGGATTCATAATTCCCTTTAGAACAATGGGTAGAGAAGTCATTGATTGGAGCCATGATATATCCTTCCAGGTTAATGTGGGATCAAGTAAAGAGGCTAAATAGCCTGCCAATTTTGAAGAAGGAATATCTTTTAAATTTAAGCCTGCGTCCTGTAAGTTTTTTATCTTAGACTCTGAGGAAAATGTTAGGGGAGCATGAAGTTCTCTAACTCTTTTTCCATAAAGAGGAGCATCTACTGTTAAGACTATTTTTTCAAAGCCAGAAGACTCTGCAAGTTGAACAAGATTTTTCGTAATCTCGCGATCTTTATAAATATAGAGTTGGAACCAAAGTTGGGTCTTAGTGTTTTTCCTAATTTCTTCAAAAGAGGATGTGGAAAGAGTACTTACGACCATAGGTACATTATATTCATGTGCAGCTTTAGTTACTGCAACTTCCCCCTCAGGATGAGCAAACTGCTGAAAGGCCATAGGAGCTATCAGGAGAGGAAAATCTATTCTTTCACCTAGAATTGTCGCAGATAGAGATCGTTCCTCCACATTTCTTAAAACTCTTGGTAAAAGCTTTATACGGTCAAAAGCAGAGACATTCTCCTCAAGAGTAATCTCGTCTCCTGCCCCCCTAGAGAAAAATGCTGAAACGTTCGCGGGCAGATTATTTTGAGCATAATGTTCAAAACTCTTGATGTCATGAATGCTTTCTAGCGGACACTCTTCTGCAAGGGGTTGAGTAGTTTTAAGCTGCATAAGACCTTCTATGGGATTCTTCGTGGGCTTTCCATAGGGAAGCATAGAGCCCTTGTTGCTTTAAAAGAGATGAATGTGTTCCTTTTTCTTTAACGCTGCCATGCTGAAAGACTAGAATCTCATCAGCAGTAACAACCGTAGATAATCGATGAGCTATAATAATAGTGGTAGCATTCTTTAAAATAGGGGCAATATTTTTCATAATGGATGCTTCTGTTGCAATATCTAAAGACGCTGTTGCTTCATCCAAAATGTACAAAGAGGGCCTTTTGAGAAGAATTCGAGCAATAGCAATACGCTGCTTTTCACCTCCAGACAGCTTCAAGCCTCTTTCTCCTACTATCGTCTCATAATGATGAGGAAGCCTCTTCAAAACAGGTTCTAAGTGAGCCAGCTTTATTGCCTCTTCTATCTCTTCTTTTCGTGCATTAGGGCGAGCAAAAAGAATATTTTCATAGATTGTTGTATTAAATAAGATAATATCTTGAGGAATAATTCCCAACAAAGAAGAAAGCTGCTCTGTCGTAAAGTTTTGGATATTTTCATTATTAACAAGAATTTTACCTGCATTTGCTTCATAGAAGTTATATAGAAGATTAGAAAGCGTGGATTTTCCTGACCCCGTCACCCCCACAACCCCAAGAGTACAACCTTCTTCTAGACAAAAACTAACATCCTTGAGTACCGACCGAGAAGGTTCATAGCCAAAAGAAACATTTTGAAACTCAACTTTTTTTATTTTTTCTAAGGAAGGAAGGGCCTTAAGAGATGGGTGCGTTATCGGTTTAGTTTTAAAAATTTCTATCACACTTGAAAGTTCATTTGTCCCTCTTCTCACATTCGTTGCTATAAACCCCATTTGGCTTAAAGGAGCTACAAATTGCAAGACATAGCCATTGATGAGAACAAAATCACTCACATCATAAACGCTTGATAATGTTTGTGCTCCTGCTGAATATGTCAGTAAGATTAATCCTAATCCTATAATAATACTTTGCCCAATGCGGACGAATTCTATACTAGATATTGACTTTACAAGGAGTTTTTCTCTTTCCTTAAGATGCTTATTGCATTTTGAAATTTCATAATTTTTATTATTAAAATATTTAACGCTTGCAAAGTTTAAAAGGCTATCAACTATATGTGCGGTAGTAATTGATTCTTGCTCATTGCTCGAACTTTGAAAGCGAGAGGCCCATTCAGTGGAATAGAGAGTAAAAATAACAAAAACACCAGCTATAAAAAGTAAAATGAAACCATAGATGGCTCCATAATAATAACATAAAATCCCAGCAGCTAAAAATAATTCTATGAGCGTAGGAATAACAAATAAGAATAATCCCCAGAAAACATCTGGGAATCCATGTTGAGCACGTTCTAAAGCATTAGTAATAGCGCCTGTTTTTCGATCCAAATGAAATTTCATGGGTAGGGAGTGTAAATGCTCAAATAACTTTGAGCAGAAAAGCCGAATGCATCTTTCTAGGGGCCTAACCATAATAATCTGCCTAATTTGTTGGATGGTTTGAGAGAGTGTCCAAATAACTCCATAGGCCACAAGAAGTAAAACCAGCTCCCGGGTCATACTTTTATCAGGAATAGAAAGTTTAGAGACAACCTCTTTTAGAATAAGGGGAATAGAAAGATTCAGAATAATGGAGATAAGAATTAGCCCAAGGGCAAGAAGAAACAAATTGCGGATTCTTTCTTGTTTTGCCCAGAGAAAGGGGAGGAGATCTTGTATAAGCTTTAGTGTTTTAAATTTTTCTTGCATAGGCTTTTAATTTGCTTTGTATTGAACTTTTAAGTTATCTACCTAACTAAAGAGATAATCTATTTCTTATGAATGAGACCTTAC
The DNA here is from genome assembly GCA_964474215.1 of uncultured Alphaproteobacteria bacterium. GTDB lineage: Bacteria > Pseudomonadota > Alphaproteobacteria > UBA9655 > UBA9655 > UBA9655. Next base: position 63,350 of record CAYYRQ010000009.1, read on the forward strand.
AAGAGATTCCCACTATTTGGAAGAGGTAAGATCTTGACAAACATTCCCAAGACCTTACTTGATATTGCTTTTTATTGTTTCTTTCTTTAAGCCTATCCTTAGTTAATGACAAATAAGAAGAGAAGAATCATAATGAAAAACCATCCTTGGTATTTAGAGTACAAGAAAAACCCCCATGCAGCTGTTAGGCTTTTTTGCTTTCATCATTCAGGAGGAGGGGCATCAGCATATTTCCCTTGGTTAGGAGAACTCTCTTCCTATATTGAAATGGTTGCTATTCAACTTCCAGGCAGAGAGAATAGATTTCCAGAGCCCCTTACGAATAATTTAAAGTATATAATAAATTCCCTAAGAGAAGGGTTTGAACTATATAAAGATAAACCTTTTATTACATTTGGGCATAGCCTTGGTGGCTTAATTTCTTTTGAGTTTATTAAGTCTATTTATCAGAGCTATTCTCTTTATCCCAGGTGCATGATGATCTCTGCAACAAAAGCAGCTCATATGCCTTTTCGGATGAAACACTTAAGCTTCATGGATGATAGTACTTTAAAAAAAGAACTGAGAATCTATAACGGGATAGATGATAGTATTCTTAATAATGATGAACTTCTGGAGTTGTTTTTACCAATTATAAGAAGTGATTTTAGTATTTATGAAAGCTATCAATCTACAAATTTTGCTCCCCTTCCTTGCGACATTTTGGTTTTTTCTGGTCGTGAAGACCCTACTGTTAACGTGGCAGAGATACAAGCATGGTCTTCATACACAACAGAAAAATTCGAACATATCTCCCTTCCAGGCGGACACTTCTTTGTAAAAGATCATCAGAAGAGCATTGTGGACCATATTAACCGACTTACTGAGCAATACGCTTAATATTAACGTGAAGATTTAAGAAATATCCCCTTTAATATCACTTAAGCCATTGCTACAGCTACTTTCCTTTCACCCTTATAGGGTTCTCTACCATGAGCCATGAGGAGATTATCAAGAATCATAATATCGCCTTTGTTCCATTTAAATACTACTTTTTCTTTCGTGTAAGCCTCGCAAATGTGTTCTAAAGCGTCTATTTCTATAGGTTCTCCATTGCCATAATATGCATTACGCGGAAGATTCTCCTCTCCAACTTCTTTTATAAGAGAAAGACGAGACTTTTCATCTAAAGAAGAAATATGAAAGAGATGAGCTTGATTAAACCAGACAGGCTCTTTGCTTACAGGATGTATGAGAGATGCTTGGCATACCTGCTTTGTTGTTAGCTCGGGACTTCCAGCTTTCCATTCATATACAATGTCATGTTCATGACAGTATCTTTCAACATCTTCTTTGTTCTCTGTTTGAAAGACTTCTTGCCAGCTTAAATCAATGCCTTTAGTATAATTACGAGTGTACATTACACCCTGTTCTTCGAATTTAGCTCTAATCTTAGAGTCTATTCTTTTATAAACATTTCGGCTATCTGCAATGGGTGTCTCTCCACCTTCTGCAGCCACAATAACACTAAAAAAGAAGATTTTATAAGGCCAAGACCTCGAATAAGCATTCTCATTATGTAAAGGAATTACCCTATCAGCTGGGTATTCTGTTGCTGTATAGATTTTTCCTCCGAGCCTGGTTCTAGGAGTTGACCGATAGACGTACTCTAGAAGCTGAGGAGAAAAGCTTTGTACAATGCGATTAAATTCGGAAACAGAATGGATATTAAAATTCCTCAAAAGGAGACCTCCGTATTTTAGCAGCATGTCTTCTAAAAGAGCCTTATTCTCTTTAACCCATTCAAAGGGATTCAAATCCTTTTTCTGAGTTTCTAATACTAAAGGTCCTTTTTCATCAGGTCCTAGAAACCACCGTTTTATGTGAGAATCAGATAGCATTTCATTTCTCCGTGTATGTATTATCTTGTATTTAATGTACTGGCGTATAGATTTGGCTGCAACTTATTAATCATTGTAGTTGCGTCTAAAGGGTGCACCCTTTATGATGCCCTTATAACTAAATAGGGAGCTTTTTCTTTTATGAACTCAGATTCTTTAAAAGGCATTGCTTATGTAGAAATTTATGTTTTTAATGCCTTTCAATCTGCTTGCTTTTATAGGTCAGTGTTTGGTTTTGATATTGAAGGTTATGCAGGACCAGAAACAGGGACGAAAGATCAAATTTCTTATTTTCTGTGCCAAGGGAACATCCGTCTACTTATTAGCTCAGCCATAGACCGCAGATCTTCTCTTTTCCAGCATATTATCAGCCATGATGAGAGTATCAAAGATATTGCCTTTGCGGTAAATGATGTCCCTAGCTTTTATGAAGCAGCTATAAGAGCAGGAGCTACGCCCATTTTACCGCCTACAGAATTCAAAGATGGAGAGAAAAGACTCTTGAAAGCAACAATTCAGACTTTTGGTAATACTGTCCATTCTTTGGTGGAGGAAGAAGGTCCCTTCTCATATAGGTCGCCATTTTATGAGATGTTGAATTACCCTCCAAACAAAAACAGTGCAGATCTAGAAAACTTGGATCATATTGCAGTTGCAATCGAAGCAGGGAGCCTTGAAAAGTGGCAAAGGTTTTATGAAGATATTCTAGGATTTTATATTTTTTCTACAAAGGATGTTTACACAAGTGATAGTGGAATGAAGTCCGTCGTTGTAAGTAATCCAAGTGGAAGTATTAAATTTGTTTTAGTAGAAGGTATTTCAAACAAGAAAAAGTCTCAAATTGAAAATTACATCTCTTATCATGGTTGCTCAGGGGTACAACATCTCGCTTTCTCCTCTAATAATATTCTTAAAACAGCCGCTTTCCTGAAAAAACAAGGTATTAAGTTTCTTGAAATTCCAGACGCTTATTATGAGAATCTCCCGTCTGCCTTAAAAAACATTCTTCAAGAAAAAATAGAAAGTATAAAGCAAATGAATATCCTTGTTGATTTAGAAAAGAACGGGTATCTTATGCAAATGTTTACGCGTCCACTTCAGAATCTTCCTACTTTTTTTATTGAAATTATCCAAAGAGAAAATTCGACAGGATTTGGAAGCAATAACATTAAGGCATTATATGAAGCTGTGGAAAAAGATCAGAGAAGAGCTATGATTGATGCTTGATGGTTTTCTTTCTCCTTGGGTGAAAAGTTTAGAAAAGTCAGATATCCAAAAGGCTCTTCAAACGACATCTAACCCAGATATAATTTCTTTTTCTTTGGGAAGGCCTGACAATGAGCTATTAACATTAGCAGATTTTAAAGAGATCACAGATGAGCTCTTTTCGCCATCGAATTTGCAATATTCTCCTCCCTCTTTTGAACTAAAAGTCCATATTGTTGAGCTCATGAAAGAAAGAGGTGTTTCATGTACTCCTAAAGAGGTGTTTTTGACAACAGGAGCTCAACAAGCAATGACCCTTTTATCCAAGCTATTTGTGAATGCGGGAGAAAGCATCCTTGTTGATCAATATACTTATCCTGGGTTTATTCAAGTTGCTCAAGCTCTTCATGCTGATCTTATTCCTATCCCTGTTTGTTTTCAGCAAGGGCTCAACATAAAAGAGTTAGAGAGAATCTTAGAGATAAATAAGAAACCCCGCTTGCTCTATACAATTTCAGAAGGGCATAATCCTTTAGGAATAAGTTTAAGCAAGGAGCAACGTACGGAACTCATAAGCCTCTCACAACGTTATCAAATTCCTATAATCGAGGATGATGCCTATGGGTTTTTAAATTATGGAAAAGTAGAGCCTCCACTCAAGTCCTATTGGAGAGAGGGAGTTTTTTATATTGGGTCTTTTTCTAAAATTCTTGCTCCTTCTCTTCGAGTAGGATGGATTATAGCTTCAGAACAAGTCATAGAAAAACTAGAGATCATTAAAGAAGGGCTTGATATAAATACAAGCACACTTGCTCAGAAAATCATAAGGTTACTTTTAGAAAAAAAATACCTAAAAGGCCATCTCTCAGAGCTTAAACAGCAATATAAAAATAAAAGAGATGCCATGGTAGGCTCCTTAAAAAGGCATCTCCCTGAAATGGAGTTCGCTATTCCAAAGAGCGGATTCTTCATATGGGGAAGATTGCCTTCCTCAATCAATACAAATAGGGTATTCAAGCTTGCTTTGGAAGAAGAAAGAGTTTCTTTTCTTCCAGGGCAAGCATTTTTAATTAGCAAAGGCGAGAAAGGCCAAAATTGTTTGCGTTTAAGCTTTGCTTTTTGTCCTTTAGGACATATAGAGCCTGGAGTAAAAAGACTTGCTTTAGCTATACATGAATATAAATGGAGGAATGAAGAACAATATCTCCCGATCATCCCAAAAGAAAGAAAAAATGTTGGCTAAACAGACAATATTACAATAAAAGGTGGCCTCCTAACCGGTACATTCAAAGGGGGTTAGCTTATGCCCAAGTATAGCCGTATCTAAGCCCATGTTCGCGACAGGCAAATTCATGAAAGTGTTTCACATTGAATCCTCTGTATTTCTCTGCGTAAAGCTTGGTTATCCTTTTAACTTCTGATTCACTTGCTCGATGGGAGAAGCTTTTCCTAAACATCGGTCGCACAAGCCTTCAAATCCTTCTTCTTCATATCGCGTGCATAATCTCAAAAATGTGCGACTACAAATTCCTAGCAATTCTGGCACCTCTTCACTTGTTAACTTACTCTTCTGAAATCGATCATATACTTCTTCAAATCTCATCTTTAACCCTCCTTCTTTTAATTCCGCTTTCTTCATCACTATCTCCTCGCGGAGATAGTCCATTATCAGACAATTGAAGTGCTAATTAACTCGGTCATCTTCACGTGTCATTGACAAAAATGGAATTAGTGCTTGCACTCATTTTTTCTTTCTCATAAGATTAAGGTGACAATTATTCTTTTGGAGGTTTAAAATGAGCGACGTATTAAGTTTAGCAGATACTTGGTGTGTTGTCATAAATTTAGAAGATCAGTATTCCATCTGGCCCGTCAGAAAAGAAATACCCTATGGCTGGCGCGAAGAAGGCAAGATAGGAACGAAGGAAGATTGTCTAGCACATGTTAAGGAAGTATGGGTAGACATGAGACCTCGTAGTTTAAAAGAAGCCATGGCTGCTCAGGCACAGGCTGGAGCCACAGGGGCGTAGCCCCCTGTAATCCTTTCTTCTTTATGTAGTCGGGTTTTTCTTCTAAGCTTTGTAAGTAGTGGTATATAGCATGGCAAACGCACTAAGAATTCATTAAAATCAATAGATTAGCAATCGCCATTTTTTAAAAACACTATTGGAATTCCTTATTTTTGTAAGATTTTTTAGTTGACTTACTTTTTTTCACTCTTTAAAAGCCTAATTTATACCTTATATTCCTACATTCAAATTTCCTTTGTATACGCTTAGGTTTTGAGTGCGTTTGCCATGTGGTATATAGGCTTCTTTGATGTACTTTGTTTGGATTGGAGGAAGCCTATCTTGTTTCATTCAGCAGGGGGATCTTGGTAAAAGTTTTATAGGGTAGATATTTTATGCTCCCTAGTAAAAAAGATCTTCTGTAACCCAAGAATATGTAAGGCCTTTGCTTTGTTTTGTTTTCAAAGCGACTGCTCCAACGTAGCCATAAGTTAAGCTAAATTCTTTTAAAAGCCATTTTTGAGCAAATAGCTTATCCTGTTCTTCCTTGGATAGAGAGATAGGATCCTTGCTGATGTCTAGCTCAATCTTTAGGGGAGAATAGGAGAATCCATGGCCTAGAGCTTTTATGAGGGATTCTTTACACACCCATATCCTAAAAAAAGATAAAGGTTGTTTTTCTATGGGCTTACGATAAAAAACTTTCTGCTCTTTTTCTGAGAGCACTTGTTGCACAACCCCAGGCTCAACAATATCAACTTTCATATACTCAATATCTATCCCTATGAACTTCTCAAGAGAAAAAGCATAAACAACCATATCATTGGAATGAGAAAGGTTAAAATAAATAGGATTGTCTTGCTTTGGTTGTTTTAAGAAAGGTTTTCCATACGCATTATAGGTAAAATCTATATCTGAAGGAGATTGCTTAAGATAAGCTGCTAAAAGGTGACGCAGGATCCCACGCGCAATCACGAAGATATACTGATCCTCTTCGAACTTAAAACTAGCCGCTCTTTCTCTCTCATCAGGTGACAAAGAATCAAACAAACGTTGATAAAAGGATGCTGACAATTGACAAACATCTACATACCAGAGCTGGATGCTGTCTAGAAACAATCGAAAGATATCTTCTCTTGCATTCTTGCTTGGTGTCATAGAACCTTTTATCTTTAAGAAAACAACTTAAAAAATATTCATATAGCTTAATAATGCCAAAAGAAGAAACAACTTATATCCATCTTCTCTATTTTGGAAAAGATTGGACTTTGTGGTGCTTTTTATCTTCATCCCTTTATAATTTGTAGAATCATAGGCAGAAACATTATCAAAAAGGGTCAATTCTTCTCCACAGCCACCAGCAAAATAATTAAAAGCTTCTTGAGGTAAAGCCTCCTTTGCACGCTGTTCAAAAGAAATAACATCTGTGAAATTATTCATGGTTTCTTTTTTGCTCTTTCCTAATAGTTTAAATTAAGTTAGCATTTAAGTTCATTTTTTCCAACGTCATATTCCTTCAGGGTTTTTAAAAATTCTAAGAACGTTTATTACAAGCCGAGGTATTTGCGAATGAGTTCATATTACTTAAAACCAACTATTAAAGCAGAGCCCCTCATTTGGCAGTGGTACGCATGGTCTTATCTGATTCCTCCTCTCACGGCCGCTTGTAACATTGCTGAGCGCCACTTAAAGATCATGCAGTCGTATGTTCAGAACCCACAGATTCATGCACAAGCTATCAAAGATCCTAAACTCCTCGGGGGCCCATTTATCGATTTAGAGGAACAAAAGGTTGATGAAGTCAAAGCACTTCTGGAACAAACAAAAAAGGATTGTCAGGAACTGCTGACGCTCCATGATGCCTTCAAAGAAACAGACCGTATGATTCAAGCAGAAGGTCGAGGAGATACTTTAGAACCTTTCTATAACCGCATCCCAAGCCCTCTTAAAGGAATGGCTGAGCTTGTATATGACTTAAATAACCATCCTTCCCTTCGGTTAATTGAACCTCTGCTTTACCGGAAGTACTATAATACTCAACACCAAAGGATTGTTCTCTCAGATACGGTGACAGACTTTAGGAAGTTTGTTTTAAGTACTCCTTATCTCAATCAAAAAGATGCATTTCCTTTAGATATTGCGTTTTCTGATCCAAAAATTGACCAACTTTTTAAGTTAAAAAGAGAATCCAAGAGTTTAGCCGAGATTCAAGAACTTTTTGACATCCCAGAAACAAAACAAGAGCTTTTTAAGTCTTTCTTTACAACAGAGAACCCCTCCCTTCACGAAGATCGTAACTACACAGGCGATGGGGTTCGTATACGTTATTTTGGACACGCGTGCCTTTTGGTTCAGACAAAATCTATCTCTCTCCTGTTTGATCCTGTGATCAGTTATCCTATCAAGGACAGTGAAATCCCCAGGTATACATTTGAAGATCTTCCAGACAATATTGATTACGTGGTGATCACCCACAACCACCAAGACCACCTCATGTTTGAACCACTTTTACAGATCAGGCATAAGATAGGACACATCGTTTTTCCTGCCAACCATAGAGGATCCTTAGAAGATCCTTCTCTCAGACTCACTCTGCAACACACAGGGTTTTCTTCTCTTATTGAGGCAAAAGAGATGGAATCAATCCCGCTTCCGGATGGAGAGCTTATCTCCCTTCCTTTCTTTGGAGAACACTCAGATCTCAACATCCAATCAAAGCTCTCTCACTGCGTTCGACTTAAAGGAAAACAGTTCTTATTTGCAGCAGACTCTAATAACATAGAACCTGCTCTTTATGATTTTATCTTTGAAAACATTGGCCCTGTTGACATGTTGTTTTTAGGGATGGAGTGTGATGGCGCCCCCTTAAGCTGGCTTTATGGCCCTCTTTTATCGACACCCTTAAGTCGTGCTTTTGACAGAAATAGAACCTTATGTGGTTCTAACTTTGAGAAGGCCTGGGACATTGTTCAAAAGCTCCAGTGTAAGAAGGTTTATATTTATGCCATGGGACAAGAACCCTGGTTGAATTACGTAATGGCTTTGAAATACCACCCTGATTCTATTCAAATCACGGAATCAGACAAACTCGTCCAAACCTGCAGAGAAAACAACATCGAGGCAGAGAGACTCTTCGGCAGAAAGGAGTGGATCATCCCTTCTTAATTGTTTAACCAAGACCGTCAAGAGCATAACTCTGCTACCAACTCATCTTTCTAATCTTCAATTTTAGCAATTAATTTTAAGAGTTATAGGAGATCACACCCGTCATTTTTTTAAAAGCGCACATAATGAGGACGTTTTAAAAGGGAGCGTATAGTCTCGATGGTCAGCTTTAGAGACTTCTTGGCCAATAGGAACTGAAAGCGAATCAATCCTTGTTTAAATCCCGAATAGAGAGGACAGTTGGGAGTCGCTTTCCAAGAGATCTTATGCTTCAGTCCCATCAAGCAAGAGATCAGAAGCCCAAAGCTCAAGATAATCAAAAGGCTCACAAGTCGCTCAGGTTACTTCATATGCATACTCTCCCAATGGAATCTTGAAGTTTTGAGTTTTTTGAAAAACTCTTCAATCGACCATCACTCACGATATTTGTCGAGAATTTGCTTGGCTTTTAGATTCTGTTTGGTCATCACGATAATCAGCTCTCCCGTTTTGCTTGGAGTTCCTGCAAAATAGACCGTATGCTCATACATTTCCTTTTCGACGACTCTGGTGTTTGAGCCCGTTAAATGATGAAATAAGTTTTTAACATGAATAGATTGCCTTTTCCCCCAGGGAAGGAGGGTGCTTTTCTTAACCAGAATGAAGTAGGGTATCTTGTGTTTATGGAGGACCTGAAACCATTTGTGTCTAACAAACTCACGATCTGTCATCAGGGAGTTAATGCGATGAAAGCCGAAGATCTCGTTAAAGATTTCAAGCAAATTAACCCTTTCACCAGTGTTTGAATTTCCTGCCTTACCCAAATCCACAAAAAGCAAAGGGAGCGAAACCTTCTTGTTTATTCTCCAGCTTAAGACAAGGTAGTTGGTGTCCTTGTCTCCGAATTTCCGGTTGGCCCTATCGAGGCAAAGATTGAATTTTCTTTTAAATCCAATAAGATCAACGATAACCTTTGTGTAGTCTTTATAGCTTAAAGGTTCTTGTGAAAAAAAAGCGTTCGACTTCCTGCAACATGGGTTGAGGAGTAGGCCTATTTACATAAAGGGCGAGGCAGCGATGGTGCACGTTGCCTACTGGCTAAAACGCCAAAAATCATACCTTCTAGTGTTTTTTGTCTTGAGGGGTGCATTGAAAAATGCTTAGATTGGGTCTCTGTAAGGAGATTTATTTTCACTTTTAAGTCTTTTCTGATAGATAAACTTAAGATATAAACGATTTCTCTTTACTTTTCAACGCTTTGCGCATAAGGGGCGGGTAGTGGGATAGGACATATTAAGTGAAAAAAAACTTTAGTTGTTATATTATCAACGAAACGAGTCTAGGACTCCAGTGTGCGGAAGCACTCTTTAAGGAAGGCCATGAGATCCTAGGGATGATCTCTACACACAAAGATACGATAGCATGGGTAACAAAACAAAATATCCCTCTCTACAGCTCCTTAGAAGATTTTAAAGCTTCTACATCTTCTAAAACGTTTGATTATCTTTTTAGTATCGTAAATAGAAAAATAATAAAAAAAGAGCTTCTAGCTTATCCTCGTGTTGCAGCTATCAACTATCATGATGCCCCCCTTCCAAAATATGCAGGCGTTCATGCAACTTCATGGGCTATCTTAAACAACGAACCCTTTCATGGTATTAGTTGGCATCTCATGAGCGAGATGACCGATGGTGGTGGTATCTTAAAGCAAGTTACCTTCCCTCTTGAGAAAGACGAAACAGCTTTAACGCTTAATCTCAAATGTTATTCTCATGCCCTGGAATCTTTTAGAATCCTTATTCGAGAGCTTGCGGAAGGGTCTTTGATAGAAAAAAAACAAGACTTAACAAAAAGAAGCTATTTTGCGCGTTATCAGAAACCAGTCAATCTTGGTTTTCTCTGTTGGGAAGACTCTGCTCAAGAGATAGAGAAGTTTTTTCGAGCGCTATCCTTTGGAGATTATCCTAATGCTTTGACGACACCAAAGATTTTGATTAATGGGACTGTCTTTATTCCAAACAAGGTGAGTATTACTCCCTCAAATTCTCAGACACCTCCAGGAACTATCGTTCAAATTATAGATAACTCTCTTCAGGTTTATACAAAAACACAAGATGCAATTCTGGTAGGTTTTAAGGATATAAGAGGAAAGTCAGTTAATATAGAAGCTTTTTTAACCTCCTCAAACATGGGGGTCGGGAGTGTCATTAAAAGTCCGACACAAGAAGATCGTAAGCGCTGGATGAAGCTTTCTGAGGTCTTAGCGCCTCATGAAGATTATTGGGTGAACGAGGTTAAAAACAGCTCTCCACTTAGCTTACCATTTACAGAAACGCCCGCTGAGAATGGTAAAGAGCAATCGTCAAAAGAAGAGATCATCATTAAAGATACACTTTCTGAGTGCTTTTCCTCATTACGAAAAGGAGAAAAGATTTCCTTTAGTGAAACGTTTCTAGCAGCTTTCTTCGTTTATCTCAGTCGCATTGGAAATGCGTCTACCCTTACGGTAGGAATTGTAAATGATTGCCTTAAAGGACTATACAATCGCTACTCTTTTCTACTTCCCTCGCATCTTCCTTTGACATTTTCTTTAGGAGGAAATGAAAAAGCAAACGACCTTTTTGAACAGGTAAAAAATAAACTAGATTCTCTTAAAAAAAACAAAATATACCTAGAAGATGTTCATGTAAGATATCCAGAGCTTAAAAATATTCCTCTTTCTGCGCCAATCGTTATTAATTTAGAGCCCATCCAAACAGAGAGTACGGATGAGAACTCTCCCTTTGTGCTGACCTTAGATGAGAAAAACAACGCTTATGTTTTTAAAGTAAAGACAAACCTAAATGAAACATCAAAAAACTTACTCCATAATTCTAAAAAACATATAAAAAAGTTATTTGAACAGATTGTTCAAAATCCAGGAGTACTTATTAAAGACCTCTCTTTTGTTAGCGAGGAAGAACTTCAACTTCTCGTTGAATGGAATGATACCCAACAGTCATACCCAGAGAACAAAACGATCCACCACCTGTTTGAGGAGCAAGTAGAAAAGACACCGGACAAT
>CAYYRQ010000010.1:0-70597 GCA_964474215.1 uncultured Alphaproteobacteria bacterium
AAAATATATATTTCAATAAAAAATATTGATAGAGGTTTCTGCACAATGCGTCAATGGAAGTGAGGCTACAAAATAATTAATGATGCCCTGACTCAGGGGGGAGTTTAGTAAAGTTTGTGGGTTGGACAAAGCCAACGGTTTCACCGGAGTGTGAACGAATCGGCATGCGGGGGCCCAATTTTTCATATAAATCTGAATCGACGCAACCGATGGAGCGTAGAATAGCTAATAAAGCCACCTCTGCTGCCTTGAGATGGCCATCATCAATTTTGACAGCCACGCCAAATCCAAGGGATGGGATAATGGCCACTTCGACACCGCCGGCGCCCAGCTTTGAAATAACATCTCCCTTTGTCAGTTCGATGACTTTAGAGTCAAATCCTTTGCTGCCTGATATGAGTTCAGGGTGTTCTTTAACAGCATGTAAGAGGCGGTTAATCGCTTTTTGCCGAGGGTAATGTAAGTGAGAGGGGTCTGCAAACCGTGCCATGGCTATGGCTATATTATAAAGAGGAATGGCAAAAGCGGGTATGCCGCATCCATCTTTCCCATGGGGAGAAAGGCTCATATCAACGCTGGTCATTTCGCCCAGAGCTTGCTCAACACGCCTTTGAGCCATGTGGTCATGTTGGGAATATCTTTCGATAGGTTCACCGCGATGAAGTGACGTTGTAATCATCCCGAGATGCTTTCCTGAACATGCATTATGGAGGGCTTTTTCTCGTTCAAATGATGTTTTGATTGATGAACTTAAGGGTTTGTGAACGCCACATTCAAGACATCTCTCATCCTTTCCAATTTTCTTGAGCCACTTTTCAAGAACACTCATGTGCACTTCTTCTCCATGATGAGAGGCTGCAGCAAGCGCAAGCTCCTCTGAGCTTAGATGAAAAGCATCCGCAGCGCCCGATTCGAGAAGGGGCAAAGCTTGAATTAGTTTGAGAGAAGATCTACCAAATGTAGGATCATAGATATCGCCCCAGCTGCGAATAATGTGACCGAGAGAATCGACGACGACGGCTCTTCCTCGATGGGTGGATTCGACATGTCTGCCCCTCGTTTGCTCTGCCATGATGGGATTCATCTAGTTTTCTCCGAATTTGTTATTAATGAGTTCACTTAAGGCTGATACAGCTTGATCCGCATCTCTGCCACACCCTTCGATCGTTAATTCAGAACCGATGCCAGCTCCAAGCATGAGTAGTCCCATAATAGAGGCTGCAGGGACACGCATGTGTTGAAAGCAAAAATGGGTTTCAGCTTCAAAAGACTCAGCAATTTTGACGACTTGTGCAGACGCGCGTGCATGAAGCCCTCTTTGGTTTTGAATGATAACGACTTGTTTAACCGCTTTGGACATCGGGTTCTTGCAGAGCTTGAGTTGCAGAATGAATATACTTTCGACCTGCTTCTTGAGCGAGGAGAGCAGCTTCATGCAGTTCTTTAGTCTTTCGAACGCTGACAAGCTTAACGAGGAGAGGAAGGTTCATTCCAGAGATGATTTCGAGGTGGCGCCCTTCGAGAAGGGAGTGAGCCAGATTCGATGGTGTCCCTCCAAACATATCCGTAAGTATAATAACGCCTTCGTCTTGTTCGACACTCTGAACAGCTTTAAGAATTTCTTTTCGCTTTGCTTCAATATCATCCTTGGGAAGGATTGAAATGGCCATAAGCTGTTCTTGCTTACCTACGATATGTTCAACAGCTTTTTCAAATTCCTGAGCGAGATGCCCGTGGCTCACAAGAACGATTCCGATCATTAGTTTGTCTCTTTTTTAAATCCCGATGCTTTAATTTTATCTGATAATTTGAATTTTGTAACCATTCATTTAGTGTTTCAGCAATATATACTGACCGGTGCTGCCCTCCCGTACATCCAACACCAATTGTGAGGTAGTTACGGCCATCTTTTTGAAAGCGTGGAATGGAAAGCTCTAACAGTGATTTTACATTTTTTATGAAGGAGGGGTAGGCATCATCCTGCTGTATATATTTTTGCACATCTTCATCTTCACCTGTGAGAGGTTTAAGTTCATTCACGTAATAAGGATTTTTAAGGAGGCGTGCATCAAAAATCATGTCCGCCTCTCTTGGTAAGCCATGGCGGAATGAGAACGAAGTTAAAAAAATGCTGAAATGTGGAGAAAGCTCAGCTGAGAAACTTCTCAAAAGCTGGCCTCTGAGATCAGCGGGAATGAGTTGGCTCGTATCGATGATACGATCTGCAAACTCTTTAATGGGAGAGATAAGCTGTCGTTCAAGTCGAATGCCTTCAATGACGGGGCGTTCATAAGCTAAAGGGTGTAGGCGCCTTGTTTCATTATAGCGGCGGGCAATGACTTCATCGTCACAATCAAAATAGACAAGCTGTATCTCAATATTATCGCTTTGGTTAAGCTTGTTGTACTCTTGTATAAAATACTCCGACGAAAATGCACGTGAGCGAACGTCAATAGAGATAGCTAAGGGTGTTTGGATATTTTTATGAGATAATACAACAGGTTTGAGAAACATAAGGGGCAGGTTATCAATAGTTTCATACCCCAAGTCTTCAAAAACTTTTAATGCAAAAGTCCTTCCAGAACCAGACATTCCTGTAATAAGTAGTACAGATTTTTTGTTTTCTACGGTTTTCAAGTGACCCCCCATGATCAGCGTTTAGATAACTCGGTCAGCTTTTTCCAATAGGTCCTCATCAATTCGTACACCCATTTTCTGTGCAGCCGATTTGTTAATGTAGAAGAGTAATGCTTTTGGATTTTGAATAGGAACCTGCCTCAACGATTTGCCTTGAAGTAACTGGCTTACCATTTCGGCAAGGGAACGACCCGACTCGTACCAATCAACGCCATAGGCAGCAAAGGCACCTCTGTTGACAATATCAACATCGCTTCCGAAAATCGGAATATTATTATGATTGCTAATAGTTACTATGGATTCGAGTGCTGTTATCACCGTGTTATCAGTCGGCAAAAGAAAGGCATCGACTTTACCGACGAGGGATTTTGTTGCTGCTGCAACCTCACTGCTTTTCGAGACAGTCGCTTCAACAATGCTAATATGATTTTCAGCGGCATGCGATTTTATGTCTTGGACTTGTTTCTGCGAGTTAGCTTCACCTGAGTTGTATATTAATCCAATCGTTTTGACGTTTGGCAGAATTTGCTTGATGAGTTGAAGTTGTTGGTCGACGGGGACAACATCTGTTAACCCTGTGACATTCTTGTGAGACGTGAGCTTTGCGGCTTTTGGATCGCTGACCGCGCCAAAAACAATAGGAATTTTTGTTGTGGCTGTGGCAACAGCTTGGGTCATTGGCGTTGAAAGAGTCACAATCACGTTCGGGTCAAGGCTCACGAGCTTATGTCCAATTTGAACCGCTGTCGCTGGGTTGCCTTGCGCATTTTCGTAGGTCCACTTTAGGTTTTGTCCTTCAGCGTACCCGAGCTCACTGAGACCATCTTTAAGGCCTTCTCTGAGCTTATCCAAGGCACTGTGTTCCACAATTTGTCCAACGGCTATATGGGGTGTTTTATTTGCACTCAAAGGATTTGTGCAAGCCAACGATATTAATAAACACCATCGCCAAAAAAACTTCATGCATCCTCCATACATATTCATTTTGCATCACACTTTATTTGCAGCTTCGATGCTGTTTCTGAGTTAATTGTTAGCTCAAGGCTTTTGGGTTCCTCTATGGGGATTTCACTTGGTTTTGTTCCTTTTAATACTTTTGCCACCATAGCCCCGACCTGACGTCCTATTGCGCGTTGATCATAAGCGTAAGCCGCAAGAGCCCCTCGTTCAACTGATTCAGGATCGCTCGCAAATAATGGCACTTTTGCATCAAGGCATATTTTAATAAGAGGTTCCAGCCCAGACACGACCGTGTTGTCGTTTCCAATAAAGATTGCATCAACTTGAGTGGCAAGCTTTCGGGCTGCCGCTTGGACATCCGAAGACTTTGGCGCAGCCGTTGTAAGCAGAGCAATGTTATGTTGGTCGGCAGCTTCTTGAAGCTTCTCAAGGAAAGACACATTGTTAGTTTCACCTGGATTGTATACAACGCCGAGCGTCTTTAAATCGGGAATGCATTTTAATATGAACTCAAGTTGTTTTTGTATGGGGGGGACATCAGCAACGCCTGTTATATTATTTTGCTTTGAAGTAGGAACAACCTTTGCTGCAACGGGGTCGCTGATAGCGGCAAAAATGACGGGTATTGTTTTTGTTTGTTGAATAACGGTTTGGGCAGATGGCGTTGTAATAGGAACGATCGCATCTAATTTGAGTCCAGCAAACTTCTGGGCGATTTGTGCTGCCGTAGTGGGATTTCCGTGAGCATTCTCAAAAACAACCGAAAAGTCCTTTCCTTCAACAAAACCATCCAGGGCTAGGCCTTCAAGAATGCCGTTGCGAATCTCATTTAAGGAAGGGTGGTCAACAATTTGGGTGATTCCAATCGTTTGGTGGGCAGATAAATTTAAGGTATGAAGAAAGGTTGCAATGAATGCGGTTGTTTTAAGTTTTTTTAAAATTGCGTTTACAAAGTTCATGATATTCTCTCGCTGGCGTAAGGGTTAAATGTCGTTTTGTTGTTTCGTAAAACCTATATGTACGCCAACGCCAATAAGGAGCTACGACAGTCGTGCATGGATACGTATAATACATCGTACTCTCCTTTTATTGTTGATAACCTAGGAATCTTAGAAAACAACAAGCGCCAAGTCAAGGAGAAAGAGGTCAATAAAACGCTATTGAAAGGGGCCCTATTTTTATTTAGCCATTAGCCTTCATGAGTTTTTGGTAGCTCATAGCAACAGCAGCGACAAAAAAGACATTAAAATAGAGGCCAACAAGAGACTTAACCCCATTTAACCAAAAGAGACTTGATCCAGAAGTATCATGCATGATCTTCGCTAGTAAAACCTGAATGACGGCTAAAAAGAAAAGAGGGGCAAAGCTTACAACTAATAAGAGGCCAAAGATAAAAAGCTTATGTCCCTTGAGGATTTTCCACGTCTCAACAAAGCTTGCTTTTTTATCAATATAGGCGAGCAGCGGAACGTAGATTACACAGGCATAAGCCAGGTATACAGCACCCAAAATAAATACAAAAAAGGCAGAAAGATAAACGTACTTCAGGGGACTATCCTGAAAGAATTCAAAAGGATTAAAGGAGCCCGAATCGGAGGCCTGGGTAATGAGGCTTACGATGAGAGATGTAGCAAGTAAGATAAGCAGGAGAGCGATTGCCACAAGAAATAGCACAAAGCCGACTTTAATGTTTGCCCACAGACCATACCAAAATCTTTTTTGGATGATAACTTTAAGTAAGTTCAATTCAAAAGGTTCTCCGAGGACCACCTGACGATATATGACCAAGCTGGGCGCTAAGGCGAGTATAAATGTTATGAATGCACCTGCCATAAATACAGGGAAGGTCAAAAGAGCCGAATTAAGATTTGTGAAACTCGGCGCAACGAACAACTCATTGCCTACAGCGTAGTTTAACCCCATTGTCACAACGAGTGTGAGTCCCAAAATTTGAAGAAGTAGGATTGTAAGAGGGATAAAGTTTGCAGACAGATACTTAACTGCCTCTGCAACACACTGGCCGAGGGGATTCAATTTCATTTTTTTTCCTTTTTTCTTATTCATACCTGAGTGAGTAAAAAAATTGCAAGACTCTTTTTATGTCTTTTTCTTTCTAATCAGAAGGTAACTCACCCCAATTACGGCTGCAAAAAACGCTCCAAAATACAGGTTTAGATAAGAGCATAACATTAAAAATACTGAGCTGTAGTGCTCTGATTCGTTGATAGAATAGATCGCAGGAAAATAGAAGAGCAACACGCCAGCACCTACAATGAAGTAAAGGCAAAACAGGAGTCCTGAGATACGTAAGCGATTTCCTGTGCACAGCCTCCATGAATCTCTCACGCTTGCAATCTTATCGATAAATGCCAAAAGGGGAGCATAGATATAATTAGCCAATGCGTAGATGAATATTACCAAAGCAACAATGAATAAGAGCCCAAGGCTAACAAATATCCCAGTTTGGCTAAACAGCGAAGAATATAGAAAGCCCAAAAATACAGTGCTCTCAGGGCCGGAAGTAAATATAGCCACAATGAGAGGAAGAAGTAAAATTAAAAGAACGATCACAACCGGTGAGAGAACTCCTAAGGTTAGACCAAGTGCTGAAATATACATTTTCAATGTTGCCCATAAACCGTACCAGTACCTTTTCTCTATCACAATCTTTAAAAGGTTTGCCTCAAAGGGTTCTTTAAGGATTATATTTCGATAAATGGGAAGCACGAGAAATGCACTAGCTGCAATTGACAGGAGGGTGCCGAGCGTAAGTGAGAATCCGATGAAGATATTCATCTCATTTTCAATACCATATATATTTTGCACGATTAAGTAGGGAAATAACACATTTCCTATAGACAGAATAACAAACACTTGAACAATGAGGAGAGACAGAGAGCTGAAGTTTTTTACAACATAACTCAAGCCTTCGGAAAAACATGCTCTTATAGACAGTTTATTCATTATGATAGTACCGTATTTATAATTCGCAACACTGTACCGTAAAGTCTGTAAGTTGAAACCCGTGAATATCACGGGAGTAAAAATGATGTTGCGCATATGAAAGCTCTGCAAAGATATACTTTCCTGGATCACCACACCCGCCATAGCCTTAGGCGACGGCGGGTTCGCGATGACGATACCTCAGTAAATCTGTGTCATTGCGAGGAGCATTAGCGATGCGGCAATCTAGACTGTAGATGAAGCAGATTTTTGCAGATGCATTTTTAAGAACGAGATGAACGTAAGGTAATCACCCGATCTGCCGACTCAATTGTGGACTTACGGTGAGCAATGATCAGTGTCGTGCGATCATGCTTGAGGTTGGCGAGGGCCTTTTGCACCTTTTCTTCGCTTTCTGTATCGAGGGCGCTGGTGGCTTCATCAAGTAAAAGAATCGGTGGATTCTTAAGGATAGCACGGGCAATCGCAATCCGCTGCTTTTGACCGCCGGATAGGGCCACACCTTTTTCACCGACGGGTGTGTGATATCCTTTTGGAAGAGGGGAGATGAATTCATCCGCATAGGCGGCTTTGGCGGCTTCTTTGACTTCGTCTTCTGTAGCGTCCAGGTTTCCAAAACGAATATTTTCCAGGAAACTGGTGCTGAATAAGGTTGGATGTTGGGGGACGAGGCCAATGACATGGCGTAAGTCATGGAGACTCAGGTCTTCCGTGGGAATCCCATCCAGAAAGATTTGCCCCTTCTCAGGATCATAAAACCGCATGATCAGGTTAAAGATGGTTGATTTTCCAACGCCTGACGGGCCAACCAAAGCTACGGTTTCGCCTTTCTTCACTTCAAATGAAAGATCTTTTAAGACTTGGTGTTCTGGCCGAGATGGATAGGCAAATGAAATCTCCATAAACTGGATATGACCTTGGCACGGAGAGGGGAGGGCTTGTGGTGTTGCGGGAACCTTAATGTCCGATGTTTCGCCTAAAAACTCAAAGATGCGTTCGGCCCCGCCGGCAGCGCGAAGGATGTCACCATGAATTTCACTGAGAGAACCAGATGCACCGGCAACAGCCGCTGCGTAAAAGATGAAGGCCGACAATTGGCCCGGTGTCATAGATCCGTCTAAAACGTCTTGTCCGCCAACCCATAAGACCGCGCTCACACCCATAAATACCAAAATCATGACAAAGGCTGTCAGTCGTGCCCGGGCTTCTACACGTTGAATAGATGTCCGATAAGCGTCTTCAACTTCATGTGAAAAGAGCTTGCTTACATATTTTTCACGGCAAAACGCAAGAACTGTTTGTATCGATCCAAAGGTTTCATCAAGGCGGGTTGAAACCGTACCTGTTTTGTCTTGGGCTTTGCGAGAAAGAACTTTGACTTGCTTACCATAGATCAAGATGGGAATGAGAATGAGAGGGATAATGATGAGGAGGGTTAGGGTGAGTAGGGGACTTGTATAAATTAGCATGCCTATTCCACCAAGAATAATCAGGATATTGCGAAAGGCAATGGGGATTGAGGTGCCAAGAATGATCTGTAGGAGGGTGGTATCGGTCGTAAGGCGAGATTGGATTTCGCCAATGCTCGTTTTTTCGAAAAACGGCATGCCTTGCAAAAGAAGGTGGTTAAATATTTGTTTCCTTAAGTCAGCAATGACGCGCTCACTGAGTTCAGAAACCCAAAAGAGGCGTCCATAACTGGCAAGAGCCATGGTAACCACGATGGCGAGCAGGATCATGAGGGTTCCTGTCAGCCCAAAAGCTGAAGTTTCTGAAAAGCCCTGGTCGACAAAATAGCGCAGGCCTACGCCGACGCCGAGAACCGTCAGAGAGGCAATAATGATAGAAAGCGCTGAGAGGACAAGTGTTCGCGGATATTTCATGAGGTAGGGGTAGATTTCCTTGAAAACTTTTATGTTTGAACCAGAGGGACGGTCTTCAGTTAAAGTTTCATCCAAATAGCTGGGCTCACGAAGCATAGGTCTGGTGTTCCTTACGGATAAGATCTTCGAGTTGTGTTTTTGTGCGCGTACAGTACCAATATCCTTCCTCAAGGGCAAAATGATGGGCCCCAGTATATGGAGAGGAAAGCCAGATTTGTTGGGTCACGCCGTGTTTGTTTAGGAGGTATTGTTTACCGTCGGGAAAATGAACGGCGAGGGCGTCATCTAGCAAATCTACGTCGGCTCCAGGCCAAGTATTTTCAAAAAAGTCAGCCATTTCTTCGAGGATCAGTGATGCTGCGTGATGAAAGTCGGTCATGTCTTGCCTTTTTAATTTTGAGACATGCTAACGATCTCTGCGCCATTTGGGAAGAGGGTGCATAGTAAAATTGCAAAGGGTTATGCAGCAGGTGGCAAATGTATGAAAGATGCAATGTATAAAATTGCTATCTCATTGAATTCAGCATACGTTCCTTCTATCACTACTAATCTTTCTAACGCCCTTTGTTCTCTTTCTAATTCTCTTCGTTCCCTCTCTTGTTCCATTTCCCATTGGAAGGCCCTAGCCCGATCACGAAAAGGATCACGGCGTGATCGTAGACGAGAGGGGGCATCTGATCGAGTGTTGAAAGAAGAGTTGTCCTCATCCATTGCATGAGCTGTGTTGATAGAACAAAAAAAGGCGGCGAGATTTCCTAAAGCATTCATAATAAAAAATCCATGATTTAAAGCAGTATACAAAAAATAGTAAAAATATTTATTGATATCAATATGAATCTTGATAAATGTTTTTGGTTTGTACAAGAAAATACTGCAGCGGAACATTATACCAAGATGAGAGGGCTAATAGCTATGATAGATTTAGGCTTAAAGAATAAAGCTAATTGTTCGTGCTTGAACCCCATGTTCTCATGGGAGCAGGAAATTCACCGTCCGTGTCTTTCATATTTTGGTAAACGCGCAGATCAAAGTCTTTCAGTCGTGCAATTAGGTGTTCAAGTATACTCGCCTGAACCTGTTCTTGGATGACCCATCTTGTATCGTTTGAATAGGTGTAAATTTGAAGCGGGACACCATTTGGTGTGGGATCCATCATGCGAACCATCATCAATCGCTCTTGATGGAGCTGGGGATGATTTCTTAAGTAAGACATTGCGTACATCCGAAAGACACCAAGATTCGTTATGCCAGAATTTTTGATATGATCATATACTTCTTTGTATGTAGGAAGATTCTTTTGCATATCCTTATGTTGGTATAGCTCCTTGATATTTGCCTCGCTCATAAAGCGGATGCTGTTTTGGTCAATTAATATAGATTTTTTGATCTGACGTGCGCCTGACTCATACATACCCCTCCAATTCCGGAACCCAAGCTCCATGATTTTATAAGTGGGTACGGTCACGATCGTATTGTCAAAGTTCTGGATGCGCACAACATGAAGAGCGATATCGATTACATTTCCATCAGCGCCAAATGCAGGAATTTCAATCCAATCTCCCTTTTTGATAAGTTGGTTTGCGGCAAGCTGCATACTGGCGATAAATGATAGGATTGTATCTCTAAAGACCAGGAGAATCGCGGCCATGACGGCAACAGCACCTCCAAGAAAAACAGCGGGGCTGCTATCCAGAAGGCGACAAACGGCTATAATCGCACCCAATATATAAACAACCAGAATTAATAACTGAGCATAGCTTTTGACCGGTTTTTCTTTTGAAATGGGGTAGGTTTCATAAATCCCATTTGCTGCATGAATCAAATTCGCTGAAAGAAGGGTTAGAAGAACAGCTACAGTTGCGCCTAAAGGTTTTTCGATATAGCGCCACAGGAGTGGCACATGTTGAGAACAGGCCATGAGAATGACGATCGGCGCCAAGTATGCTAGAGGGCGCAAGGTCGCACTTTTTTTGAAAATAGGGGCCCAATTCTTGTTTTTCCGAGATATGACTTTAATGAGAAGGGGGTTAATATATCGCCTCATCAAAAAGTAAACGATAGCGCCAACCACCGTAATGCCGAGGATAAAGTAAAACTCTTCGCTCAACAGGTAGTTTTTTAGTCCATTTAAGGCTTGTTCATCAAAGGGCATTGGGTCACCAACTCATCTTGTAAATGTATAGGATTTATACAGATTTTTCTTGGTTTTGTCAAAGAAAATAAGGTTTAAAAAACCTCTGGAGGTTTTCCCCAATCAAACGTTCTTTGATGATTGCGTGATGAAGATGGACGATTTGAAAGGTCTGAAAAGTCAAATGTTGAAGGCCTTAGTTCGTCTTGACTTTTCGCGCGTTGAGATCCAATGCGGATGGGGTTTCTTTTTCGCTCTCGGGATGACTGAGAGCCACTCGCTGCCTCCTCAGGATGTCTGGGTCGTCTTGCTGACAAGGCTGGACTAGTCTTTTTCGCCCTTTTACTTTTTAGGCTACTCAGCCCAAAACTACGCGGCGAGATAGAGCTGCTCGATCTGGTGATCTCTGAGGGAGGTTCTTCCTTTACATAGGTTTTCATCCGTTCTAGAAGCCCGGCTTTTTTGGTTTCGGGAAGCTCTCTTGTGCTAACCCTTTTCTCGGATAAGCCCTTCAGAATGTTTGTTTCAATCGTTTTCCACAGACCTTCAAGTTGTTTGAAACAAGAAGTGGAGATATCATATCTTCTTGTTTCGCCCGATTTAGCAAATCCAGAGGCTGTTTTCTGCCATGTCCGTAGGAATTCCTGAGCAGCAGATGTGGACGCTTTCATAGAAAGGAGGAGGTGCGCAGACTTTAATAGCTTTTCAAATTCAATTTCTTGTTCTTCAAGCTCTCTTTTGTTTTCATCAAATTTTAATGAGATGATAAATGCCGAATCTTCCTGGCTAGTTAGTGTTAATGTTGTTCTTGGAGCAAATTCACGTGAATTATCATCGTTTGATCTGCCTGCTGTGCCACTCATTTGTCCTATGACTTGTGGAATAAATTCTCTGGCCTCCAGTGCAGCCTCGCAGATCGCAAATACTTCCTCCCAAAATGCATGACTTGTGGTTGGTAGAATAAGTGACAGACTGAGAGTACCTATAAGGATATATCGTTTCATTAGAAGCCTCTTTTCGTTCATAATATATGCTCTTAATTGCCTTTTAGAGATACTCCATTAAATCTTCTCTAGGCGGCGCAAGAGGGCGTGGCATTGTATTTTTGTAACTTTGGACGCGTTGGCGGTGCTTAAGGGGAGGCATTCTGTCATTCATTGACTGCACCCCATTCAAACGGAGGGGGGCATCTGCTCTTGGAGGGATCTCTGGCGGTACTTTTACTCGTTTTTTCTTGCTTATGCCTTCAGTTGTTGTATTTGGATCCGGGGATGCTGATGATTGCGGAGTGGAGCTAGAGTCTTGAGTTTTTGTTCCGCCATCCCTTGGATTGCTATTTCCGTTTCCTTTTATGAGTGCCCCCAAATCGCTGGTGCTTTTTCTAAAAGACCCGCTTTTCATTTTAAAAGACCCTCGACCACTTTTGCTCTTTTGTGACGATCGCGAATGAGAGTTTCTTTGATGGTCAATTCCTTCGAGGATGGGCTTAATTTTTGACATTACAGCTTGTGTTTTATCTGCTGTGTTGTCTTCTGATTCAGCATCTTTTGAATCATTTTGATGCTCGAGACCAGCAGTACACAACCTATTGATATGACCCCATCTAGTTGATGCCGTGCTCAGCCAAATGTTTGAAATATTGTAGTTCTGGGGTTCATTCCTTGATATGTATATTTGGGCAAGTGCTTGAGTAGATTGAAAAAAAGCAACGGGCTCTGTATTAGCTTCAGATAAAAATCGATAGGCTAAGATCAAAATATCGTTCATTGCCCTTAATTGTTCGCTAAGTAGTTTTGTGTTTTCCCGAAATGATGGACTTTCTGTTTCGCTCAATGGTTGTGATGGGCCAGAGGCTTCGTTACGCGGAGATAATTGAATTTCATCGCTTTCAATCGTGGTGCCAGAAACACTGTTTACAAAATTTAATATATCGGTTCTACCCTTTAAAACATGCACGCAGATTCCAAGGATTTCCTTTAAATAGGCATGCGCATTCGCTGATATGATAAAGAAAAAGCAGACGACGGCAGAAGTTAAAATTTTTTTCATTTGCCTCCTCTAGTGAACAAATACTGTAAATGAGATCGTATCACAAGAAAATTAACAAAAAACAAACAAAAATTTACTCTGACTTTGACAAAGCTGGTAATCTCGATCATTTTATGAGATCCTACGACATTAAAAATAAATTTTACGTTAGAGAAGCTTTGGGGTGGGGATGCCAGAAACACGTCCGAATACACGAAAACAAAATATGAGAGGGTGGCTCGTCGTAGCCTCTGGTGCTTTGTTTTACATGTACCAATTCATGATCCGTGTTTCCCCCAACGTTATGAATGATGAGCTCCTGTCAAACTTTGCCATAGACTCTGCAGGGCTTGGTGTCATGGTTGGTGTGTATTATTGGGCGTACGCTTCTGTTCAGATCCCACTTGGAATAACGATGGATCGCTTGGGACCTCGATTATTTTTATGTGCGGCAGCCGTCTTATGTGCCGTGGCTTGTTTAATCTTTGGAAATACATCTTCTACGATCATCGGTGGAATGGCGCGCTTCTTGATGGGGATGGGATCGGCTTGTGGCCTTATTGGAACCATTAAACTCGGGACAATTTGGTTAGAACCTAGGCAGATTGCTAAAGTAACGGGGATGACCATGGTCTTTGGTACCGCTGGAGCTGCGTTAGGGGGTATCCCCCTCGAACTTATACTTAGGCGTGTCGGCTTTGATACAACGATGGAGTTGTTGGGGGTCGTCGGAATTGCAATAGGATTTCTAATCTACTTGATTGTGAATGATCACCCTCCGATTGATCACCATGAAGAATTGCCAGATATTTATGCGAACGAGCACCCATTTACAGATATTATGAGGGTTATGAAGACACCGCAGGCTTGGGTTGTTGCGATCTATGGTATGCTTATGTATATCCCCATTACAGCCATCGGTTCGGCTTGGGGCGTTCCTTTCCTTGAAAGTTCCCAGAACTTGTCTGAATTGGTCGCTGTTTCCATCGTCTCAACGATGTTCTTTGGGGCGGCACTAGGAAGTCCGTTCTTCGCGTTTTTGTCTGACCATATTAAAAGTCGCAGAGTTCCAATGTTTATAGGATCTGCAGTGACAGCGATCGTATGGCTATGTATCTTTGTCCTTGATTTGCCCATGTATTATTTATACGCCTTGTTCTTCCTTGGGGGCTTTGCCTATACGGCAAAGTGCCTTACTTTTGCCAGTATTTGTGAGGTTATGCCTCTTCAAATCAGTGGTATTTCTTTAGCCTTTGTAAACATGATTGTCATGACAACGGGAATCATCTTTCACCCTCTCATTGGTGCACTCGTTGATGCTCACTGGGATGGGCAGAAACTAGGTGACGTTCCCTTTTATTCTGCGGAGGATTATCGCTTTGCGCTGATGATCATTCCGGTGTTTCTTCTCATTTCAGGGTTTATTCTTTTGTTAATGAAAGAGACGCATCCAGAGCGTAAAATTCCAAAAGAATATGGTGTAAACCCAGATACGGATATATTCTAGAATTGGCTAATGGCGATGCTTTTGGTATAATCATATGTAATGAAGAACAAAGGGGAGCAGCAATGAGACTACCATATATTATATTTTCAGTTATGTGTATTGGCGTCTGTCAACCAGCATTGAGCACGGGGCCTATCAGTAAGTTCATAACAGATCGTTGTGCAGATGAATGTTTAAATGAGGGCCCTGCCTGCGATAATTGTTACAGCACGGCTGTTGACTTGTTTGATCAGTCAGATCCGGTCTCTCCAGAACTCAATTTTGATGTCGACGATGATAATGGAGGATTAGAGGTTGAATTTTAGAGTTTTTTCTTGACAGTTTCATTCAACATAGACTAGTTATACAAACAAATTATTGACTGCACAGTAAGGGCAAAACCATGAAAGTCGTAAACTCGTTAAAAACACTCAAAGTTAGAGATAAAAAGTGCCGTGTTATTCGTCGCAAAGGCCGCACTTATGTGATTAATAAGGCGAACCCTCGCTACAAAGCCCGTCAAGGATAACTCAGAAAAGGATAGCCCATGGCTCGTGTAACAGTTGAAGATTGCGTAAAAGAAGTTCCCAATCGATTTGACCTGGTTCTCCTCGCGGCCCAAAGGGCACGGCAAGTTTCAGCAGGCTCGCCTCTCACCATTGATCGGGATAATGATAAAAACCCAATCATTGCACTTCGTGAGATTGCATCAAAAACAGTCCCCTTAGATGAGCTGGAAGAAAATATCATTCAGGGTCTCCAAAAGTATGTTCCTGGCGATGAACCTGAGGAAGAGCTCGTTGAGCTAATCTCTGAAGAGTCCGATCTTAAAGAAGAGGCTTCTCAAGTTGTTGAAGTTGATGAACAACTTGAAGTTGACGCTGAAATCAGCGAAGATATAGAAGAAAACGATGACGTTGCTGATGACGTCGATTCTACAGAAGAAGAATAAATCTTTCTTTTGAGTAGGATATATTTTCTTTAGAATTGAGCTTGGATGATTCGTCAATATGATCTTGTAGAAGCTGTAAAAACCTATGATCCAGATGCTGATGAAGAACTCTTAAATCGCGCTTATGTATTTGCCATGAAAGCTCATGGGACACAAACACGTCAGTCAGGAGATCTCTACTTTACACATCCGTTAGAGGTGGCGGGTATCCTCGTTGATATGCGCTTAGATGTGGCTACCATAGCAACAGCCCTACTTCATGATACTGTTGAAGATACACTCACTACAATCGATGAAATTGAAAAACTATTTGGCAAAGAAGTTGCGTTTCTTGTCGATGGGGTGACGAAGTTATCTCAAATTGAGTTTCAATCTGACAAGGCCAAACAAGCCGAGAACTTTCGAAAACTTTTGTTGGCGATGTCGTCGGATATTCGCGTTCTTCTTGTAAAACTTGCAGACCGCTTGCATAACATGCGGACGCTCCATTTTATTAAAAAAGAGAGTAAAAGGGTTCGCATTTCAGAAGAAACAATGGAAATCTACGCCCCCCTATCAGAGCGCATAGGGCTTCATCAAGTTAAGGATGAGTTGCAAAACCTATCATTTACACAGCTTCATCCCGATGCTTACCAATCAATTCTTTCTAGGCTTGTATACTTGCGGAAACAAGGGAGTGATACCTTAACACCTATCATAGAGGAGCTTAAACAGGTTCTTGAAGAAAATGGGATCAAAGCGACCGTTTTTGGTCGTGAAAAAACACCCTATTCGATTTGGCGTAAAATGCAGAAAAAGAACGTTAGCTTTGAGCAAATTTCTGATATTATGGCTTTCCGGATTGTGGTTGGAACGCCAGCAGAATGTTATCGAGCGTTGGGTATTGTTCATAGTACATATTCGGTCATTCCGGGACGTTTCAAGGATTATATCAGCACACCCAAGCAGAATAACTATCAGTCAGTTCATACGACAATTATTGGCCCCCATCAGCACCGTATCGAAATTCAAATTCGCACAAAGGAAATGGATGAAGTTGCTGAGCTCGGTGTTGCTGCTCACTGGCAATACAAACAGGGGAAGTCCCATGATGGCTATCAATATAGTTGGCTGCGTGGATTGCTCGAAATTTTAGAGCGTGCAGAAGGGCCAGAAGAGTTTCTGGAGCATACAAAACTTGAGATGTTTCAAGATCAGGTGTTTTGTTTTACGCCAGCGGGTGATTTGATAACATTGCCACGTGGGGCAACGCCAATTGACTTCGCGTATGCCGTTCACTCAAACGTGGGTGATCATTGTACAGGAGCCCGTATAAACGGACGAATGATGCCTCTTCGAACAGAACTTGAAAATGGCGACCAAGTTGAGATTATCACATCTAAAACGCAACACCCATCTCCGACATGGGAACGTTTTGTAGTTACTGGAAAGGCGCGAGCGAGCATTCGACGTTTTGTTCGCCAGCAAATGCATCATCAATTTGTTGAACTGGGTAAAAATCTTTTACAGAAAGCCGCGAAACAAGAGCATCTTGAGGTTTCTGAAAAAGACTTAGAACAGGTGGTTTCGCCTTTTGGTGTGAAGTCTGTTGAGGATGTGTATGCGTATTTAGGGGAGGGGCTTAAAACGCCGGCAGATCTGTTCCGAATTATACACCCTGAACTCAAGCCTAAGCGGATTAAGAAGGATTTAAGTAAGGGCTTGCCCAAACCAAAGCTCAAGGATGAAGCTTTGGCCATAGCTGGCCTTATTCCTGGAATGACGATCCATTACGCAGGGTGTTGTCATCCCGTTCCAGGGGATCAGATCATAGGCATTGTTACGACAGGAAAAGGGGTCAACATTCATACTCGCGATTGCGATACACTTGAGCGGTTTATGGATGAACCTGACCGCTGGATTGACGTGACATGGACAAGGGCTTCTGAAGAAACAGCAGACCATGTGGCCCGTCTTTCACTCATTGTCGTTCACCAGCCTGGAACAATGGCTGCGATCACATCGCTTATTGCGCGTGAGAATGCAAATATCATTAATCTAAGCATTAAAAATCGGACGACCGAATATTTTGAAGTATCTATCGACGTTGATGTAAGAAATCTAGATCATCTTATGGGAATCATCGCTGTCTTGCGCATGTCGCAAAGGGTGATTTCAGTGAAGAGGGGGTAGAGGATGATTCTTGGGATTGGTATTGATCTTGTTGATATGCGTCGCATTGAAAGACTTCTCAACACATTTGGAGAGCATTTTACCCAAAGAGTTTTTACGCAAGAAGAGAGAGGATATGCAGCGTCAACGCTGAATCCAACACGTGCCTTTGCAAACCGCTTTGCAGGGAAAGAGGCGCTTGCAAAGGCATTAGGGACAGGCATGGGGTCTGGTATAGGTTGGCAGGATATTGAAGTTCTTAAAGCGTCATCAGGAGCACCTCATCTTAAACTCCATAATAAAGCTGAAGACAAACTTTTGACTCTGGTGCCGGACGGCTACAAGCCTTCGCTTCACGTATCCTTTTCAGATGAGCCACCCTATTCAACTGCTTTCGTGGTTATCTCAGCCGTTCCCCTTAAAGAATAAGAGGCTGCGCATGCCGTAGGATCGCTTCGGCTTCAGGAGTATATTTTTCTGAGCCACCATGAAGGTTCATTCCTTGTGAAAGCCTTAATTCACCACGGCCATCTTTTCGAGCTTGCACAATGACGCGCCGTGCGGACTTATTTATCCCTGGCCAGAGCGGATACACAACAATGCTGCCTGTTCGTTTTTGTAAATGATAAAGGATCTCGTCCAATCTCTCGGGGCGGTGAATCATGGTAAAGATGCCCTTAGGCTTAAGAAACTTTAAGCATGAGCGAATCCACTTCCCCATATCTACGGTTTCAGTATTGGCTTGGGCTTTACCTGGAATGGGAGAGGAGTGAGACCTGTCATTTTCGTAATAGGGAGGGTTGGTCATAACTTGATCAAAGGAGTGGGCTTTTAAAGCCGAGGGAGGGGACAACAGATCACCAACCTGCACACAGACTCTTTGATTCACATTATTTGACTTAAGGTTTGTGAGACAATGACCAGCGAGATCTTCCTGAATCTCGAGGCCCAATACATTAACCTCTGGGCTGCGTACCGCAAGCGAAATGGATGCAACGCCAACACCTGATCCAATATCTAGTACGGATTCCTTTGGTTTGGTGTGTATAGAAGCTGCCAAGAAAATCGGGTCGATTCCCGCACGATAACCATCTAATGGCTGAATGATATTTATTCGACCACCCAAAAAACTATCAATTGTTTTACTCAAAATCACCACCACGTTTTCGTTACTGACATTCCCTTTATATACGTTTAGTCTTAAAATTCCACCATTAATTAAAGAACTTAGTGTAATTTTTGGGTTGACAATGGATGATTTGTTGGTCGGATAAGTCGTTCTTAAGCCTACTTACAAATCTGACTCACAGGGTCGTATGTCTTGCCGGCTACGCAAAAGGCACAAGTGTCGCCAGCAGGTGTGAGCCACATTTTTTGATCAATGCTATGTTCGTCAGCCATTTCGTCGCACTTTGCCCTCATTTTCTTTTTGCCGTCCTCAGTTTTTTTCATGGCAGCAAAGTCCATAAGTTGATCCATCTTTTTCGTTTCGCACCAATTGGCTTCCGCATTCCACCTAAGATTATAAGGGCAAGGGTTTGCACTTGCACTTGAAATTAATCCAAAGGTAGCAAAAATTAACGCGAGTTTATACATGATGATCCCTCCATAGTTTTCTAAAACTATAGAGGAAAATGGTTAAAAATAAGTAAATGTCTAGGTTTTAGCTGTTCCGAGTTTGCGCTCTTTAAAGAACCAACTGACTTTCCCGAGGGCCATTGACAGTCCACCATTACCAAGAACGTTGGCACTGGTGATCACAGGGTCAAAGAGAATGTAAAGGGCCGTAATCAAGGACATCATTTCTCCATTGAAACCAAGGTGCGCTTCAAGGACAGGTAACATTACAAGGATTCCGCCACCAGGAACGGCCGATACGGAAAACTTGGCCAGGACGAAGTAAAACGCAAAAATCAGGTAGCTGGCAAACATAGGCTCTTCAACACCAAAGTTTTTCAGAACCGCGAATGCAAAAATTGGAATCGCAAAGCAATCTCCAATTAAGTGCACATTGACAGTTGCAGGAACAACGGACTTTGAAATTTCAGGGTCGGCTGAATTCTCTTCGACCGCATGGATCGTGAGGGGCATAGCTGCAACGCTGGACATCGTGCTGAATCCAGCAAGGGATGCGGGGAGCATTGCTTTGACATTGTCCAAAAATTTGCGCAAGTTGAAGTTATTGACGGCTGCGTATATGAGCAAGATATAGCTGAATTGAGCCAGTGCAATGACGACAAATATCAGGGCATAATCTTGTATGATGCGAATAAGAATTCCTTCATATTGGAGCTTCACCGTAAAGCCAGCAACGAAGACAGGGATAAGAAATGCAAAGGATTTCATGATCACTGATACAATCATTTCAAAGATATGAGACGTCTTTTCAGCCCACTGTGGTTTGGCCATCGACAGAATCACACCGCTGATTAGGCCGAAGAACATGGCTTTGTCATTGGCAATCAACTGGGGGAGTGTAAATGTCCAAAAGGGAGCCAGTTCCTTGAGCTCTCCCGGCATAATGAGAGAGAGGTCAAATTCATAGACAGCAGAGGCAATGCCGTAGCTGGCCATGGTCGACATAAAGTTCGAGATGCAAATGCTTGCAAATACAAGGAGGATGACTCTAGAGGCGCGATGGGCAAGGTTGGCGGCTACTTTAAAGAGCAATCCAAAAATTAGCAGCGGCAAGAAAAATAAGATCACTGATTTTATGGTTAAACTTGTTGCATAGGCAATCGACTTTAGTTCGAATGGCATATAGGGTTCTAAAAGCATTATGATGATGATTTCCATCAAGAGTATAACTGGCATTTTCCTTAGCATAACTAAGTACCTTTCTTGTTTTAAAATAAATCTTAAATTATATATAGGGATGATTGAGAGAAATTACCGGTAAAAACCAGTTGTAGTAGAAGAAGTAAATGTTGTTACGAGTAAATATCTCATTTTATCCAAGTATTATCTTTCAAAAACTTGATCCATTCTAACAAAATCTTATCCAAATAGCAACGAATTTTGAATCTTAGTCGATATTAATTTCCTTTGTGCCAAGTAAAACAATAAAAAAATTGAAATTCTAAATGATATCATCTATATTTCCGACGTTGTAATTCAAGAGAGTGTTATTCAATGTTAAAAAATCTTTCCTTTTATCTTATCATTTTTATGGGATTAACGTCCTATTCCTTTGCTCATCCACTCATCATTGAAGAAACAGTTTCGATCGAGGATATCCATAATAAATCAATGGCTTTGTTCGGTAGTTTTAAACCTGGAGAAGTTGCGATTGTTTCAGATAAGGATGGGACACTTACGCATGTATCTGTTCCAACGGACGTTAGGGATGGCGTTAAGTCCCGGGGGCATGCTGACCTTGTTCTTCTAAAATTGATTCGTATGGGTTGCCCCGTTGTTGTTTCCAGTGCTTGGGATGATTTTTTGCAAACGACCCGTGAATTACGAGAATTGGGGTTAGGAGACGTTCTTAAATTGTCTGATGAAAAGCCACGCCAGTTTATGGTAAGTGGATGCGCTAACGCAGAATTTGAAAGTGAAAAGATGGAGGAACTTATTAGTCGCGTACGTTTCACTGAAACTCTAGGAATGGGCGATCCATACTATGAAAGAATAGCTAGGGAGAGATTCCGTGAAATCACTGGATGTATCAACGTCACGAAACATGGAAATGTAATATCTTGTCAGGAGTATCAGTCTGTTAGCCATAATATGAGGGACTACCCAGGGGTAGTTCGAATATGAGGACGAGCTGTACTGTCCTTCAGAGCAATTTGCGCGTGCGAAATGGAGGGCATTAGATTTCATTGAAGGGGGCCTGTAACCCCAAAAGTTGTTTGCGTATGGGAAGATAGTGCTGGAAACTTGGAAATGTTTAAAGATCGAATGCGTTTATCCAAGTGGTTCCCAGGCGTTGAAGAAGTCTATCTGTGGCAGCTTTCATCTCCGAAAGGTGAAGTATTCGATGAGGATATCGTCCCTTCTTTTCAAAATAACCGCTTTATGGTAGCCACAGCTCTTGATGAAACAAGATGGGAAGGGTCGGTAGTTTCAAGCAAAGCAATTGCAAAACAGAGATCAAAAAAGAAAAAAGCCAAGCCTATGGTAAGGTTTAAAGAAGAGCCAAAATGATTTTGTTGACGAGGTTGAGGCAGGCTGCCAAGTTTATAAATGAGCTTCGAGGTTATCGGCGAGTCAAAAAAAAGCGAAGCTTTGAGGATAGATTCTTACTATAACGAATCCCAAACTCAAAGCTTCAATCAATGATCAGGCTTTTGGTTTATTTGGCAAATCTTTTAAAAATGTATCCATCGGCATGATACAGTTTTACCCATTTTAGCCACCTTTGATCAGGTTCACCTTTAGTAAGATCTAGTTTAAATAAATAATCTGCAAGTGTTAAGTAAATAGGGTTTCTCGCAAAGTCATCAGGTATATTTGTAGAATCCTTTGCGAAAGTGTATGATCCTGCACCGCCGCAGCCAATACTTTCGCAGGTTCACGATGATGAAACACCAGGAGAAGTGGCTCATGGCGAGGGATCTCTATTGATATTTCCAAATAAAAGAAACATATAATATTTACGTTAATTTAAGGTTGGTTATTGATTTATGCGATTCTATTCATTAATTGTGTTTTCTTTTTTCTTTGCTGATAGTTCTCATATCATTGCCATGGATAATGATAGTCTTGAGGAGCGTCCAGCAAAGCGGATGCGAGTTGATCGGGTTGAAGATGAAGGGGACTTATCACAAGGGCAAGCATCACAAGGCACGCTCTCAGCTAATATACAGGTTGTACCCGAGCCATATCCTGGGTTTCTTGAAATTGTTGAAATTATAGAATGTTTCTTTGGACAGCAATCTGCGCTAGATAATCATGCAGGTGATGAATCATTGCCGTCGTCCCAAGTCTCGTCTCCGCAGGCCAGTCAAAGTGAAGAAGCATCTATCTCTATCACTCGGTTAAGTACTTTATTGGACCATCGTGATTTTATCAGAGATGCTTTTGAAATTGCTCAAGAAAGGATTATTTTTTGTTCGCCATTTCTGAATCCCCTATCGGGCTTTTCGATTGACTTTACACGCGAAAGAATACTGAGCGCATTAGAAAGAGAGGTTGACGTAACCTTTGTTCTCAACAAACAGCAAAGAAACGTCAATGGATTAAAAAGATACTTTGGGCAAACCATAACAACTCATCCGCATTTTAGAATTGCAAGAATGGAAAAATTTCATAGTAAAACAGCTGTCGTTGATAACACAGTATATGAAGGATCCTTCAATTGGCTAAGTGCATGCCGAGATGAACGAAAGCGCTACCACAGTCATGAAGCAGGTTGGGTTATTAGAGATCCTAAGGCTGAGGAATCTATCAACGCTTTTTTGAATCAGATTAACTGAATATTTATTAATTTCTTATAAAGTTAATATACATATAAATGTGCAACCCATTTTATAATGTTGAAAAGGGAGATACCATGCGCCGCGACGATTCATCTAAGCATAACAACAACCATCTTGAACCCTTCAAATGGTTGCGTCGGGAAGTTGATAGTCTTTTTGATAGCTTTTGGGAAAGATCCCATCGCGAGAGTAAGAAGGATGTCGATCAGGAAAAACATACCTTCTTACCGGATATCGATATTTCTGAATCTGCCGACGAATTTAAGGTTGTGGCAGAGTTGCCGGGTATTGAAGAAAAACATATTAAAGTCGAAATGCAGGGGAACTTGCTTCATCTTACTGCGGAGAAAAAGGTATATCGTGAGAATAAAGATATAAGCTACCATCGGATCGAGCGTATGAGCGGAACGTTTAATCGCTCGATACAATTGCCGACGCTTATCGACGAAGATCACGTAGAAGCTGTTTTCAAACATGGTGTCTTAACCATTAAACTTCCGAAGGCTCTGAAAGCCGAAGCAAAAACCAAACGGGTGGAAATTAAAACAAAATAAGGTAGATCTAGCCATTTTTGTTTAAGGATATTAACAAATAGATAGATCCGGAGTTATAAAAGGCTTATTGATATGAATGTCCACAAAAAGGGCTATGGCGATATCCACCATCCTCTCTGACTTAGACACAGTTAACAAAGGATGATTTTAATAGCAGCTGCATCTCTATACGCTAGGAGAAACCTCTGAAAAAGTATTTTTCCCTGGATCGCCACACCCGCCATAGCCTTCGGCGAAGGCGGACTCGCGATGACGAAAACCTAGTAAATCTGCGTCATTGCGAGCGACCGATAGGGAGCGCAGCAATCCAGATCATAATTGAAAATGATAATTTTTCAGAAGGAACCTGCATATTAACGACACCCTTTTCGTAACATAAAGTCATTCTTCTCTTCATTAATGGGGTCGCTCTCATGCTTAAATAACTCTTTGGAAGAGGGGTATAGTCTCTTGTCCACAGTGAGCTTTCCTTTATTTTTAAGATGATAGATTATTTTCATACCATTGTTAACAGTGTCTCATACATTTCTTACAGATTGCCGTCTCCATAGCATGTTTCTCCCTTTATTTTGATGGCTTGCGTGTTTTGTTTTCCCTTTTCTGGGGTGATAGTAATATGGGTATATTTTATGCCGTAGCATTTTTAAACATGATTAATAATTCATTAATAAGAGAGAGATATACTTAAAAACAGAAAGATAAGGAGTCGTAAATGTATATTAAAATATCATCTATATCAGCTATTGTATGTTTAAACCTTTTTATAGGAACGTCAGAAGTGTCATCGGTATGTAAAACCAAAACCACAACGCCACTAACAGATATGCAGCTTGATGTAACCTATGGCATGAATCTTCCAGATAATCTTTCATGTTCTTTTGATATAGAAGTTGTTTCATTTACTGTTCTGCCAAGTCCAAAAGCAAATATAACAGTATACTGTGGCACTAAAGATCAACCTAAACGTTTTGTAAACGGTGAGATCATACCGATAACGAATATCCAGGGAACATATATTCCTACTCCTGGTTATGAGGCTAAAGATTGGAAGTTTCAACAACAGGTATGTACAAATATAAGGCCATCTACTATACCGCGTATATTTAAACAGTTTTTGAAAATTAAAGTCCTAAGAAAGAGCGAATCAGATCTCAGGTTTCAACTTTCCTGCATAAATGGGACGACATGTACGGCTCCGACAAAAGCATTCAAAATGGGAAAATGATTCTTATTTAATTGTAGGGGAGGCTGTTCACAAACACCAAAGTTCATCGAAGCAAAGCACCAACTATCTACAAACTTTGGGTATCATTGAAGAGCGCGTTATCTTTTTTTGTTTTTAGGTGGTTTGCGGGTTTTCTTTTCTCTTTTTTGAGGGGATTTGTCTTTCTTCTTTTTTGCAGGCCTGGGATCAACAGGGGCGAGGGCCACTGAATTCGTCAGCGTATCCACTTCCATAAGCGTCACAACAATAGGATCGCCCAGTGTATAGGTATGCTTATACCGCCGTCCAATAAGCCGGTGTTTGCGTTCTTCATAAATATAGTAATCATCGGGCAGGGCTGACATGGGAATCAAGCCATCGGCTCCTGAATGCTCTAACGTTACAAACAATCCAAAGGATGTAACGCCACTGATGACCCCTTGGAACGTTTCACCAACTTTATCTTTCAAGTAAATCGTAATATAACGCTCGATCGCGGCACGCTCAGCAGCCGCAGCCCGCCGTTCTGTAAATGAAACCTGTGCTCCAATTTCATGAAGGTCTGTATCTTTGGGAAGTCCACCATCCCCCAACATCAAGGATTCAATAAGACTGCGGTGAACGATAAAATCTGCATAACGGCGTATAGGTGAGGTGAAATGGCTATATTTTTTTAAACTGAGACCAAAATGTCCAATGTTTTCAGGGTGATACTGCGCTTGAGCTTGGGTTCGGAGGGTCAATTGGCTGATCAGTTGCTGGTGAGGTGTTCCATGGGCGGCTTTAATGAGGTGCAAGAAAGAGCGGGGCGTCACAGCTTGGGATTTGGGAAAAGAGAAGCCAAGCCCTTCGACAAGCTCCCGGAAGATAAAGATCTTTTCCATACTGGGCACATCGTGAATACGATAAATGCAGGGGGCTTTAAGGGCCTCGAGTTGTTGAGCGGCGGCAACGTTCGCGAGGATCATGAATTCTTCGATGAGCTGATGACTCTCAAGACGAGGTCGTATCGTAATGTCGGTGATATGTCCGTCAGTGCCAAGAACGACTTGCTTTTCAGGAATTTCTAAATCAAGAGTTCCCCGAAAGGCGCGGGCTGATTTCAAGAGTTCATAAGCGCCATAAAGAGGTTTGATAACCCTATCCAAGAGTGGAGCAGTTTGATCATCTGGATGGCCGTCCATGGCCTTTTGAACTTGGGTATAGGTGAGGCGCTCAACGGATTGCATAATTCCGCGGACAAATTTGTAGCGTTTCAGGCGCCCTTTCTTATCAAGCCAAAGATGAACAGCAAAACAAGCTTTGTCTTCCTTTGGGCGAAGGGAACAGAGATCATTCGAGAGTATCTCAGGCAGCATAGGAACGACACGATCCGGGAAATAGACTGAATTCCCTCGCTTGAGGGCTTCCTTATCCAAGGCGCTGTCGGGGCGGACATAGTGGGCCACATCCGCAATGGCAACCATCAAGTGCCACCCTTCATCCGGATCTTCATGGGCCCAAACCGCATCATCAAAGTCTCGCGCATCCTCCCCATCAATGGTGACAAAGGGAATGTTCCGCAAGTCTTCCCGATTGTCGAGCGGTAGGTCGCGCACCTTTTCCGCTTCCTTGAGCACTTCATCTGGAAACACATGGGGGATATTTTCTTGATAGATGGAAATAAGGCTGATGGTGCTGGGATCATCAAGGTTGCCAAGGACCTTGAGGATCTTGCTTTGTTCGTCCCTTCGTTGCTTGGTGACTTCAGCGACAATCAGGTCGCCTGGTTTGAGCCCTTCTTGGGTTTCAATTGGAGCATAGACCTTTTCACGTCGGCGATCGGAGGATTGAAGGAATAGCTTTCCGCGACGCTCAACAACTGCACCGACAACTTTCTGTGATTTTGATTCAAGCTTTTTAATGATGCGGGCTGAGTAATACCCTTCGAAATGACGTTTAATGCGGACAAGGACTTTATCTCCCGGGTTAACGCTACCTGCTTTTTTATCCGTCAGAATAATGGGTACGGTGTTTTCTTTGAATTCAACGGGTAAAAGAAGGACTTCTCCTTCTGCGGTGATTTCAGAGGTGACCTCCGCTAGGATCACGGGCGGGAGCTGTTTGTGGGTGCCAAACTTGCGCTTATGGCCACGCTCAATCAGGCCTTGATCTCCCAGCTTTCGCAGCGTTTCTTTTAGCCACAGGCGATCCGTTCCTTTCAAATTGAATGCGCGGGCAATCTCTCGCTTTCCAATCTTTGTGGGGGCTGATTTAATGTACTCAAGAATTTCTTGAGGGGAGGGGAGAAACTTACTCTTTTTTACCACGACCTGTCTTTGCTTTCGCCGGACGTCCTCCCTTACGTGGAGGCACTGATTTCTTTGCTTCAATGAGCTCAAGGGCTCTTTCTAGGTCAACTGTTAGCACATCATCAGTTTTTTTCAAAGAAGCAAATGTCTTTCCCAGCTTTACATAAGGACCAAAACGCCCAATCGCAGCTGTGATGGGTTCTTTGGTTTCTGGATCAAGACCCACCTCGCGAGGAAGGGCGGCTAATGAGACAGCTTCTTCTAATGTAATTGTATCGGGAGAAGCGCCGGATGGAAGTGAAACCCTTTTGGGTTTTTCCTTTTTAGAAGCCGCTTCGCCCCATTGCATATAAAATCCATAGGGACCTTTTTTGACTTTGATTTCAAGACCAGAGTTTGGATCTGTGCCTAGCAATCGCTCATAAGGTTCATCTTGTGAGCCCGCATCGCCATCTTCGTCAACAGCGAGCGGACGGGTGTATTTGCATTCTGGGTATTCGGAGCACCCAATAAAGGCACCAAACTTGCTGAGTCTTAGGCCCAGCTTTCCCTTTTCGCAACGCGGACAAACATGGGGATCTTTCCCCTCTTCGCTGGGTTGGAAAAGGAAGGGCTCAAGATCTTTCTGGAGTTGCTCCAACACATCTTGAATTTTTAAGTCTTTTGCAGCATCGGTTGCTGAATGGAAGGAGGTCCAGAATTGATTTAATACATCCTTCCAGAATAAGTCACCGTTTGAGATTTCATCCAGCTGTTCTTCCAGTTGAGCCGTAAAGTCATATTCAACATAGGTTTTAAAATAGTTGAGCAGGAAGGCGGTCACGATGCGGCCGCGGTCTTCGGGAATTAAGGTGCGCTTTTCACTGCGGACATACTTGCGCTCTTGAAGCACCTGGAGGATACGTGCATAAGTGGATGGGCGGCCAATGCCCAGCTCTTCCATTTTTTTAACAAGGCTCGCTTCTGTGTATCGAGGCGGAGGCTGGGTAAAGTGTTGTTCAGGATGAATCGCTTTTTTCTCCACATTTTCCTTTTCCTGAAGAGGGGGGAGAATTTTATTGTCATCATCATCGACCTGGCCTTCATCAACCCCTTCACGATAAAGGGTGAGAAATCCATCAAAAACAAGGATGGAGCCGGTGGCGCGAAGGGTAACTTTTTTGTCCTCAGTGGCAACGTCAACGCTTGTTTTGTCCATCTCTGCACTTGCCATTTGGGATGCCATCATGCGCTTCCAAATCAGTTCATAGAGGCGCTGCTGGTCATTGTCGAGGTATTTGGTAAGATCCTTGGGTTTGCGCGATGCTTCCGTAGGACGAATGGCTTCGTGCGCCTCTTGTGCATTTTTGGCTTTTGTCTTGTATTGCCGGGGGCTCGCAGGCAGATACTTATCACCAAAAGATTTTTCGATTTCTTTACGGCATGCCGTAATAGCACTCCCATCCACCTGAATGCTGTCCGTACGCATATAGGTAATCAGACCGGTCGTCTCTTTTCCGATGTTTACACCTTCATAGAGCTTCTGCGCAATTTGCATGGTTTTGCGTGGGCTAAAGCCAAGCTTGCGGGATGCTTCTTGTTGAAGGGTTGAGGTAATAAATGGTGGGCGAGGGTGACGTTGCACGCGCTTTTTCTCAATGGACTCAATGTGGTACTTACCAGCCTCAATTTTCTTTTCAGCGTCTTTGGCTTCTTTTTCAGATGGAAGAGAGAACTTTTCGAGTTTTTCGCCATCCAAATGGGTCAGACGCGCGGTAAAGGCTTTCTTCTCTTGCGTGAGAAAATCAACCTCGATCGTCCAATATTCCTGAGAAACAAAGGCTTCAATTTCGGTTTCACGCTCAACAACCAGGCGCAGGGCCACCGATTGCACGCGTCCCGCCGAACGACTGCCAGGGAGCTTTCGCCATAAAATTTGGGATAAGGTGAATCCGACAAGGTAGTCGAGGCTTAGTCGCGCGAGATAGGCATCCACGAGCTGGCTATCAATGCTGCGCGGGTGGGCAAGGGCTTCAGCGACCGTATCCTTCGTGATGGCGTTAAAGGCAATGCGTTCCGCTTTGATATCCTTGAGGGCTCCCTTTTGTTTGAGGATTTCTTGAATATGCCAAGAGATGGCTTCCCCTTCGCGGTCAGGGTCAGTTGCTAGGTAAAGGTGTTCAGCTTTTTCAAGAGATTTTGCGATCGCATCAATGTGCTTTTTTGATTTTTCATCCACTTGCCAGGACATAGCATAGTCTTGGTCGGGTTTCACCGATCCATCCTTTGAGACCAAATCGCGGACATGGCCGTAGCTGGCTAGGACTTTGTAATCTTTGCCAAGATACTTTTCGATGGTTTTAGCCTTTGACGGTGACTCGACGACGACGACGTTCATAAATCTATCCATTCTCCCAATAGGGCAACTTTCCCTCCCGGAAAGCGTTCGATGCGCCCTGCAACTTCCATTTCGAGCAATATGCTCATCACCTCCGATGCCGACAAGTGACATTGTCGAATCAATTCGTCAATACATATCGGAATAATACTTAAATTTTCATTAACGATCTTTCGCGCATGTTGCAAGTCTGATGATGAAATATTCCTATAAATATCTTGAGAATCTTCATTAAACGATAGGTTGTTCGTTGGTGAGATTTCTTTTTCGATGTCGTCGATTGTTTCAACGAGGATCGCCCCATTTTTCAGCAGCTGATTGCATCCGCGCGCCCGGGGGTCGAGGGGATGCCCTGGAAGGGCAAATATGTCGCGGCCTTGCTCGAGGCCATAGCGGGCTGTAATCAAGGAGCCGGATTTGAGAGCCGCCTCCACAACAAGAAGTGCGCGGGAGAGGCCAGAGATGATGCGATTTCTTTTCGGAAATAAAGTAGCATGGGGCTTTGTTCCTGTAGCGCATTCGGTGAGAAGGAGTCCCTGTTCCGCGATTTGTGCATATAAGCTTTCATTTTCAGGGGGATATATTTGGTCGATGCCATTTCCCATGACGGCGATCGTGCCGGATGCGAGAGAGCCTTGGTGGGCGTTCGTGTCGATGCCACGAGCCAACCCTGAGGCAATGATCCACCCGCGTGCTCCGAGCTCCTGGGCAAAATGATGAGACATTTTCTTTCCCATGGCGGATGCATTACGTGCGCCAACAATCGCAAAATGCGCCCCTTGGAGGAGGGCTAAATGCCCTTTAGCTATGAGCCAGGGGGAGGGGCGTCAATGTGTTGCAGAAGCACCGGATAACGCGAATCATTAAAGGTGATAAATTCAGCGCCGACGTTGCGTGTTGATTCAATTTCTTTTTGGATTTTGTCTAGGGCGGCAATTTTTAAGGGGCGTTTGAGTCCGCCTTGTCGAGCAAGGTCCGGTAGAACCTCAAGGGCAGCCTCGGGTGATCCATACCTTTTCAGGAGTTCATAAAACGTAACAGGCCCGACATTTTCAGAGCGGGCCAGCTGGAGCCAGGGGATAAGTTGTGTGTTCGAATCATTGATCTTCGGTGCTGGATTGGCCAATTTTAGGCTCCTTCCCTAAGATAAGACGGCGCATATTGTAACGATGCTTCCATAAAATAAGGGCTGCGATAATAAGCAGTGTTCCGAGGTATTCTGTTCCAATTAAATACAACGTAAACAAGGGGGCCAGAATGACAGTGATCATTGAGGCGAGGGACGAATAGCGGAAGAGCAAGGCTAAGGTAATCCAACTTACAATACATGCGAAAGCAACGGTACCGCTAAAAACAAACAGAACGCCAAGGGCGGTCGCAATGCCTTTTCCGCCTTTGAAGCCTAGCCAAACGGGCCAGATGTGCCCGGCCACCGCGAGGATGGCGCACCATTTAGCGAGTGAAGGTTCAAAGAAAAGGGCAAAGATGATGGCAGCAGATCCTTTCAGGATGTCTCCGACAAGGGTGAGTCCGGCGGCCAAATAGTTTCCAGAGCGCAAGATATTCGTAGCACCTGTGCTTTTGGAGCCCGTTTCCCGGGG
This sequence comes from uncultured Alphaproteobacteria bacterium, assembly GCA_964474215.1. Classification (GTDB taxonomy): domain Bacteria; phylum Pseudomonadota; class Alphaproteobacteria; order UBA9655; family UBA9655; genus UBA9655. The sequence goes on from CAYYRQ010000010.1 coordinate 30,643, forward strand.
ATCAAGCAAATCGAGTTGTTTAGAGATAAGTAGCCCACAAGGAATAGAGCCTAATAAATAGGCTACCAAAAGTGTGATGAATTGGTTGAATAACATAACTCCCCATTTTTTGTTTTTCTTTATTAAAAAGCTTATGCAAAGTAAGAATTGAAGCACTAGACTGCCGCGTCGCTAACGCTCCTCGCAGTGACGAGTTACTTGTACAGAAACTTTCGTATGTATCATGACCATTGAAGAAGAGTTGTCAAGAAGGGAGGAGGTATTCAGGCCATATCCTTTTCATTCAGTTCTCCTCATTGTCATTCCCTTCTCTTCCTTGTCATTCCCGCGGAGGCGGGAATCTATTTTAACTGAACCAAGTGGATCCCCGCATTCGCGAGGATGACGTCTATTTTATTCTCCATACATGCACCGAAAAAATCAGGAATCCAGTAATCCAAACGAAAGCCCTTTCGAAATTAATTATATTGCAAGCCTGAAAATAAACTATTTATTAACGATTTGGAATTATGGTAGTATGATACTTGAGGGAGTTATTCTCTTAAGAAATATACAAAACCAAAACATGTGAGGAAAAAATGAAATTATATCAAAAAGTATCAATTTTAGCCGTTGTTGGCGCACTTTCATTTAGCGGAAATGTTGTTAAAGCTGATGATATGGATGACGCCGTTGAGAGCTTTCACAAGGCTGCAGAATATGACGTTGACGGTAGCAAGGTTTGTACAGTTTGCAATCTTGTGAAGAAGTTAGTTGGTGAAAAAACTGACAGTAAGCTCTGTACGAGTGGAGGATCACTTAGTTGTGCAAAAGATATTGGCACTCAGATTGCACCTCAAATAAAGAAAGCTTCAAAGGCTACACTTAATAAAGTTATTTGTCCATCAGCTGTAGCTAATGAAAAATCCCTTTGTGGATTGCCTGAAAAATATAAGAGCAGCAATCCAATATCTGCAAATTATTGGATCGCTCAAGGGGCAAAAGCTGTTCTTTCATCATTAAAATCAAAATGTCCTGAAGATCACAAGTTTGAATGTAAAAAGTAATTCTCACAAACTATGATTAATTAAGCCCACCCCTTTTGGGGTGGGCTTTTTATAAGAGAGTTTGAAGAAAAGAACCTGTTGGTTGTATATTGAAATTATTATAAAAACCTGACATTAATGGTCACAACATTATGTTAGATAAAGGGATATAAATCGTGAAAACTACTAAAATACAAATAGTTGATTCAGAAGATCTTCGAGAAAAGCAGGGGTCATTGTTGGCTCGTTCCATATATAAAGTAATGACTTTAGCCCATGTGCTCGTTTTAAGCTCGGTCCTCTTTTCACCTGGTTCAGCGGCGTCTGATAATGAGATGCTGGTTGATGTGATGAATCGCATGAGCACGATGGAGGATGAAAACCGCAATCTCTATGGCAAAATTGAAGAACTCCAGCACGAGTTAAAGATAGTCACCCAAAAAATGGAAGCCCTCAGTGCTGATGTTGAATACCGTTTGGGAGAGGCTAAGGGCGGCGCTGATGCGAATGCTCCTGCAGCCGCATCCTCAGTCCCAGCAGGTCCTCTTGCAGAAGATGCGAAGCCCGGTGATAAAATGGCTAATGATCTAACACCTCATATCCCTGAAGCTACTGCTCCTGCAGCCGTACCTTCTGCAGCACCTGCTGCTCCAGCAGCTGTTCCGGCTGCCGTTCCTGAAACAAAGAAAGAAAGCTATACGGATGCAGATTTGTTTGGCGCGACCTCTGCACCGAATGATAAGTATGTAAAAGCCCGCGCATTTCTTGAACAGGGCGATTACATAGCTGCGGAACATGCCTTTTCTTCTTTTCTCAAGGCACACCCTAAAGATGATAATGCCGGTGCGGCACAATATTGGTTAGGCGTCACATTCTTTGTGCGTGGAGATCATGAAAAAGCTGCGGGAGAATTCGCTAGAGGATACAAAAACTATCCGAAATCGAAAAAGGCACCAGATACTTTGCTTAAGCTTGCAAAATCTTTACATTCACTGAATCGTAAAAATGATGCGTGTTCAGCCCTTGACCAATTGGGATCACAGTTTCCAAAGGCCTATGTCAAGGAAGTGGCGAGCCAGCGGAAAAAATGGAAGTGCCCAGCATAAATTTATACAGTTGTCGAGCTTTATGAGCGTACTGTATTAATGCCACCTGACCCTGATTGCTTTATAGTGTTTTTAAAAGAAGTCTTGAAAAACTTCACTTTTTTTTGGCATCATTTCTACGCTGTTATTTTAAAGTTGTGACATAAATCAATGGTGCTTACATAAATAGATTAGCACTGTAAATAAATGGATTTTTATACCCGTAAAATCCACGACTTTACTTTTTTATCGGTGGAGCTAATAGTCTGATAAGATTTAATTTAGGGGACCTTAAGCATTCCAGATGCCAAAAATCCCCAAAATTTCCTTATTTTAAGGATTTGTTAAATAAATGTTTGACTTTTGTTAACGATTAAGTCTTTAAAATGGGAACGTAAATGCTCATGACTATGGAATTACATGACGTTTGAAAAACTAGGACTCAGTGAGAATACACTCAAAGCGATTGAAGAAGCGGGTTACACGAAGCCGACGCCGATCCAAGAGAAAACCGTTCCCTTGTTGCTCGACAAGAAAGACGTTGTGGCTTTAGCCCAAACGGGCTCAGGAAAAACAGCTTCGTTTATCCTTCCCTTACTAGATATCTTAAGCCGAGGGCGAGCAAAAGCACGCATGCCACGCTCCCTGATTATGGAACCTACCCGGGAATTGGCCGCACAAGTCGCTGAAGACTTTGCGACTTATGGGAAGCATCATAAGTTTACTGTTGCTTTGCTTATTGGCGGTGAGTCATTTGGTGATCAGGAAAAACTTCTGGCAAAGGGCGTCGATGTCCTCATCGCCACACCTGGCCGGCTCATAGATCTTCATGAGCGTGGAAAAATCTTGCTCAATGATGTTAAAATGTTTGTCATTGATGAAGCGGACCGCATGCTCGATATGGGCTTTATCCCTGACATCGAAAAAATAGCGAAGCTCTTGCCGTCTCACCAAACAGCCCTGTTTTCGGCAACGATGCCAACGGCCGTTGAAAAACTAACAAAACAATTTCTGAAAGATGCGGAACAAATCACCATTTCCCAGCCGACAAAAACAGCGACAAACATTGAACAGTATTCCCTTCGCGTTGCCGATAAAGACAAAAGGGAAGCTCTTCGTGCCATTTTGAGGAATGAAAAACTCAGCCAAGTCATTGTATTTTGTAACCGAAAGCGTGAAGTGGACATTGTCACAAACTCCATGAAAAGGTACAAGTTTAAAGCTGGAGCCATGCATGGAGACCTCACGCAAAGTGAGCGAAACAAAACCCTCAAAGCTTTTAAAGACGGTGAAATCGATATCCTTGTTGCCAGCGACGTAGCAGCGCGTGGCCTTGACGTTGAAAGCTTGTCCGCTGTGATTAATTTTCATGTGCCGAATAACCTTGAAGATTATATTCACCGCATTGGCCGAACAGGTCGTGCAGGCAAAGAAGGAAAAGCCTTCACCCTTGTCTGCCCTAAGGAAGAAAAGAACTACAAGGTGATTACGGCGAATCTGAAGAAGACGATTCAAGCTTATCCATATGGTGAACAGCCCAAAAAGGATTCTCCGCCTCGGAAAGAATCTTCTCATAAGCATCAACCGTCCACCCAAGAACCTGCCCAAAAGGTAGTTGGATTTGGAGATGAAATTCCCGCCTTTATGAAAGTTAAAATTTCTTAGATATAAAATGATCGCCTCACCTAACGCTGCTGATGCTTTGACGTGTACACGATGACAGGAGGTGCAGTAAATATATGTCATTGCGAGGAGCAAAGCGACGCGGCAATCCACATGCGGCTTTCTTTTGTGGTAGGCTTAGATTGTTATTATGCCACCCATTTAATCATATAAATTTTGAATATTTCAATTCTTATTGTAAAATAAATAAATAGAAAATGAATCGAGGGGGGATTATGAAATATTCTATTGCGGGGCTCTTCATTGGGTGTCTATATTTTTGCACACTATCGGATCTAAATGCTAAAGTTCCTGATTTTGTTTACACCCATTGCTGCTATAATCACGAAGTGCCAGGTGCAATTCGGGGCGTTAACTATTGTCCTGGTGGTTGGGGAAAGTTTACAAAGCTGGAAAACTGTCAAAATAAAGGCGGCTTTGTCCCTAAATAGGGGCACTTTTACCCAAGTTTCTCAAATCGCTCTCGATTCGCTTTCGAAAATCGTACCTGAATATGGGAATGGGACTCATTATCCTCTCGCTCAAGAACTTCGCCATGGGCATAAAGCCAAGCAATACGCTTACCATCGGAAAGAGGAACGCTGAAAGAATAGGTCTTATCTTTTGCAGCTAGTTGCACGTCAATCTTTGACAGTAAATCCGGAACGCCTTTCCCTTCAAGGGACGAGATAACAACTTGAGAGGGATGGGTGGCTCTTTTGGCACGAATCTTTAATTTATTATAAGCTTCCTTAGACACCAGATCAGCTTTGTTGAGAACTTCAATACCCCGCTCTTCAAAAGCTTTGCTGAGCTCTAATTCTTCAAGGACCATTGCAACGTCTTGTGCTTGGGCATCAGATTCAGGGTGGGAAATATCCCGGATATGAAGAATAACATCCGCCTCCACGACTTCTTCAAGTGTTGCGCGAAAGGCAGCAACAAGCAGGGTTGGAAGGTCCGAAATAAAGCCCACCGTATCCGATAAAATAATGTCTCGGCCTGAGGGCAGAGAAACACTCCGCATCGTCGGATCAAGCGTTGCAAAGAGCATATGTTCAGCCATTACGCCCGCATGGGTGAGGCGATTAAAGAGTGTTGATTTTCCTGCGTTTGTATACCCGACTAAAGCAACAATGGGGTAGGGGACGCGCCGTCGGGCTTTTCGGTGCAACTCTCGCGTGCGCTTTACATCTTCGAGTTCTTTCTTAATTTTTTTAATCCGGTCATCTATCATACGGCGATCGAGCTCGAGCTGGGTTTCACCAGGACCTCCGATAAACCCGAGCCCTCCACGTTGTCGTTCAAGGTGGGTCCAGGAGCGCACAAGGCGGCTGCGTTGGTAAGTAAGGGCAGCAAGCTCAACCTGTAAACGTCCTTCAGCTGTACGGGCTCGTGCACCAAAGATTTCAAGAATCAGCCCCGTGCGATCGATGACTTTTGTATTCCAGAGGCGCTCAAGGTTTCTTTGTTGGATTGGGGTAAGGGGGGCATCGATAAATACCAACTTGACGTTGAGCTCAGAAAGAACGCCCGATAACTCTTCAACATGACCTTTTGTAATATAGGTGGCAGGGCGAATATTGTTTTGTTTGAAAAATTCAGTTCCTTTAACATCGAGCTGGATAGCTTCTGCGAGGCCCTTTGCTTCTTCCAGTCGAGCTTCAGGTTCAATGACTCTGTGGGCACCATGAACAATGTAGGGGCAAATAATATAAACGGCCCCAGTGGACTTTCTCCCTGAGGCCATAAACTCACCAGTGGTTACAATAGATTATTCCTCGGTCGATTCAATGACCTCTTCACTTTCTTCACCTTCGAAGAGCTGTATGGGGTTGACAGGCATGACTGTGGAGATAGCGTGTTTATATACGAGTTGAGAATGCTCGTCCCTTTTCAGTAATACTGAAAAGCTATCGAACCACGTCACAATTCCTTGTAATTTCACGCCATTGACTAAAAAGAGCGTCACAGGGGCTTTTGTCTTTCTGACTTGATTTAAAAAGACGTCTTGTAAATTCTTTTGTTTCTCATTCGTTGCCATGGGTATACCCCTTCTTTATATTTATGTTCAAATTATAAACGCAATAGATTCTTTTAAAATCTATTCATACGATTCCTATATTAATAGTTATAGCAGGGTGTCGTTAAAATTTGGTTAGCAATTGGTAAATTTATAAATTTATTCTACAGTTTTTTTAGAATACCAGCAAGGCCGTTACAATCATAAGCCTGAATAATATCATTTTCTTTCGAAGCAGGGCCATCGCCAACGACAACTGGAATACAGCCACTTGCTCGAGCGCAATGGACATCAACAATAGAGTCTCCTACAAACCAGACATCATGGCTTGGATCGATTTTGCTTTCATGTAGCGCTGCAATAACAGGGATGGCAGAAGGTTTGTCTTCTTTTGTATCGCGGGCGCCAATGACCTTCGTAAAATGAGGATCCCATCCAAGATGATTAACTTCTCGGCGTAAAATATTTCCATGCTTATTGCTGACGACGCCGAGATAAATACCCATTTCAGCGAGTTCATGGAGGAGATTTTCAGCCCCGTCATGAATGCCAATCTCTTCAAGGTGAAGCTTTTCAATATTATCATAAAAAATTTTCTCGCCTTCTTTATGGTGTTCACCAAATAGCTCACGAGAAGCATCGCGCATGGAGTTGTGGGGGCGCGTCCAAAAATCATCGATGGTGATTTTTTCAAAGCCCAAAATTTCTCGAGCAAGATTGATACTTTGGAAAGCTACTTTCCAGGTGTCTACAAGCGTATTATCCCAGTCAAAAAGAATGGCTTTTGGTAATTTTTGAGGGTAAGCTTCGGGTATCATCTTATTTCCTTATTATTCAACAATGAGGTGGCTCTCGAGTGTGGCTGTGTTCAGTACTTGTAGCAAATCTTTTTGGGAAAAAGCAATACACCCTTCAGTAGGAGTTTCATTTGGGCGCATGAGGTGCACAAATACGGCGCTTCCTTTTCCTTTAATAATTGGCATATCATTATAACCAACCACAAGGATAATATCATAAATATGATCGTCTCTCCATAGTTTCTCATGACGAGCCTGATAAGGAAGCTTAACAAACTGGTTGTAATTCACATCGTTGGGATCATCGCACCAACCATCATCTTGAGTGAGGGCTTGGAGAGGAAGATGGGTTGTGGGCCTTTCTAAGCGGTCGGGGCGATAATATACATGGCGGAAGGGAAAGCGGCCCATAGGCGTCGCGCCGTCTCCCTCGACTTTATCTTGGCGAAGACCACCTTTTCCCCATGTACATTTGAGGATCGAGTCACCCCAATAAAGGAGATTATTCCTTAGAATCAGGTGCTGAGGCTCACTTTTCTTCATAGTATTTAGAAACGAGATCGTTAAGCAGCCGTAGACCAAATCCTGTTGCGCCCTTTGCACTAAGAGGTAAGGGCTTTGAATTCCATGCAACGCCTGCAATATCAAGGTGAGCCCAGGGTACACCATTTGTAAAGCGCTGAAGGAATGTTGCTGCTGTTATGCTTCCTGCACCTCTCGAATTGCCGATGTTGCGCATATCAGCAATATCACTATCGATATCTCGATCATAGGCCTCGTCAAGAGGAAATGGCCATAAAAGCTCGCCGACTTCTTCACCTGCGCTAGAAAGCTGATCGCTGAGTTCTTTATCAGAAGAAAAGAGACCGGCTCGCTCTTTTCCAAGAGTAATAATAATCGCTCCAGTAAGTGTTGCGAGGTCTACAATAAATTTAGGCTTGAATTGACTTTGGGTGTACCAGAGTACATCACCAAGGACGAGGCGTCCTTCCGCATCTGTGTTGAGGATTTCGACGGTTTGGCCAGACATTGACTCCACAACATCTCCTGGTCTTTGCGCAGACCCAGAAGGCATATTTTCAACAAGCCCGATGACGCCTACTACATTCACCTTAGCTTTTCTCAAGGCCAGCGTTTTCATCAATCCCAAGACGGTGGCCCCACCTGACATGTCGTATTTCATTTCTTCCATGCCAGCCGGTGGTTTGAGAGAAAGTCCTCCAGAATCAAAGGTGACACCTTTGCCAGCAAAAGCGACAGGTTGAGATTTTTTAGAAGCTCCATTCCATTCCAGGACCACAAGCTTACTTTCGTGAACGCTTCCTTGTCCAACACCAAGGATCAAATTCATCCCCAGTTTCTTAAGCTCCTTTTCACCCAGAACGCGGACTTTTAAACCATCCTTTTTTAAGCCAAGGGCAATTTTTGAAAAGGTCTCGGGGTTAATTACGTTAGAGGGTTCCGTAATGAGAGAACGTGTGAGGGAAACGCCTTCTGCAATAGACTCAATTGCTTTAAAAGCTTTTTCAGCAGCCTTGGGGTCGGAGCACTGAAATTGTATGGATTTCAATGAAAACAGTTCGTCTGGCTTTTTCTTTGTGAAGTATTTTTCAAACCGCCATGATTTGAGGATTGCCCCCAATGCCATGTGTGCATTTATTTCCGCATCATGTTTGTCATCCAAGCAGATTTCAACAGCCCCATCGACCGTGCCTAGCCCACTCAGGCTATCGGCGATTGAGCCACCCACTTTTTGCCAGTGGAGCAAGTTTTGTGTTTCAGGTTTACCCAAGCCAATCAGCAGTATCTGGTCTCCGTTCGGTGTAAATACTTTTAAAGCCTGGTTCGGCTTTCCCTTAAACTTGGAGTTTTCAATAGAGTTTGTTAGTAGCCCCTTATGCTGAGTATCGAGACGTTTGGTTGGTGCTGGAAAAGACATATCATCATATACACCAACGCATAGGATTTTTTGGTGGACGGGATTATGGAATGAAACGCGTAAATTCATTTTTTATTTGATCCTTTGTGTCTAATTATATTAAAGCTTATTTTATTAAGGTACCTACTCAATGTCTGTTCGTCAAATGAGATGATTAGGATATACAAAGAATATTTGTTAGGAGCGTTGCGTGCGAATTTTTAAATTATATTTACTATTTTTTTTGTTCTGCAGTTTATCAGAAACTCTGTGTGCAGGTGTTGAGTTACAGCCACACCGGGCTTACTACACGATTTCACTCGAGTCAGCTCCATCAATAAAGTCGGATGTATCAGATGTGCGGGGAACAATGATGGTTGAATACGATAAAGTTGATAGTGGATGGACTGTCCAACAGCTCTCTGAGTATTGGAAGTATTTTGGTGAAGAAGAAATGGATCATGTGCGTTGGGGATTCACGGCATTTGAATCCGATGACAGCCAAAATTTCAAATTTCGTACATTCCGGAAGGTGAATGATATTATAGAGGAGGAGATTGTCGGGACTGCAAAGAAGAGCAAGGATGGGATTTTAGTCAAGTTTACAAAGCCGGAGCCAAAAATTCTCAAGCTGGAAAAGGATGTATTATTCCCTCTTCAGCATATAAGAGAACTTATCCATGCAGCCTCAGCAGGTGAACATATGTTTCCGAAAGTTGTGTTTGATGGAAGTACATCCGATGGTCCTGCTGAAATCGATGCATTTATCGGCGCAAAAAAAGAAAAAACATCCCCTTCTGAACCTGCGTATTTTCAAGGTTTGAGTTATTGGCCTGTACGTTTTTCCGTGTATGGACTTGGAAAAGCCAACTATACGCCTGAATACGTGACAACCCAAGATTTGCTTCCGACAGGGATTTTTACCAATTACACAATTGATGATGGCGCAATGAAACTAGATGGCGTATTAGAACGGGTCGAGTTTCTCAAGGGTGAGTAAGGTCTAAGTAATTCAGTTCAGACAAGTGCATGTATATTGATTTTGGCAGCTTCCGAATCGTGTAAGTGAGTGACCTATTCCTGGGCAAGCCTGTTTACACGCAGTGATAGCACTTGGATGATCGAGTGGAATACATTGTTGAGCCATCCCTTCTTCACTTGCCATTAACAAAAACTGAGCAGCTAAAAGTATCATAAACGAAAATCTAAACATATTTTGCCTCCCTTTTTGTTTACAATATATGCAAATCCTTAATAAATTATAAAAATGCACATAATGAATATACACATCACCGGTAACTTGCTAGCTCAATCCCCTTGACACAGTGCCGGAAATCAGTATGCTGCATCTAAAGATTTTATACGGATGAACGACGATGGCTAAACAAAACACAATTTCAATTAAAATGCTAAGTTCCGCAGGAACAGGTTTCTTTTATGTAAAAAAGAAGAATCCCCGTAAATTGACCGAAAAGCTTGTTATGCGTAAGTACGATCCCAAAGTTCGTAAGCATGTCGAATTCAAGGAAACAAAAATTAAATAAATATTATCTCGTCTTAATGTCATTTTAACTTAGATATTGTATAAATATAGAAACATATATCTTAAAGCGGATGTAATTAGTGAATCTATATTTATACATTGCGACAGTTATGATTTGGGGATCGACATGGTATGCCATTGCGATGCAGCTGGGGACCGTTCCTTCTCACCACTCAATCCTATATCGGTTTGGCCTTGCTTCTCTCGTCCTTTTTGGATGGTGCCTTTTTAAAAAATTGAATTTAAAGTTATCGCTTAAAACCCACGCATACCTTTTTATCCAAGGCATGTTTTTATTTTCGCTCAACTACTTAGCTGCCTATACGGCGGGGGAGTACATTGAGAGTGGATTGAATGCGATTGGATTTTCAATGGTTCTCTTTTTTAACATCATTAATGGCTTCATTTTTCTTCGACAGCCCATTTCAAAAGTTGTTATGTGTGGGGCTGGATGCGGACTACTTGGCATATTCATTACATTTTGGCCGGCGATTCAAACCCTAGATCTAACGAATGAAGCCTTATACGGTATCGTGGTAAGTCTCACAGGAGGTATCCTTGCATCATTTGGTAATTTAATCTCAGGTCGAAATTCAAAAGCAAATATACCTATAGCGGAAAGTAATGCGTATGCCATGGGGTATGGAGCCCTCATTATGCTCGGGATGGCTTTATTTAACGGCGAACCATTGGCCTTTGAATATACTCCAGAGTATGTAGTTTCACTCTTGTATCTCGTTATTTTTGGGACCGTTTTGGCCTTTGGGTGTTACTTAACTCTTTTGGCGCGCATAGGACCAAGCCGGGCCGCATATGCACTTATTATGGTGCCAATTGTGGCATTGATGATTTCAACGGTTGTGGAAGGTTTCGAATGGGAGCTTCATACCATAATAGGCATTAGCTTGATCTTCTTTGGAAATGTTATTGTCCTGCGGAAGAAACGTAACTTAAAGAAGTCATTGAAGCCTATTCAAAGTTCACCGCAGGAAGAAAAAGCATAAGGTTATCTAAATGGCGGCTCATCAAAGTTACGCAGCTTGCGGGAGTGTAAAGCAATTTCACCTTTTATAATCTCCTCTTGAAGGATATTGATGGTTTCAATCCCAATGCGCAGGTGTTGAGCAATACTATTCTTATAAAAATTATGGGCCATTCCGCGAAGTTTTAATTCTCCGTGGATGGGTTTATCAGAAACACAAAGGAGTGTTCCGTAGGGGATGCGCATACGGAAGCCATTGGCAGCGATCGTTGCGGATTCCATATCGAGAGCAATGGCTCGGCTTTGGCGAAAACGCTCATTCATTTCTTTGGAGCGTAGCTCCCAATTGCGGTTGTCCGTTGTCACAACTGTTCCTGTCCGCATTCTACCCTTCAAATTCCGGCCGGATTGGCCCGTTACTTTTCGCACAGCTTTTTCAAGGGCAATTTGAATTTCAGCAATGGCAGGCACGGGAACCCAGCTCGGAAGATCATCATCGAGTACGCTGTCCTCTCTTACATAGGCATGGGCGAGAACATAGTCGCCTAAGCGTTGGCTCCGGCGAAGGCCTGCGCAATGGCCCAGCATAATCCAGCAGTGGGGGCGCAGGACGGCTAAGTGATCCGTGATGGTTTTTGCATTTGTTGGTCCAACGCCGATGTTGATAAATGTAATGCCGCGGTTTGATTCCTTTACCAAATGATAGGCTGGCATTTGAGGAAGGCTGCTACTTTTATGAATTTCTTCCTGCTGTTTCTGATTGAGGCGTGGGTTATACGTTATTTTATCTCCCGGTTCTATAAAAGCAAGATACTCATCACTTTCCTTTAAGGATTTGTGAGCATATTCAATAAACTCATCGACATATCGTTGGTAGTTAGTAAGAAGGATAAACTTTTGGAAGTACTTTGTAGATGTTCCACAGTAATGGTGTAAACGACCGATGGAATAATCAACGCGTTCCGCCGTAAACAGGGCTAAAGGAAGGGGATGCCCCTTTTTGGATTTATAGGTACCATTTACAATGCTGTCGTCGACAATGGTTAAATTTGGTAAAGCAAACTCAATGGGGCTTTGCCATAGCTTTACGGATTGGAGCTCAGCTGTATCCCATTCATCAACAAAGGGCAGGGGGATCGGCCAATCACTTTCACCTACAAATACGGGGACATTATGATGGGAAATGAGCAAATCAATTTGTTTGGCATAATAATCATGAAAGAGGTCAGGGCGCGTTAATGTTGTACCATAGGTTCCTGCATCAAGGACGGCACCAAAAGCGATGCGGTGATCGACATTGAGATTGGCGTTGGTGACTTTAATACCTATATAAGGGTAAGTTGCATTTTCAAGGTTAGGCAGCTTTTGGCGTTGTGTCTTAGCATGCGCAATTTTAAGAAATGTATCCTTAATCAGAGAAACATTCTTGTTGTAAATCTCTGTGATATATTCAACTGCCTTATTGGCATCCCTGAACTCACGAAGATTTTTTACCTCGCCATGACCGTCTTTTAAGTTAAGATTTTTTTTATTATTATTTTTATCATTCATTATTATTCAATGCTTCTTCTTGCTTCTTCCGGGGTGCATATCTTTTTATGATGCTGAGATGCGAGTTCTTTCATCCGCTTTTCAGCTTCACTTTTGGAACGTACAATTCCTGATTGAAGCAATTGCTTTGGTTCATCTGCGCTGTTCTGTATTCCGCTAATCGTATATCTTATTTTGCCATCATAGGTTTTGTTTGACGTCATCGACAAGCAACTGGTGCTTGATTCAACAGCTACAGGCATACTTAGCATTGTGCATGTGAAAAGGAAAGTATAAAGGATCGATTTGGTCATTTCCTACTCCGTTGACTTGTTCGTTTTTTGGTTTTTTCTAGCATGGCTCTCTATATATTCTATAATTTTTGATGCAATATCAAGCTCTGTTGCTTTCTCTATCCCCTCAAGCCCTGGGGTTGCATTAATTTCCATAACTAATGGTCCATGGTTCGTACGCAGCATGTCGACACCACAAACATTTAATCCAAGGATGGCTGCACTTCTTACAGCCACTGATCGCTCAAGAGGGGTAACTTTTGTCTTTGTCGCTGTTCCGCCTCTATGGAGATTTGATCGAAAGTCACCAGGGGGCCCCTGGCGGCGAATAGCTGCAACGACTTTACCTCCAACAACAAAGCATCGTAAGTCTGATCCACCAGATTCTTTAATAAACTCTTGAATAAGAATATTTACATCAGCCTTGCGAAAGGCTTCGATTGTGCTGCGTGCCGATTTTACAGTTTCACCAAGCACAACACCAAGGCCTTGCGCACCTTCGAGGAGCTTAATAACGACCGGCGCGTCGCCAACCATCTCTATGATGTCATCTGTATATTTCGTTGAATGGGCAAATGCGGTTGTCGGCAACCCAATGCCTTTTCGTGAAAGGATTTGCATGCAACGAAGCTTATCTCGCGCTTTTCCAATTGCAACAGAATTATTCAGTGACCAGACGCCCATGGATTCAAATTGCCTCAGGACCGCAAGACCATACATAGTAATTGATGAGCCAATTCTGGGGATAACGGCATCATAACCATTTAACTCCCGACCTTTGTATTTTATTTTTGGGTTTTGTGTCGCTATGTTTAAATAGACATGAAGTGTGTCAATTATTTCCATTTCATGGCCGCGTGCCTTAGCGGCTTCAGCAAGTCGCTTGTGTGAATAGAGATTCGGATTTCGAGACATCATGAGTATTTTCATAGAGCCATTATCGCAAAATTAATTTACTTTTTCGTTAAGATATTTTTTGAGAGAGCAAAAATGATCGCCCAGGATTCACCAGAATCGAGCTATCTAATGAGGTTCTTCCCACGAGCATACGAAAGCCCATTTCGTCTCTTTTGGCAAGAGATAATTCAATAAGATTTGAATATGCCCCTATTTTTATAATGGTTTGAATAATGAATCTTTTTTGCGTATGGCCTGTAGAGCTCGTAATCCAACGATAATCATGGATGGGATGCAGGCGGGTGTGTGATATCTCATCATTATCTTGATAAGGGTGAATATCAAATTTCACAAAATCTTTTCCCAGATAGGATACTGTTGAGATATCAAAAGCGTGAATGGCAGATGTTTTGGCTCCTGTATCGACTTTAACTTTGATCTCATCAATGCCGAGCTCAGGCAGTTCGGCCCATTCGCGCCATCCAAGAATATATTTATGCTTCTCTTTACCTTTCTTCATGTGCAGGTTCTAACATCCTTCCTAATGGGCGACCCCCGAAGATATGAACGTGATAGTGGGGAACCTCTTGCCCACCATTAACGCCATGGTTCGAAAGCACGCGAAAACCTTGTTCCTGGAGGTTCAAATCTTTTACAATTTTATGTATAGCCTTATTTACTTCCTCCATTTCTTTGGCGGATGCGTTTTCAGCAAAATCATAAAATGAGATATACTCTCCCTTTGGAATGACGAGGATATGAACAGGAGCTTTAGGACTTATATCATGAAAGGCTAAGACATGGTCATTCTCAAAAACGATTGAGGCGGGAATTTCTTTGCGTAAAATGCGTGCAAATATATTGTTTTTATCATAATTCATCTGTATTCTCCTCCTGCTATAAGATGGCAAACATTTTTATTATATGATAAGATGTTTTCAACTTTATTAACATACGAATGAGAGAATATCCAATGAGTGAGAATTCTTCCCCAGCTATTCTTGGAACCACAATACTTGCAGTTCGGAAAGGCAAAGAAGTTGTTGTTGCCGGTGATGGGCAAGTTTCCATGGGAAATCTGATTTTAAAATCAAACGTTCGCAAAGTGCGACGACTTGGGAATGGCGATATAATTGCTGGCTTTGCTGGTTCAACTTCTGATGCTTTAGCGCTTTTTGAACGCTTGGAAGCGAAGATTGAACAAAATCCACATCAGCTTGTTCGCGCTTGTGTTGACCTTGCTAAAGACTGGCGTCGCGATAAGTATCTCCGGAAACTTGAAGCCATGATGGCAGTGGTTGATGCGGAACATTCATTAATTTTAACAGGTGTTGGGGATGTCCTTGAGCCTGAAGGGGGGATTATTGGCATAGGTTCGGGTGGGGCTTATGCGTTGTCAGCTGCACGGGCTCTCGTTGAAATCGAAGGTTTGTCAGTAAGAGAAGTGGCTGAAAGGTCAATGAAAATCGCAGCTGACATATGTGTGTATACAAATGATAATTTAGTTATAGAAAGTCTTTAAGGTTATAAAATGAAAATATCCCACTTTACCCCCCGTGAAATTGTTTCAGAGCTTGACCGGTTCATCGTTGGTCAAAATGATGCAAAACGTTCAGTCGCTATTGCTTTACGTAATCGTTGGCGTCGACTCCAACTAGATAATCAGTTGAGGGAAGAGATTCTCCCAAAAAATATTCTCATGATTGGGCCGACAGGTGTTGGAAAGACGGAAATTGCCAGAAGGCTTGCAAAGCTTGCGGAAGCACCCTTTATCAAGATTGAGGCCACGAAGTTCACAGAAGTTGGGTATGTTGGCCGTGATGTGGAACAAATCATTCGTGATCTAATGGAAGTTTCAATGAACATCACGCGAGCTCGCTTACGGAGAGAGGTTCGTGCAAAGGCTGAAATCTTTGCTGAAGAGCGAATTCTTGATAGTCTGGTTGGGGAAAATGCGAGTGAAGAAACCCGTCAGAAATTCCGGAAAAAATTCAGAGATAGTGAGCTTGATGATCGTGAAGTTGAAATTGAGGTTGCCGATAATAGCAATTCAAATATGCCGACCATCGATATTCCGGGCATGCCGGGTGCGCAAATGGGTATGTTGAATCTTGGCGATCTTCTTGGGAAAAGCGGATCACCTCAAATGGTCGAGCGTAAATTGAAAGTATCTGAAGCCTATGAGTCTTTGATTACGGAAGAAAGTGATAAGTTGCTTGATCAAGATAAGGTAGTAACTGAAGCGATCCAATCTGTAGAAGAAAATGGGATCGTTTTCTTGGACGAGATTGATAAGATTACTCGCCGTTCAGAAGGTGGAGGACCCGATGTAAGTCGGGAGGGGGTTCAACGTGATTTGCTTCCGCTTTTAGAAGGGACTATGGTTTCAACAAAATATGGCACGGTGAATACAGATCACATTCTTTTTATTGCGTCTGGGGCGTTTCATCTTGCTAAGCCTTCAGATTTATTGCCTGAACTTCAAGGCAGGCTTCCAAACCGAGTTGAGCTCAAGGCTCTCAATCATGAAGATTTTATACGCATTCTTATGGAACCAGAAGCCAACCTCATCAAGCAATATCAAGCGCTTCTAGGGACTGAAAATGTTAAGCTTGTTTTCGATGAAGAAGCGATCCGGGAAATTGCACTTTTAGCAGCTGAGATCAATCAAAACGTTGAAAATATTGGTGCGCGTCGTTTGCAAACTGTCCTTGAAAAGTTATTAGAAGAGATCAGTTTTACAGCCTCTGATCAGGGTGGAGAGCAAGTGCGGATCACAGCGGATTATGTTCGTGAAACGGTTGGTGAACTTTCAAAAAACTCAGATCTAACAAAATTCATTTTATAAAGGGGGAAGTTTATGGCACCACGAAAAATAGAAAAAATAACACAGCGATATCCTTTGAAATACCGAGGGAGCCTTTTTTGGTTTATTTTTTTCCTCATAATCTTTTTTCCCATTGCCATTATATTATTCATTAAAAATGCGACGATTCTGAAAGAGGATCACTATTATAGTTTTAACTATAACGGAGCCTATGGATGGCTTTTCTTTTGGGTTATCCTTTTCTTTCCAATCGCCATCATTCTTCTGTTTATCAATGGCGTTGATATTATTGAAGAAAGGTAACTTGGTTTAGGACGTTTGCCAGTCAAGCCATTCCTTGACAAGTTTTATTTGCTCGGGGGGCATTAATGAGGGTGCATGGCCACAATCCTTAACTGTTGATACCCATGCTGTCTTCTGAATGGAAAGCATACGATTTAGAATATCATTTGTAAGAAAATCAGAATCTTCCCCTTTAATGATGTGAATGGGACATGTTATTTCTTTCCAATAAGCCTCAAGATGCAATGATGCACCTGAGCTTTGTTTAAAACTTTGACCAATGGCTGGGTCATGAGCGAGGCGGAAGCTCCCCTCATCGTCACGCCAGATACCAAATTGCGTAATATGATCCCAATGTTTATGGTCATGAATACCTGATGTTGAAAGGATGGTTTGAAAGTAGCGTTTGGCTTCGTGCAAGCTATCAAATTTATTATCATTTTGGGCGTATAAAGCTTGGCGGTTAAAAGCCGTGCTTGGAATAATCATACCCACATCATTTAAGGTCAGGCTCTTTATGGGACTGTTCGGTTGTGCAGCCAGCATCATGCCGATGATACCACCCAATGATGTTCCTAAAATATGAATAGATGACGCATTAATCCTCGCGAAGAGGGATGAAATGTCATTCATATATTGAGAAAAAGAATAGCTGTTCGGTGTTTTTAAGTAGTGACTTTCGCCGCAACCTAGTAAATCCGGGCATAGAATGTTGAAATAGCTTTGGAGTTCGCGGGCTAGAAAGTCAAAGTCATGTGAATTTCGCGAAAATCCGTGAATGCATATCAGGGCATTTTCGCTTCGTTTATCCCCCCACTCAAGAAACGCCATATTTTTGAAGCCCTGTGGCGTCAGTGTCCAGATTGAGTCATACGTTGGTTCAGCGAGTTGCGGATTTAAAGCATGCAAAGTCATCCCCTTTACTTTTCATTCTTTTCTATGGATCATACATGAAATAGCATAAAGATAAATGGAGAATTTCATGCCTGTTGATCATTCGGTTCCTGGAGGGGCATTATCACCCTTAGCGCTCATTCGCTATCTTGAAAATAAAATATTTGTTGGCGGGAAGTTGATCGAGACACAAGCTCGAAAAAGTTTCGATGTCTATAACCCGGCAACTATGGAGGTTATTGGCAAAGCGGCAGAGGCTCATCAGGAAGATGTGGATCTGGCAGTTAGTGCAGCTGAAAGAGCCCAGCAAGAATGGAAGCATATTGATGCCTCCAAACGTGGTCGACTAATTTCAGAGTGTGGCGAGCTATTGGAAGAGCATGCAGATGAGCTTGCCAGGCTGCTTACCCTTGAGACGGGCAAAGCCTTAAGAACGGAAAGCCAGCCAGAAACGCAAGCATTCTCAAATACATTTCGCTTCTATGGGGGGCTAGGTTTAGAGTTAAAGGGGGAAACCATTCCCTTTAGTGACTCCATGCTAACGCTAACCATTCGTGAGCCATTAGGCGTTGTGGGCGCCATCATCCCTTGGAATGTTCCATTGTTGTTAATGGCCCTGAAAATTGCGCCAGCCCTCGTGGCAGGAAATGCTGTTGTCATTAAATCGGCAGAACAAGCTCCCTTTGCTGTCCTCCGAGCTGTTGAAATTATGAATACGATTTTGCCTGCTGGTGTACTGAATATGCTCTCTGGCGATGGCCTTACGACTGGAGAACTCCTGGTTAAACATCCTGTTATTGCTAAAGTCACTTTTACAGGATCTATCAAGGCTGGAAAAAGAGTGTATAGCAACTCAAGTGAAAAACTTGTGCCTGTTACGCTTGAGCTTGGAGGAAAGAGTCCCATGATTGTTTGTGATGATGTGGATATAGAAAAGGCTGTAACCGGGGCTATCACAAGCATGCGTTTTACACGGCAAGGCCAAAGCTGTACAGCCGCAAGCCGAATCTTTGTACATGAATCACTATTTGAGCCATTTTTAGAACGATTTAAACAAAAACTGCAAGCTCTCAAAATGGGTGACCCAATGGACATGGAAACTGACATTGGGGCGGTGATCTCTCCTGAGCAGCATGAGAAAATTAAGAACTATATTCAACTTGGTAAGGAGCATCAGAATGCTCAAGCTCATGAATGTTCACAACTTCCATCGGACCCTAAATTTGCAAAGGGGCTATTTGTTAGGCCTGTCATATTTACGGGGCTACCAAATTCACATCAGATTTGCCAGGAAGAGATCTTTGGTCCCGTTGTCGCTCTTATTCCCTGGAAGGACTTTGATGATGTCCTCCGGCAAGCTAATGATTCAGAGTACGGCCTTGCTGCAACTCTTTGGACAAATAATTTAAGTAAAGCGTTACAAGGCGTTCACCAGTTGGAGGCGGGCTTTGTGCAAGTGAATCAGAATGTTGTTGTGCAACCTGGCCTTTCTTATGACGGTGTTAAGTCTTCAGGACTTGGAAAAGAAGCTTCGCTTGAGGCGATGCTAGAACATTTTACGCATAAGAAAACAATAATCATTAATATGGAATAATTGTTCGTGACACTTGATTTTCAATAATAAAAGAACTACATCTAAGGAAATAATAATTGTGAGGTATTTATGCTTAGGTTGTTTGCTCTTTTATCAATATTAATCTCTCCCGTTTGGGCCGATCCGGAGGATTTTCCGCCGACGGCATTCCAATTGGCTCAAATTCGCCACTACGCTGCCCAAGACGAACAGGGCCGAGGTAATTATTCTAAGGTTCAAGAGTCGCCCTGCAGAGGGTATGAGGAACTCATAGATAGGGCGGAAAATCTCCTTAAAAGTCGTGTGCCTCAAAATCCAACTCAAGATGATTGGAGATCGTATGTCCAGACACTTGTGGATGAAATAACCAGTTCTAGATCAGAGAGGCTCTTTATAGAAAGTTTTCAAGAAGCGGGGACGGTAGATCTTATCACAAGGGCTATATTAGCTGAAGAAGCCGCATCTAAAGAAAATAATGTTGTTTTCTGGCGAGCAAGTCAGGCACCAGTTGAAATAGAATCGGATAAAAGATCAGATTATTTCAGCTTCTCCCACGGTATATTTTCAGGCTTTCTTTTTGATGGCTATAAATATCACACCGTTCCCACTGGAAATACATCGTCCTGTACCTATACATACTTTTCTTCTAAAGCCTATGCGAATCGGCTTATTAGAGGGGGTGTTCCCGAATTTGTTAATCGTGTGAGAGAGTCTCTTCCTGAATTCTTTTCTCAAGTATCTGCAGCAGAATATAAACATAAATTTGGAATTGAAGAATGGCCTCATTCTTCAGATCCGTTTTGGAAAAAAATTACCTATGGATATAGACAAAATATTATAAGAGTTATTGATATTGCTAATGAATGGTATTCTAAGCAAGATGGATACCCAAGGTCGCAAGAGCTTATGCGACTCTCTTCTGATGTTATTATTACCTTTAAAACAGGTGATTCACCAAGGCCTTTGCATCGGTTATCGGTGTGGGGTTTTGAGTTTAGAAATACGTATTTAAAATTATTTCGTTCTGATGCAAAACTTTCGCAGAAATCGGGTAGACAGAGTACAGTAACTCGGGTCCGTGATCAAAGAGGCAATTTTGTTGAACCACATTATGCTGTTTATGGGGCTGGGGAACTTTATCACCCAAAAGTCAAACTTCTCATAAATCCGAAAGTGATCCGACTTCTCGATAATGTTGAGCCCTAATGTTTAGAGTTAAGTTTATTGCGTGCTTCTTCAAGTAAACTCAGAGAAATACCTTTGTCCTTCATACGTTGTTTATAGGCTCCCTCAATTTCTTGAGGGGAAGCTTTCGTTGAGACACCTAAAATTTCAGCAGCCTCTTTTTTCGTCATGGGCTTTGTCAGTTGTTTGGGAGGGGAGGGCTTTGCAAACCATTGTTGGGTATCTTTTTGGAGCAGCATGACAATAAATATCACGATGACAGCGACATGAAGAAGTCTCCCTGTAAGGGTTAAGTATATCCCCGTAAGGATGAGAACACCAACAACTGTCCATTTAATGGTTAGGGAAAGCACTTTCGTTTCAACTGTTTCCAGCCTTTGAAACAATAGCGCCAAAAGAACGAGCCCTAATAAACCGAGAAAAAGAAATGCCATGTATGCCTGTGATTAAGCTGCCAGTTTTTCAACGCCCGGAAGATTCAACGTTTGCACAAGATGCCTGAGTTCTTGTTTGGCGCCAACATGAGAAAAGGATAAAGGCATCTTGCAATCTTCAAGATCGAGGACGGTGAGTCCTTTAAGAAAGAGCTCACGAAAGATAACACGCTCGGCAAAGCCAGGAACATAATGAAATCCGATACGCTTTGACAAAACTTGAATAACTTTTTCCATCTGTTGCTTGTTTTTAGCTGAGATATTACTCAAGCGGTTTCTTAGGACGAACCATTCAATTGATCCTTTGTCATTGATAGCTCGCTGCTTTTTTTGCTCCCAAACCATCTCCGCGTAAGTACTGGGGCGGATGATATCGAGATTATCACTTTTCAAGCGCACAAGCATATCAAGGTCAATAAAACTATCGTTAAGAGGTGTTATTAATGTATCCGCGAGTGCGTGAGCAGCTCGTGATAGGGGAGAGTCGCTACCAGGGGTATCAATCAAAATAAAGTCATTTTCGGATAAATCAGCTACGGCCTTGTTTAAGTTTTGCTTATCTTCTGCAACGGCCTCGTCTCTATTTGTGTTTTGGCTAAGAAGTATGGGTATGTGCTTAGAAATGGGAAGTCCTTTAGCCATTGAATCAGAGGTCGCTTGTCTGTTTTCCATATATCGCGTAAAAGTCCCCTGTCTGGCATCAACGTCAATGGTGCCGACTTTGAAGCCGAGTCGAAGAAGACTAACAGTGACATGCATGCTGACGGTTGACTTTCCAGTTCCTCCCTTTTCATTTCCAAGGACGATGATATGCGGTTTTTTGGACATAAGAGACCTATACAGTTGTTATAATTAACTCGTATGCTACTAGGAAAATATCTGTCTGACTAGAGGGATAAAAAATGGAATAAGGTGCAATAGTTAATTTCGCTTCCTTATATAGATTTACAGTTGGCATGTTGTCGGTTAAAGCAATCATTGAAACTAAAATGAGCGTGAGCAGGCTTATTCACTGCAGATCTGGATTGCCGCGTCGCTATCGCTCCACGCAATGATGCACTTTTAGAGGGTTTCGTCATTGTGCGGAGGGTCGAAATCCTGACAAAGCAACCCAGATTTTATTTCTATCGAATACTAGCGGGCAGAGTCTAGCTTCCTTATTGATCTTTAGAGCCTTTTTGCTTGTTGAAGGACATCCTCTGGGATATCAATGCCTAATAATTGTGCGGTTCGTGTATTCACATAGACATTCATATCACTCGCACTTGATACGGGGATATCGCCTGGGTTTGCACCGTCAAGTACTTTTACGACGATCTGACCAGCAGCATAACCTGTATCAAAGTGGGTATATCCTGTGGAAGCAAGAACACCTTGCGCAACAGA
This sequence comes from uncultured Alphaproteobacteria bacterium, assembly GCA_964474215.1. Lineage (GTDB taxonomy): Bacteria > Pseudomonadota > Alphaproteobacteria > UBA9655 > UBA9655 > UBA9655. The sequence continues at coordinate 52,979 of CAYYRQ010000010.1, forward strand.
ATCACTGTCACTCGAGAACACAGGTGTATTGTGCTCAAGTCCGATTTTTAAAACGGCATCCATGGCAGCCAATACCGTATTATCTAAGGGGACAAAAACAGCATCGACCCCTTTTCCTGCAAGTTGTTTCATAGCTGTGGGAACATCGGACGTTTTGAATGCGGACGCCTCTTCGACAATTATGTTCAGTTGTTTGCAGATCCTTTTAGCTTCTTTAACAGGCGTTAAGGAGCTGTTATCACCGGGATTGTATATAATTCCCAAGCGCTTCATGTTTGGAAGTATTTTGGTGAAAAGTTCGATTTGACGCTTAACAGGGGTTGCGTCAGTAATACCTGTGATATGAGCCCCAGGATGTTGAAGGTCTTTAACCATACCAGCTGAAATAGGGTCTGTTACGGCAGCAAATACAATTGGAATTTTGTGGCTTTTATCAGCTTTAACAATGGCTTGGGCGGAGGTTGTCGTTATGGGCACAAGTACGGACGGATTCAAGCTTACGAACTTGCTTGCAATTTGAGCTGCTGTCACAGGGCTTCCGTGGGCATTCTCAAAATAAATTTTAAAATCATTGCCATCTGCATAGCCACTTTCTTTCAGGGCGGCGATAATCCCCTGACGTACCGCATCTGCTGCAGGATGTTCTGCGATTTGTGTAATGGCGACTGATTTTTGGGGTGAGGGTGGGCTGGCTTCTAGAAAATTAGAAAAAATAAAAGATGTTACTGCAAAACTTACGACTTTGAAGAATGATTTGATGTACATTTGAATATGTCCTTAACTTTGTATCGATTAAATGGTTTTGAAACGGCTTGGTTCGTAAGTTTCGTAAGTCGAAGTCGTCGTGTATTTAGCATATCTGTTCTCCTGTTGGCAATATTTAATGCTTATATTTCAAGCATACTTATAGAAAAACATCTGCCAGCCCATAGTGTCAAGTGAAACGTGAAGGAGTCATGAATTAATCAGCTTAACTTTACTGTTCTTCTATGCCGGCTGCACACTCTCTTTCAAAGTTCTCTCTGATAAGGTTACATAAGTCTTGATTACGCAATGCAAAAGCAAGAGCTGCGCCTAACACAACGTTGTCTGGGATATAATCACTACTGACTTTTGGAAGGGAAGTTTCAAAAGCACCATCTTTTTTTAAGATGATGACGGCGTCCCATGGCGAAAGATTTAAAGTTGTAGAAGATACATAATCCTCAACGCCCTTTAGGCGATCATTTACTTTGTCCAACTATAGTCCTCCCTTAAAAAATTAACTATGTTTCTAAATCAAGTTGTTCGCAGAACTCCGACCATTCTCGTTTCGTCATTCCACTTTCCTCATGGGTGATTTTTTCTCCATTAACTAAACGCTTGATAGCTGCAAGTCCGTTTTTGGAGAAGCGAGCGCCTTCTTTTCTGTACTGCATAAAGGCTTCATAGGTGTGCGGAACCCAATCTTTCATGATTTCCAACATTTTGTAAGCGTATACCTGGATTTCATACTGGGAGTGTGAATCTGCACGTAAACTTAAGAAGTGCATTAGATTATGAAGATCAATTTTCCAATACCATTGAGTATATATATTTAGAGAAAGATTAATCCGAGCAAGTTCTCTCGCGAGTTTATCCTTATTGGGATCCAGAGTATTTCCTTCAGAGTCTTCATTAAGGAGCTGTTCATAGTGCTCATAATTTCTCTTAGCATCTTCGCGTAACAAATTAAGGACTTCTTGGGCATGTTCATGTGTGAGATTATCTCCACGACCTTGACGGTTACTTGTGGACTGTGCACCAAGGATGTCTTCATTCGGGATATAGAACTCACGATCTAAAATTGAGTACCGACCTGAATACTCATTTACGTTAGCTGTTCGATGGCGAATCCAGTCACGGGCAACAAATATAGGCAGCTTAACATGAAATTTAATTTCGCACATTTCAAAAGGAGTGGTGTGCGCATGACGCAGAAGGTAATGAATTAGACCTCTGTCTTCAGAAACCTTTTTCGTTCCTTTTCCATATGAAACACGAGCTGCCTGAACAATTGAACTATCGTCACCCATATAATCAATAACGCGGACGAAACCATGATCTAAAATGGGGAAGGGCTGATAGAGAATGTCTTCAAGACCTGGAGACACGACTCTCTTAGTAGAGAATGTTTGGGATTGAAGATCTTCGATTTCAGCTGATTGAGTATTTGTTAGTGCCATGCGTTCCCTCCTTATGCCTAAAGCAGTAAAGCATTTGATCCCTACGCTCAAGAGAAAATTTAAACTTTTTCTACTAAACTAAAGATGAGAAGGCATGGGTGAAAACTGAGATGAGAAATGCGTAATATAAAGCAACTAGGATGTATGATATCGAGAGTAAAAGACCATCTTTTTCCATGATGCCTAAGCTGAGAAGTGTAATTATGCTTCCAATAATAAAGTTACTAAAAGGAATGGGGAGCATCAATAGTAAGGCTAGAGAAAGTATGAAGAGGGCATTGATCCGATCAAAGGGGGAAGTTGTTATGAGTGAAAGGCGAGGTTGAGCGATTTTTTCTATTTTTTGTATGTAGGGAATAAGCTTCTTTATCATGTGGGAAATTTTAGCGCGGGACATCGTCTTTTTTGCAAGCTTTTTCGGAATCCAAAAGGTTTTTTGACCCAATAACATCTCAACTGCAAAAAAAGCGATAGGGATACTAAACAAAAAAGAGATGCCTGGAATAACGCCGAATGGAAGAAGATTTGGCAGTGAAAAGAAGATAACAAGAATACCGAACGCCCTTATCCCAAGCGTTTTTAAGACTTCTTCGTAAGAGATAGTTGGAGGATGCCCCTTTGTCTTCGACAGCTCGACAAGAACATCTGATGTTCTCGGGGTATATTTTTTAGTTGTTTTCATTGCGCCGTTTATATAGTCAAAAGTCCATCATGGTTACGTTTTTTAAGTCTTTTTGTCTCTTCAAGTATCTCTTTCGCGCGCACAAGGTTTTTGTGATCATCTTTGAGGAGTTGCACACTTCTTTTACCTTGTTCTTCTGCTATGTCTAAGTCTTCAAGTTCAAAAGCCATTTCAGCGAGTGACAATGCTGCTAATCCGACCTTTTCTTGTTTCCCGTAACAAACGGCAAGCAGGCGGTATATGAGAGGGTTGTTTGGTTCTTCTGTTTTAGCACGCAAGAGTTCTTCTAAAGCTTTATTAAGGATCGACTTTTCTGTCCCTTCCATTTCGAGAAGTGAATGAGCGTAGCAAAGGCGGAGCAAGGGAATGTCAGGGCGAATTTTTACAGCAGCTTCATATGCTTTTGAAGCTTGCTGAAGTTTTCCAGACTCAAAAAGAATTTGCCCTTTGAGCTCCCAATAAAATGGATCTTCAGGATACTCAGCTATGAGTTTATCTATTTCTGAAAGGGCTTCGTTCATTTGGGATGATTGGAGGTATGCAATTGCTCGACTATATCTTGCATTGGGTGAGGTGTCAGTTGGTTTATAGGTTGCAAATGTTTTGCCTGGGCTATTTAGAAATGCAGCTAATTTGGCTTTGATTCTCGTAAACCTTTCTTCATATCCGGAAGGGAGTTGAGTGTTTGTGTGCGGAGACTTTTGTATATGAGATTCTATAAAGCTTATTCTTTCAGATGTAAGTGGGTGGGTAATAGCATAGGGATCTATGTATTGTTCAAGGTAAAAATTATCTTGGTGTAGCTCTTGTAAAAAAGTGAGCAAGCCCTTTGACGAGTATCCTAAACTATCTAACAATCGCACAGCACCTTGGTCTGCGGATCCCTCTTGGGTTCTTGAGAACTTTAAAAAACTACTTTTTGCAATTTCGTTACTACCCAACATGATTGCTAATCCTGCATCTGGGTGGCCTGCAAATATAGCACCGAGCCCACCGATTGTACCAATGAGGGTATGCAGTAAAGATTTTTCTAAAGCATCGACGCCACGAATGATATGACTATCTTGTATGTGTGCAGTTTCGTGCGCAAGGACTCCGATAAGCTCTGACCCCGACCTTACTTTGAGAAGAAACGCTGTGTTAATGCCTATTTTGTTGCCAGTCATTGCAAAAGCGTTTACCGCACTTGTATGGATGATGTAGAGTTGAATTTTTTTGGGATTAAGTTTGGCTGCATTAAAAAGGTCAGTCAGATAAGTTTTAATTACATCTTCAATTTCTGCGTCTCGGATTAAGGTTCCTTCTTTGGGGATGGTCGTACAGTTTCCAGGACTGACTGCAAAACAAAAAATAAGAAGGCTTGCCAATAATCCCAGTTTTGGGGCTTTTAGTCGATAAAACTTAAAGTTGTTGAAAAAAGTCATTATGCCTTCTAGATTACCTTACATTAACTTATAACTATATATTAAAAATCCTATGGAATAAATGCATATGATTAAATTCTTGAAATGGGAGCTGTCAGGTAATGGAATACAGAGCTATAAGCAGAACCTCTTTATCTACATAATTGGAATAGGCTTGGGGGTCGCACCACTCTTTTTCTATAAGAACTTTTCAGTTATATTACCAATCATAACAGCTCTGTATCTTTTCTATGAAAAAAGAGTTTCGCTTCTAAATATAAATACAACTCCTCCATTTGTATTTTCTTTTTTGCTAATTCTGCTTTCAGGTATAAGCATTATTTGGGTTGAAGATAAATTCGTGGCTGTAAAAACTTTGTTTGAGGCAAGCCTTACGTATGTTAGTGCTGTTTTGCTCATTTCTGGTGTAAAAGATGCAAACGAGCGGCATATACACATTTGTAAAAAGATACTCTACATTGCCGGCATAGCTTTCATCCTTCTATACTCTCTGCAAGCATATGGAAAAATTGTTGATCTTCATGGTACTATCAGAACATTTAAATCTTTAAGAATGATCAAACCGACTGGGTCAATTGTTGGCCTGTTCCTGTTTACAGCATGTACTTGGTTGTGGGTTGATGGCAAACGTACCCTCGCCAGTTTGGTTTACATATTATTACTATTAGCAATTTACTTATCAAAATGTCAGACGGCTTTTCTAGCCGTTTTAATGGCAATGCCGGTGTATGGCCTGAGTGTCCTTTATCCGATGTTAGTGACACGTCTTCTAATGATTGTGTCATTTAGCTGGCTCATTTTTTCCCCAATTCTATACGCATATATTTTGACTCCAGCAAAAATACATAAAATTCCTTTTTTGTCCTCTATTGTAAACAATAGTTTGAATATACGTATCTTCGTGTGGGAGTGGTATGCTAAAAAATTTCTACACGATGGTTGGCTTGGGTTTGGATTAGAGTCAGGAAGATTTGCCCGAAGGATAAAGCCTGAAGTTGTCGATGGTGTAAAAATGACAATTCATGCCCATAACGGCAGCTTACAGGCATTTTATGAGTTGGGTCTTTTGGGCGGAATTTTATTTGCTTTATTCATTGCCTCTCTGTTTTGGGTAGTTATGAAATCTGTAAAAGACAAGCTTTCTGTTGCTGTTTGTAATGCAACCATCATTTATGCATTGATTGAAGCGCAAGTGACCCATAACCTTTGGAGAAACTATTGGTTGTCAGTTATTACAATTGCGTCAGCCTATTTAATACTATTCATTAAGTTTCGCGAGGCGCAGCAGCGCGTTGGAGGCGATCATTAATCGCTTCTCCTATTCCATGATTTGGGATAGGTGCCACTGCAATGCCCAGACATGGAGAAGAGTCAAGCTGCCTGAGCATTTTAAAAAGATTTGCTGCTGCTTCTGTTAAATTTTTTGAAGTACTCAAATTTAATGTATAGAGATTATTTACCTGTGTCTTGCCAAAAGCAAGGTAGGCCTCATCGGCTTTAGGATCTATGATATTGAGCCTTAGCTTATGCTTTGGCGCATAATGGCTTTTCATCATACCTGGTGCTTTGATGCTTGCTCCCTTATAGGTTGCTAAGGAACCAGTTATAGCTTCAACGTTTTGTTGGGTAATTTGACCAGGTCTTAACAATTGAATGGGCTCCTGCGTAAGATCAAGAATTGTTGATTCAAGTCCTACAGAAGAGTCTCCCCCCTCTAATATGAAGAGGTCTGGGAAATCCAAATGGACATGTTCCGCTTGCGTAGGACTAACGTGTCCAGATGGATTGGCGCTGGGGGCTGCTACAGGTTTTCCAAGATTCTCTAAGACTTTTTGAGCAATGGGATTGCTGGGCACGCGAACGGCAAGTGTCTCCAGTCCTGCAGTACAGAGCAAAGAAATTGGCGCGTCTTTTTTCATGGGCAGGACCATCGTTAAGGGGCCTGGCCAAAAGCGCTGGGCGAGTGCCTCCGCAGTATTATTCCATTCCACAAATTCTTGAAGAGCTTTTGGGGAATAACTGTGAACAATGAGAGGGTTAAAAGTGGGACGATTTTTTAACTCATAGATTTTTGCAACAGCAATATCATTCGTCGCATCTGCAGCAAGCCCATAAACAGTTTCTGTGGGGAGGGCAATTAGATTGCCCTCTTTTAAATGCTGTGCTGCCTTTTCTATGTTTTTCTGAGTTGGCTCATAAATCATGGTTTTTTGCCAAAAACAACAAATCCTTCGTTGATCAACTTGGGTTTTCCATACATAAAGGTAGATCCATCAAGCTTTGTCATAAGGCCACCTGCACATTCGACCAGAATTTGTCCAGCAGCTGTGTCCCATTCGCTGCAGGGGGTAACCCTGATATAGAGATCAGCAAGTCCATTTGCAATATAGCAAAACTTAATGGCGCTTCTCATATGCTTTACCTTATCAACAGGGTAGGATTTTAGAAAGAAATCTTGCTGTTTTTGGAATTTTAACCCATACCCGCCTAAAAGCAACGTAAGCCCTTGGTTTGGAGGCGCGCGGGTTTGCAGGACAAGCGATTTACCTTCGTAATATCGCCAAGCTTTATTATCAAAAGCATAAAATGTTTCTTTTGTCAGAGGGATGTGTATAAGTCCTAAAATTGGTTTATCATTTTTCATCAAGGCAACGTTGATGCAAAAATCACCGCTTTTATAAATAAACCCCTTAGTCCCGTCCAAAGGATCGATGAGCCAATAGAGGTCTGACTTAACTTTCCAAGAGTCTTCATCTTCTTCGGAAATAACGGGAGTGCCAGGTATTAATTTACTTAAACCTTCTGCAAGAATGTTGTGACTCTCTTTATCAGCTTCTGTAACTGGGGAGCCATCGCTTTTTTCAATCACCTCTACATTTTGTTGATAGAGGTCTGAAATACGTTCTCCTGCTCGAATGACGATTGAAATCAGTTTGTCTATGTGTTGTTTAATCGGTAGGCTATCTTCATCCATAATGTGTAGTATGCTGCTTAGCTGTTAAAAAGGAAAGGGTTTAATTGCTTATTCTCTAGTTTTTTATGCATTTATAAACTAGTATTGCCTCAGCAATAAGGTTCAAATATGAAGTTATCAGAAGAATTCTGCAGAAAATATGGATTGAAGGTGGCAATTGTTGGTCGTCCGAATGTAGGAAAATCAACATTATTTAATCGCCTTTGTGGTAAGCGTATGGCGATTGTCCACGATCTTCCCGGTGTGACCCGTGATCGAAAAGAAGCCTTTGGACAGCTTGGTGATATTCCCCTCAAGTTAATCGATACGGCAGGAATAGAAGATCAAAAAGATGAGCCGCTGATGGCTGAGATGAAGCAGCAAGTATTCTTGGCCCTTGAAGATGCTGAAGTCGTTTTGTTTATGATAGACGCGCGTTCAGGGTTAACCCCACTAGACGAGTCGTTTGCGGCTCTCCTTCGAAAAGCCGAAAAGCCTGTTATTCTTATAGCAAACAAATGTGAGGGTAAGGAAGGGGAAATGGGCCTTGCCGAAGGCTGGGCCCTTGGATTTGATGAACCGTATCCTATTTCTGCTGAGCACGGGCAAGGGCTTGAGCAACTTTACGAGGCTCTTCATAGTTTTTATCAAGGTCCTAGTGAGATTGAGAGTGAGGATGAACAAGAGCAACCCTTACAAATTGCAATTGTTGGGCGTCCGAATGTAGGAAAATCAACCTTGTTGAATCAATTAGTTGAGCATGAGCGTATGCTCACCGGGCCTGAGGCGGGCGTGACAAGGGATGCTGTTTCAACTGACTGGACCTATAACGATCAAAAGTTCAGACTCGTTGATACAGCAGGGTTGCGTAAGCGTTCCAAAGTGACCGAAAAATTAGAGTGGTTGGCGAACTCGGAGAGCCTGTCAGCTATTCAATATGCTCAAGTGGCTGTTCTTGTCATTGATGCGACGCAGCCTTTAGAAAAACAGGACTTGTATATTGCGAGCAAAGTCATAGAGGAGGGGAGGTGTCTCGTTCTTGCCCTCAACAAATGGGATTTAATAAAAGACAAACAAGATCTTCTGAATCATTTGCGTGAAAGATTAACGACAGCCTTACCTCAAGTCCAAGGCATCCCACTGGTACCGTTATCTGCCCTCACTGGAAAAAATAAAGATAAGTTATTAGATGCGGTGCTGGATATTTATAGTCTTTGGAATAAGAGAATCTCAACCTCTAAATTAAACCGATGGCTTGAGGAGAGTGTGGCCCGTCATCCTCCACCTTTGGTGTCTGGTCGAAGGATTAAGATTAAGTACTTAACGCAGATCAAAGTGCGGCCTCCGACCTTTGTTCTTTTTTGCAGTAAATCCTCTGAGTTGCCGAGTTCATATGTAAGATACATTATGAATGGCATCAGGGAGACCTTCCAAATGGAAGGTGTGCCCATTCGACTTTTTGTGCGCTCTGGCAAAAATCCTTATGCAGACTAGGGGCGAATCTGATATATTACTGATGCAAGCAAGGCGGGTTTACAAATGTCCTATCACCACATAACAAAAAAGACTCTAACGGTTGAAGGTAAAAAGTACAGCTATTACTCATTAAAAGAACTTGAGAAACATCTCGGTGGAATTTCGAAGCTTCCGTATTGCCTAAAGATTCTTCTGGAAAATATGCTGCGTTTTCAAGATGAGCAAGCCGTCAAAACAAGTGATATCGAAGCCCTCGCCGATTGGGTGAAGACACAAACTTCAAAGAAAGAGATTTCATTTGCTCCTGCAAGAGTTCTTATGCAGGATTTTACGGGTGTTCCTGCTGTGGTTGACTTGGCGGCGATGCGAGATGCGATAGATAAGCTTGGCGGTGATCCAAATACAATTAATCCTTGGGTTCCGGTTGACCTGATCATTGATCACTCCGTTATTGTTGATAAGTTTGGAACCCAAGATTCCTATAAGTTCAACGTTGAGCGTGAGGTTGAGCGGAATTATGAAAGGTATGCCTTTTTAAAATGGGGTCAAAAGGCCTTCCATAACTTTCGCGTTGTGCCGCCTGGTACAGGCATTTGCCACCAAGTTAACCTTGAGTATTTAGGGCAGGTAGTCTGGACAAAAGAGACAAATGGAGACGTGGAGGTTTATCCAGATTCATTGGTTGGAACAGATAGTCATACAACCATGATCAACGGATTGGGTATTTTAGGCTGGGGTGTTGGTGGAATAGAAGCAGAAGCAGCGATGCTCGGGCAGCCCATCTCCATGGTTATTCCTGATGTTATAGGGTTCCGTCTCGAAGGAAAACTTAAGGAAGGCGCAACAGCGACAGATTTGGTGTTAACCGTAACGCAAATGCTTCGAGAAAAAGGTGTTGTTGGGAAGTTCGTTGAATTCTTCGGCTCTGGGCTTAAGGACTTAACCATTGCTGACCGAGCTACGATTAGCAATATGTCCCCTGAGTTTGGCGCCACTAGCGCTATATTTCCTGTTGATGAAGAAACTCTTAGTTATCTTACGTTCACAAATCGAGACGCTCACCGTGTGAAACTTGTTGAAGAATATGCTAAAGCCCAAGGTCTCTGGGAAAGCCAGGGCTCTGTATATACGGAAACGATGGTTTTGAACCTTGAAGATGTTGAGCCGACAATTGCAGGTCCCACCCGTCCACAAGATAAAATTCTCCTTAAGAATGTCGTGACGTCAGCAAAAGATACGCTGTTGGCAGAAGGAAAGTCTATTGAATTTGAGGATAAATCTCCTGTGGGCGATGGTGACGTTGTGATCGCAGCTATTACGAGTTGTACAAATACTTCAAACCCCGCCGTTATGATTGGCGCGGGATTACTCGCCCGTAAAGCGAGAGAAAAGGGCTTGAAGGCAAAACCGTGGGTAAAAACATCACTTGCTCCTGGAAGTCAGGTGGTAACGGATTATTATGAAAAAGCGGGCCTTCAAGAGGACCTAGACGCGCTGGGCTTTGAACTTGTTGGTTATGGATGTACGACATGTATTGGTAACTCTGGCCCCTTGCCTGATGCAATCGCGAGCGCTGTAGATAAAGATGACCTTTCAGTGGCTGCGGTGTTGTCGGGAAATCGCAACTTCGAGGGGCGCGTTCATCCCCAGGTTAAAATGAATTACTTAGCTTCGCCACCGTTGGTTGTCGCTTATGCGATTGCTGGGACTGTATTAACTGACCTTTATGAGGCTCCCCTAGGGTTTGATCAAACTGGTGCGCCCGTGTATCTAAAGGACATCTGGCCATCCAACAAAGAAATTCAAGATACAATTAAGATATCTTTGACCCCCGAAATGTTTACCCACAGGTATGCAAATGTGTTTGATGGAAATGAAGTATGGAAAAATATCAAAGTGAATGTTGGTTTTACCTATGAATGGCCCAAAGACAGTACGTACGTCAAGCATCCGCCTTATTTCGAAAATATGACATCTGACCCACGTCCAGTGAAAGATATTAAGTCAGCGCGGATTTTGGCCCTCTTAGGAAATAGCATTACAACCGATCACATCTCTCCCGCAGGTAGTATAAAGCCAGCTAGTCCAGCAGGTCTCTATTTGCAAGATCATAACATCCCCTTGGAAGATTTCAATTCTTATGGTTCTCGCCGTGGCAATCATGAGGTTATGGTGCGCGGGACCTTTGCTAATATCCGTATGCAAAATGAAATGACGCCTGAAATTAAGGGCGGATATACAGTTTACCAACCAGACGGAGAAGTTCATTCCATTTTTGACGCCTCCATGCGCTACCAACAACAAGGCATTCCTTTAGTTGTTATAGCGGGTAAAGAATATGGAACGGGTTCATCGCGGGACTGGGCTGCAAAAGGCCCAAGGTTACTGGGCGTGAAAGCCGTCATTGCGGAGAGCTTTGAGCGGATTCATCGCACAAACTTAATTGGCATGGGCATCCTTCCCCTTGTTTTTACAGAAGGGATGACAAGACTCTCTCTCAAGCTAGATGGCTCTGAAACTATCGACATCGTCGGTCTTGAGAATGCTAAGCTCAAACCAGGCATGATTTTACAAGCGCATATTCACCGCCAAAATGGACAAAGCGAGTCAATTCCTTTGCTGTGCCGCATTGATACGGAAAATGAAGTGAAATACTTTGAAAATGATGGCATCCTTCACTATGTTTTGCGTCAATTAATGAAGCCGTAAATCATCTTCATTTATTAATTTGCTTTATTTTCATATTGACCCGAACGATTTTGTCTAAGCGAAGTATACGGGTATAAAGCTCACGGCTTTCTTTAAGCAGGTCGCGTAAACGGGGAGGGACATCGTCGTCCTCTTCAGCACCTTTTTCAGTACACTGCAGCCCCTGGAGGACACGGTATTCTTCAGATAAAAATTCTTTTTGTGTTAATTCCCCTTCTAAAACGGCTTTCTGTAACATAAGCCAAGCTATAATTTGAGTCATTCTGACGGTGACACGAAGAGCCTCAGCACTAATTTTGTAAACGACTTCGGAGTCAAGCTCTTCTACATCAAGGGGAGCTTGCCACTTGATATATTCATGGGTTGAATGAAGTAATGAATGTGCCCCATCAAGACGGGCCTCAATAAATGATGCAGAGTCTAACATAATGACCTTCCTTAATTATACAAAAGTTTGTTTATATTAATAGAATATCATTATGTAATTAATAATGAGTTTAAATACTATTTATATGTTTTACGATTATTGTCGTTATTTTGATCTTCGCATGAATATTTCTGCGAAAAAGACGTTGAAACACCTATGAAAGCTGGGCTTGAAGCTAGGTCAGGATTAGCTTTTGCCCACTGAATATAGAGGTCGACAATTTCCTTATTTGATATGTCTTTCGGAAAACATATATCAACAAACTTATCGTTGACATCTACAACATTTCGGTAGAACTGGGCTGCATTTGCCGCTCCGATGATAAATCCATAACAAAAACTTTTGCCAGACGAATCTTTCCCTTGGCAAAAATTAAGCAGCTGAAAATTTGTGATGCTCTCAGAATTTGCAACATTTATAAAAAGCATACTTATCAGAATCCCAGTTAGATAGCGCATTTTTCCTCATGTTTTGTTATGGTTTCTCATTCCATTATATATAAAAAAGCAATACAATTCACTATCTTTTCATGACAAGATAAAATATCTCTCTTAAAGTTGTTAAAAGGTTGGAAAAAAGAGTTTTTATGAAATTTCTTAGGTTTGTATGCGTATACTTAATCACGCCACTCAATTGGGCTTATGCTATGGAAACGGAAAATTTACTTTTGACCCTTGAGGCTGATCATTCTCATATTTTGAGAAAAGCACCCAGCCCAATCAAGGCCTTAGATTGGGGCGTTGTGAAAGACACCATTTCAAAATTGGTCGAAACAAGAAACAAAATTGGGGGAGGGGCAGGACTTGCTGCTCCTCAAATAGGACTTTCACTGCCAATCTTTATCTATACCCCTGACCGGACAGATGAAAACCTTAGAGCCGTGATAAACCCCTCAATTGAACCAGTTGGCATAGAACGATTAGTTAGTGAGGAAGCCTGCTTTTCAGTTTCATTACATGTTGTTTCTCTCCCCAGATGGGTGGAAATTCATGTTAAGTATCAAAACATCAAAGGAAGTTGGATTGAAGAAAGATTAGCAGGGTTTGCGGCTAAAGTGTTCCAGCATGAGTATGCCCACTTACAAGGCCAACTTATCATTGATCATACAGAAGCAAAAATTGAAGCCTTTTCCTCTCAAACGGATTTTGAGGACCGTATGAATGCAGTTAAGAAAATAGATTCTAAAATCTATTGACTAGATCTTTAAAGCCCCCCCTGCGTTATATGATACAGCTGTTCTAGTGTTGCGTCATCTAAGTCTGGAATAATTGCTCTAAGGCGATCAATCTCTGCGTTAAGTTCAGCGCGTTTCCTTGAGAGTTGCAAGGAATCCAGACCTCTTTTTATAGGCCGTAAATATCTATACTGTGAAAAGCGGTTATTCTGGGGCCAATCCTTAGAGCCGGTTGTCGCAACTTTTGTGATGACATCATTATAATGCATATGGAAAAAAGCATATAATATTAAGAACTGGTTAGCCATAAGCCCAAGAGCTGGTAAGACTTTTATGAGTACAGGGGCCTCGTCAAAGGAAATGAGTATTGCTAAATAAGCCAAGGTACCAAAAGCACTCGCAAGGCTTGCTAGAGAAATGGCGCATTTTCGAAATAACCAAAAATCATCTCGAGTTGAAAAGATGTCACGAAAACCAAGAAACGCCTTGTTACGCGTAAACCATTCAGAGAAGGGGTCAAGGGCAAATTGTAATAAAGCAACAGCCCCAGCTATAGCCGTTCGATTGTTTAAATCATAATTTTGATAGGTCAAGAGAACATGGTTTCCATAGTTTGGAAAGACTTGATCTGCCACCCATATAATGAGTAGGAAAGCACCTATAGCAGCAACGCCTGCAATATAATTAGAATTTCCCTCAATAAACTTTCGGGCTTGAGTGGACTGTTTGAGAGATTCAATGTCTTCAATTAACCTTGACCATCCTTTTAATTCTTCTACGACAGACTGATCTACACCTGGTTCAATGAGCTCTCTAAGGTTTGGATCAATTCTAGAGGATGTAACGGTTCGATGAGCCTCTTCAATAGCTTGGGAGGACATTTCAACACCTGGATTAATTTCTTTGCGAAGAAAAAATAAACTTGCGATAAAAACGCGCTGTTTGCTTGGGTATGAAACAGCTTCTTGTGGTGGCCCCTTTAGGCATGAATAAATGAATTTAAAGATTTGGCTGTTGCGAAGCAGGAATTGAGTGAATCCCTTTTGTTTAGGGGGTGAATTTGCAGTTAAAGCCTTTTGGTATTCATTATGGAGTTCAGCAACGAGGTCAGCGCTATTTTGTGAATTGAGAAGTTTTCGCATGTCTTTGAGACGGTCTTTAAGAATTTCTATTCGGACAGCAATGGATGGCGGGCGTTGTAAAAAATTTTGTTTCCAACTTTCAAATGCATCATTATAGCTTTGCTCAAAAGATGATAGTGCCAATGGGCCTATAAAAAATCCTCTATAAATGGGGAAATATTTTTCCGCAATCCAAAATAATATTGCCCGAGGGGCAGCTTTAAACGCAGCATATACTGTGGACAGCCCCACAGCAGCAATTTTTACTGGAACTTTTATGAATCGTATATGACGAGAGCCAGGCCATTTAAATTGAACCGTGTAGTCCATTGGTTTGATATGCGGAAGCTTGTCTTTTTTTGTTGTCGTAAATCCGGTTCTACCGAATAGTGTATTTCCTATCGTATGCCCTAGATTAGACATTTGGTTTGCAAAAGCAATTGACGTCAATGCGATTAAGCTAAAAACAACACCATTTGCAAACATGGATCCCGCGGGTAAATATTCAAGCGCTGGTGCTGCCATATACATATTGGTTGGAACCCATCCCCAAGCAACCGTAAGTCCAAAAAGAAAAGCTATCGTTGTTAGGAACTTCGTCTCAATTGAAGTTGATTGGTTAAATTGCACCTCGTCGAATTCTTGGCAAAAATCTTTAGTATTCGTATGCAAAGAAGGAGAAACTTCTGCCGTTTCATCAAAAAAATAAATACTTGATTTCATCTCTGTTTTATTCGAGCCAAGTAAAGGGCTTTTGTCTCCACTAGGCGTTGTCATGGCTTTGATAATATAGTTAATTCGGCAGTTATTTAAATCAGCCCATTCCTCATCTTCATCGCCAATCTCTCGGGCTTCATATAATTCGGTAGGAGGGATGACATCTAAAAATTTCTGATACTGATCCAGTCTGTCCGCTGTTTGTCCGATGGAAGGCTTTTTGGCTTTCTCCTTTTTCTTATCCTCCTCCTCACCGCTTTCAGATCCATCATCACTATTCATAAGAACTTTTGATGGTGTATGAGTTGGTTTCGTTTCATCTAACAACATATCCATTGGAAAAACGGATGTTACGTAAAACTGATAGATTAAGAAGTGGATAAAGAAAAGGCGAATTTTTTTCAGCATTTAGTATTTCTTATATAGAATTGGTTTTGGAAATCCTATCTTTATTACGGTCGATTGTTAATATTATTTTTATCTTTTTCTGCTAATTTTTTAAAATCAATATATCAAGGAGGAAATAATGAAGATTTCAACAGTCGTAATTTTTGCAGTTTCACTATGGATTACAGGCGCGAGTCAGCTGCTTGCGAATACAAAGCTCCACAATGAACATCAAATGAAACACGAAAATGTAGAGCATGCTAGCCATAAAGCTCATTGCAAGGGAACGCCTTGGGATCCACGCTGTTAGAAAAATAGTTCTGAAGGGCTATAAAATTTATAGCCCTCTTTGAATTAGCTTGTAAAATTCGTTCGTTGTATCTTCATCAAATTTTGGAATCAATTCGAGTAACTTATCAGCTTCGGCATTAAGCACAGCACGACGTTGGGCTGTCGTTCTAACAAGGTTAGTCGTTATGGATCTAATGAAATTTCCATATTTCATGGAGAAAAATCGATAGAAAGAAGCCATTTCTGCAGGAAAAAAGGCGGCTGATAAAATCACTCTTTCATAAATAGGTGAATTAGCCAGCAGTGAAAAGATTATCGCAGGGCCATATAATGTAGCTTCACCAGATGCTAAAACTGATAAAGTATTTGATATCATACGAAGCGGCCAGTAGTCTGTGTGAGTAGATCCAAATTGCCTAAATTGCAGGGCAACATCATTTTGCAGGTACCATTCAGAAGCAGCTCGAATCAATAACTGAGCAAATGAAACTGAAATTGCACCTATAAAAATTGGGTCCATTTCAGCCCCAAGGACATTAACAGAAACGTTTGTTATTCCGAAATCTTCAAAAAGCTTAGGAATTGCCCAAAGAGGAAACAAGAATCGACTGGTTTCAGCTATTCCAGGAATGCGAACTGCCAAATATTCGAACACGCGACGCATTGTTGTTACGCCAGGAAGTTGGCTGATGTCTTCAATGAGGTGCATAGCTGCTGCAATAGGGATGGTGCGCATGGTTTGAACAACTTCGCCCATTTCTTCAAGCTCACGATAACTACCTCGTGAAGCGGCCTCCTCTCCTTCATCGTTTCTTAGGCTGGTGACATGGGCTCTTTCATCAAGATGCCTGCTCGCTTCTTCAATCATGTCACGTAGGGTGTTGAAGGCATCATTTTCCATGCGTTTCAAGAAAAACAAGCTAGCAGCAAAAACTTTCGTTTCAGAGCTTTTTTTTTATGTGCTGCCATGGCTTGCTGAAAACTATTGTAGAGCTCATCAACTAACTTATTGCTTCCTTTGGCATTAATAAGCGCTTTTAAATCCATTAAACGCCGTATCAATATATCCTTTTTTTGGGTTTCCATACGTAACTGATTTGTGAAGTATCGATGGGCCAAATATTCAAGGCTCTCTAAACTTTCGCTATAACCTTTTTCAAACAACATTACGCCAAGTGGGCCAACAAAGGCAGCAAAATACTCAGGAAAGTAAAATTCAGCATCGTAAAACAAAGCAATTAAGGGTGATGTTTGAATGAGGCCATGAACTACAGCTACAAAACGACACAAACCTTGTATATTAATCGGTAAATATCTTGGTTTTCCGCAAACCTGAAAGGGTAGTTCTAATTCTTTTTTGAGCTTTCTAATGTGCGGTCTTTTGTCTGATTTAGAGTAGGAGAGTCCATTTTTATCAAATATTGCGTTCCCAACAATTCCACCTCTATCAATAAGCTGTTGCATAAATGGGATAGTCGTTATTGCAATTGTTCCATAAACAATGACCGCAGGAACAGCTTCAGGTATTTCCGAACTCCAAACTATATTTTGCGACAAAAACATCGATAGTGGCCCCCAGCCCCAAGGAGCCATAGCACCACTCGCACAGAATACAACCTGTAATCCCCGTGTCCAAATCGATTTAGGTTGATTAAATAAAGCTTTATCTGCTTCTTCTACAAAAAAAGCTGGATCGTCCCAGCTTCCTTCAGGTGGTTTATACCTAGCATTAAAGACTAAAACTCCTGATTCAAGAGGGGGGTATTCTGTGCCAAAGTAAGGTTTCCCACCTGCAGGGAATAAATATTTTCTAAGTTGGTTATCTATCCTCTTTCTTTTTTCGGGGTGCCTTCAACCTCAAAAGTTCTTGGTAACGGAATAGCAGCTTCCTCATCGTAGATCTCTTCTTCGTCACTGTCTTTCAATAATCTTTGCCGAAGAGCTCCTTCTTCCTCTTCAACATCCATTGATAGAGTTGGAGCTATAAAAATGATGAATAAAGAAAAAACAGCTATAAGTATTTTGGTGATGTGTGACATTTTGCCTCCAGCTTC